>JBMZPN010000025.1:0-16649 GCA_049620845.1 Puniceispirillum sp. (SeqCode)
AAAGAAGCCAAAGAAGACCGAAAAAGTAAAACAGCTTATTTATGTGTCAAGACCGACTGATTTTACTAATGGAATATTAAAAAACATTCTTCGTTCATCAAAAGAGAATAATGTTGAATCAAAAATTACTGGTTGTCTGATCTGTCGTGCCGATTTCTATTTTCAATTTTTAGAAGGGCCAAAAGAAGCCATTGATGAACTTTACGAAAAAATCCTTGTTGATAAGCGCCATTTTGATATCAAAAGACTGCGCCAGAAAAATGCAAATGCCCGTGTTTTTGAATTCATGGCATTGAAATATGAATTTAATAAAAGCTGGATGTGGTCACATGATCAGGTGAAAAACGGCACAATACATAATTTGAAATCTGATGAAGCTATGGCCATCTTTGAGAAACTTGCCAAGGAGGAAGAGGCAAGACAGGCAGAGGCCAAGAAAAGCAAAGAAGAAAATGAAAAGCGCAACCAAATGCTAGCCCAGAGAAGGGCAGAGATAAGAAAATCAGCGGCAACTGCAGATAATTAAACCACTATAAATCATTTAATATGTAACTAAAACGCCGTCGCTACTTGATATAGTTTGTTAATTTAAATCACGTTAAAATAACAATTAAGACAATATATTGGGTGGTGATATGAGTTATTTCGCCGATCTTCTGTCTACATTATTTGAACGTGCTTCCAGTCTTGGCAAGCTATCAGGCCGGAAACAGCTACCTATAGACAAGCTATGCCGCGAGTTGCTGACCAGCAAAGGTGAGGTATCAGGAGCAACTCTGGCTCAGGCCGTTCTGAACAGCTATGCCGCGCTTGATGATGCGGATAAGCTGGCTTTCTTTTTTCAGCTTCGTGATGAATTCGATCTCGATGCAGAATCTGCAAAAACAGCTTTAACGGCCTATCAGCAAAACCCCGATAAAAAAACCTATGCCGCTTTCATGCATGCGGTTGACCCGCCGCGGCTGGAACTTGTGCGCCGCCTAAATCAGGTATCCGGCGCCACCGCACAGCTGGTTGCCATGCGACAGGATTTGCTGCGTCTGGCAAAAGACAATCCCGATATTGCCATTGTCGATCATGATTTCAAAAACTTGTTTCTAAGCTGGTTTAATCGCGGATTTCTGGTGATCCGGCCAATAAACTGGACCAGTCCGGCGCATATCCTTGAAAAGATCATTGCCTATGAAGCTGTCCATGAAATCGATAGCTGGGATGATTTGCGTCGTCGCTTGCAACCTGAAGACCGCCGTTGTTTTGCTTTCTTCCATCCTTCGATGCCGGATGAGCCTCTAATCTTTGTGCAGGTGGCATTGACAGATTCGGTATCGAATTCGATTCAGGTCATACTGTCTGATGATCGCAAGTCTATAAGCGCCGATGCCGCCAGTACCGCTACCTTTTATTCGATCTCGAATTGCCAGCAAGGCTTGGCCGGTATTTCATTTGGTAATTCGCTTATCAAGACCGTTGTTCAGACCCTGTCGCGGGAACTGCCTGATCTTTCGGTTTTTATAACCTTGTCGCCAATTCCGGGTTTTGTGCGTTGGTGTGCGGGTCTCAACATCCAGCTGGACAGTCTGGAGCCAGATGATTTGCGGCGTATAGCCGCCCATTATCTGCTCAATGCCAAACGATCCGATAATCGTCCCGTCGATCCCGTTGCACGGTTTCACCTGAATAACGGGGCAAGGGTGCAAGCCATTCATGCTGACGCTGACATATCTTCAAAGGGGCGGCAGCAATCGGCGGGGCTGATGGTCAACTATTTATATGATCTGCCACATCTATCTGAAAACCATGAAGAATTTGCCACGCATAATAAAGTGGCTGCCGCAAGCGAGGTGCGGAATTTAGCGGCAGAGGCTAAAAAGCATATTCAGAACTAAGCCTATTCACGCTTGCACATGAATGTTCTCTGACAATATGCTGTCGGGCTGTCATTTGAAATCTGTGCAGGCTGACCGCGACTTTGCCGTTGATAAATACATTTCGTGCCTTCCTCAGGGTCACGTTCGACCTTCATGAGGCGGCAAATTTCCATCTTTGTCTGCTCATTGTCATCATTGCGCGGCACATATGTCTTGCCGATTGCAAATGCTGAGCTGACAAGGCCAGCCGCCAGAACCATTGCGATCAGGGACGTATAAACAGCGCGCATCATATTGCTACGCTTCGGTGCTGTCGGCGTTGTCGACATCATCTTCGGAGCCGGGTAGATAGGCTTTACCCTGGATCGCGCGGGCGCCAAGCTTGTCTAGCAGTTCCGGCTTATCGCTGATCAGACCGCGGATTGTCTCTTCAATATGCTTTTCGGCCGCCTCGAATGACTCGGCTTCCATTTCGGCAACACCGTCAATAATCCAGTGAACTTTTACCTGCATTTTTGTCTCCTTTCAAACAGCCAGCGATTATCGATGGCTAGTTCTTGAACGTTAGACCTTCAAAAATTGTGCCAGCCTTAAGTTGCAGTTTGACGATTTCTTCATCGTCGACTTTGCCTTGCGCATCATCGCGGGCTTCGATGCTGCCTTCTTCGCCAATGGCGGCGGCAATCGAGTACCACACATAGGCGGTTTCAAAGTCGGCTTCTTCAAGCAGTAGCTCATGATAGGACGCAAATTGCATGACAGCAGTGCGATCACCATCATCGATCCGCTTCTGTAATTTGTCACGCAGGCTATCGCGCGCTTCCTCCAGTGCTTTTTCGGGTATCATATCTGTCAGTTCATCGGCCAGTTCGATGGCTTCTTCAATGCCGCCAAGTACCGCCGACCAGGCCCAGATCAGCGCTTGCTGGAAATTTTGCGGGCGGCCTTTGCCCGCATGTAGTAAAACCGCAAGATTATATTGCGCATCATGTTGCGAGGCTTCTGCCTGTGCTTCAAAAATGGTCACGGCATCGGCATAATTTTTCTGTTTGACGGCTTGCACAGCCTTGTTGAATGCCGCGTCACTGGTCAGATCAGCATCGCTGGCCGTGGCATTGTCAGTTGCCAGACTGCTTTGTGCAGACAGGGTCAGCATCACCAGCAGACAGGCAAGCGTTCTGGTGCAGAATGTTATCACGCGCCCAGCCATCTACCGCCCTGCCATCATCACGAGTTGCAGATAGAATACACGAAGCTTGAATTTGGAATTGGGGCGGCGCTCATAGACCACGATACGCGGGCGGTCAGTGCCGGGCTTCTGGAATTCAATCACCATATTTTCAGGCAGATGAACACCATGGCTTGACAGCGTACCTTGCGGATCACGCGAGAACTGGTCATTGAATTCCTTATCAATCCAGATCAGCGCCAGCGCTTTGCCCAGAATGTCAGGCAGGCGTTTCTGCACATCCTTGCGATTGCCCAGATGCACGTCGCCATTCACCAGACGAAAGCCATTGCCGCCATTATTATCGCGCCGTGCGGGCGGGTTGGCTTTAGGCACAGTAATGAGAGCATTTGGTGGATTTGTACTCATGGCACCCGAATGAACATAGGACTGGTAATTTAGATAATATTCATATGATGCCTGAAAATTGCAAAATGGCAACTGATTTAGCATCTTAGACGCTGTCTGCAGTGAAAAAACCCGTCCGTGTGATAAAAATATCAACATCACGCATTTCGGCACAGAAATTGAATAGATCAGCTTTGAATTACATGAGCGAGGGTCAAAATGTTAGCTATTATCAGGTCGGGTATTGCCGCAGCCAGCAAGGAAATAAACCTTATTTCCAACAATATTGCCAATGCCAATACCAATGGATTTAAGCGTTCATCGTCGCAATTTCAGGATGTGTACGGCATTGCCGGTGAAAAGCGCGCCGCCACCCAGATCGGCATGGGCACGGTTTTTGACTCGGCACGCCGCAATCATGCCCAGGGCGCCTTCAAGACAAGCGGCAGCGAGCTAGACCTTGCCGTTGCGGGCGAAGGCATGTTCATCGTCGCCCCGCCGGATGCGGGTAATGAATTGCGTTTTACGCGTGATGGTTCGATGCAGCTTGATGAAAATGGGTTTATCGTTAACACCGAGGGTCATTTTCTGATTGGCCTTGATGGTGATCCGTTGCGTCTGCCATTACGGCTTAATCCGGATGAAAATGGCGCGCCTGAAGCCGAAGAGCTGCTAACCTCGGTAACGATTGGCGTTGATGGCCAGATCAAGGCAACCTACGCAGGTCCGATGACACGGGGCAATGGCTCGGTGGTAAATCGCGGCACTATTGCTATGGCGCGTTTTCGGAACGAGGCTGATCTGACCTCAAAAGGCAATGGGCAATTTATCATGAATGCCAAGTCTGGCGCTCCGGAGATTGGCGCGGCCAGTCAGGGTAATTTCGGTGATGTGCTCAGTGGCAACCTTGAAGTGTCTAATGTGAAAATCAATGACGAGCTGACCAGCATGATACGGGCACAGCAAGCCTATTCAGCCTCGTCACGCATGCTTCAGGCTGATGCAGATATCGTTCAGAGATTTCTCTAGACTAGGTACCTAACTGATTATTTTACCGGTATATTTACCGATAAGTCATTTATGGTGACGATCGTCTCTTCATCGATCCGCAAATCGCCATCAATGCTGACAGCCAGCTCGGTTGCAAGTGTCAGAACCAGTTCCATGGGGCGGTTATTACCACGATTCATATAATGCGTTAGCCGGTCAAAATAGCTGTCTGATACGCTTAATTCGGCGGTCATAAGCGGGCGGTCGACAAATATATGCAACTCTCCGCTAGCTGCCTTTGCGCCATCATCATGGCCATCTTCAACAGGCCGGATGGTCACGGCGCACTGGCCACGCGCAATATTCTTCAGATTACAGTTGATTTTCAGCGTTGGTGCCGCGGCAAACCCATCAAGGGATATATCGGCCATTTGCACCGACATGTTGATCTGGTCGGTTTGGTGCCACATGGTATTGCGGGCATCAGCCACTTATGGCTTCCTGCTCGTTCACCTGATCCATAAAGCCACGTAGCCGTGCAATAGCCGCTTTCTTGATTTGTGATACACGTCCGGTCGTCACGTCCAGAATTTCGGCAATCTCATATACATTCAGCTCTTCTACATAATAAAGCTGGATCACCAGAGCTTCGCGTTCGGGCAGGGTGGTCAGCGCCTCTTTCAGAACCTCGCGCAATTCGCTATCGCTGATATTTTCTTCTGGTGTGTTTTCATTTGATACAAACCAGATGGAAAATTCGTCATACACATTATCCAGCGACTGATGCACATTAGCCTGAAAGGCTTGTTCCCATTCGCGCATTTCATCCGGTTCAATTTCCAGATCGCTCGCCACTTCGTCAATTGACGGGTCGCGCCCCAGTTTCTGACGCAGAATTTCCTCGGATTGACGTGCCTTTTTTTGCATCTGGATCGTCGTGCGGCACAGATTTGAATTTTTGCGCAGATGATCGACAATGCTGCCACGAATACGGATGCTGGCATAAGAGCTAAAGGTTGCTCCTTCCTGCACCGAATAATTCTGTGCTGCCATAACCAGCCCGTAATAGCCAATCTGGACCAGATCCTCAATTTCGGCAGACGCGTGAACCCGGCCATGAATATGCCATGCGATCTGGCGCACCAGTTCCATATGATCGCGGATCAGGCCTTCAACATCGGGTTTTTGTTCCGCATAGCCGGATTTCATGGGTTATGCTCCTACCATGCTTGGCGCGTCATTGAAATAGCGGATGCCATTGGCCTGATTGGGTGTGGCGTCAATAACGGCTTTTGACAGGCTTTGCAAAGCCAGATTTTCAGGTAGATTTTTGTCGCCAAGGCTGATCGGGCGGCGTTCGACGATCGATTTTCTGATCCGGTTTGACAACGGTAAATACCCAGCTAACTCTAACTTAACATCCAGAAAACGGTACACGATGTTTTGGAATTTGGCAAAATGTGCTTGTGCCTGGCCTTTGCCAGTCACCATATTCACGACAATCGAGAAATTCTGCACACCTGCTTCCAGATTAGCCGCTTTAATCAGCGAATAGGCATCAAGAAAGCTTGTCGGTTCCCCGACCAGAACCACCACAACGCGGTCAGCCGCCGCCACAAAGGCAATCGAGTTATCTGACGCACCTGCGGGTACGTCTGCGACCAGAACATCTGGTTTTGGCTCCAGATTATCCATCAGCCGGATGGTTTCATAACGCGTTTTCTTGTCCAGATTCAGCATATCCAGCAAACCGCTTCCCCCTGACAGAAAATTCATCCCCAAAGGTCCTGGACAAACTGTATCAGCCAGCGGCACTGTGCCGTTAATGGCGTCACTGATATAATTCTTCGGATTTACACCCAGCAGAATATGGGCGTTGGCCATGCCGAAATCGGCGTCCAGCAAGGTAACCTTTTTCCCCATTCGTGACAGGGTAAGGCTAAGATTGACAGCGATGTTGGTTTTACCAACGCCGCCTTTACCACTTGCAACTGCAATTGAAGATGCCATGTCAGGAACACTCCGGCTTAGAAAAAACAAACGTGCCCATTTCGGACAAAAGTAAATACATTAGCGCTTTCATTAGCAGTTCTCTTTTAAATATTGCGCTAATATTGCGTCTGTAGCAATGGCAATTCCACCAACAATGGACTTTGTGCCAGTCAATAGCCCGATACCATTGCCATGCGTCAGCAGGCTACACAGTTCTGGCGGCGTGGCTTCGCACTCGTCCAGCTTGGTCAGAGCAATAGTCGGTGACAATTGTTTATATAATTTGCATTGATGTTGGATCATCACGCCGCTACTGCCGCCCGGAATGGCCTGAATGACAGCCACTCTGGCGGGGTCAAGCGCGGCGGTGGCTTTACGAATGGCGGCCACGGCCTGGTCAGGCTGAGCCGATACATCCATAATCATGCGGCGACTTGTTTCCTTGACCCGAATAGGCAGTTCCGCCAGCGGGAAATCTACCGATGGCATATTCATCAGCCGCGCATGATCCTTGATTGTCTCGCCAGCCAGCCTTTCGGCTGTCACAGTACCCAGTATCATATTGTTGGCAATGCCATTTTCCTTGCAATGCGCTGCAATTTTGGTCGCCAGCGTTGTCTTGCCGCTACCACTCGAACCAACCACGCATATTAAACGTGCTTCAAACAGATCCTCTGCATGCGGGCGTACAAGCTGGCGTGCCAGTTCATGCATGAAGCTAAGCCGTGCCTTTTCATAGGCCTGACCTTCATAGGCATGTTGCAGTTCATTTACGATGTCTGGTGTAAATCCGGCCTGACGAAGCTTTACCGTTGTACTATGCCCCAGCTTTTCGCTTAGGCCGTTTTCATCGGTAATCATCATGCCTGTCATCATCGATTTCAGGATTGCCATATCTTTGCGCAATGCGGCTATATCAGATGGTGCTGATGCCTCGTCACTTTGGCTTTTTGCCAGCGCTTTCAAAGCAAAATCAGCGGTAATGTCATCCTCGCCAATTTGTTTGCCACTATTGCCCTCTTGCACCAGTTTCTGATCAAAAAGCTCGGTAAAGGCAGGTGCTTTCTTTGGCGTTTTGGATGGCTTGACCTTGACACGATGCGCCGCGTCATTTGTCGCTACCATTTCGATCTTGCCATTTCGATTTGCTGTTTCCAGGATTAATGCGTCATCTCCGAGCTTCTGGAAAATTTCATCCATTGCGGCTGCGGTATCTGTTGCTGATACAGTTATGGTTGCCATTATTTTATCCTTTCATAGTCAAATCTGTTCAGACCAGAGTCTGTTTATTATTCGCTTGCTTCGCCGCTTACAGTCGCAACGACATCAATCTTTCTTGTTTCTGGCAGTTCGGTGAAGGCCAGCACAACCATGTCGTCGATATGCTGACGGACAATCGCCGAAAACTCCCTGCGGATTGCAGGTGACACAACGATCACGGCTTGCTTGTCCTGTGATGCCAGTGTTTCATTCGCTGCCGAAATACTTTGCAGAAGCTGCTGCGCGAGGCTGTTATCAAGCACCAGACCCTGATCGCCACTCTGACGCGCCATTGAAATCAGCATATGTTCCAGATCGGAATTAAGCGTAATAACTGGCAATGGCTGGTTCAAAGGTGCGACCTGCTGGATCAGCAATCCGGCAAGGGCAGGGCGCAAGGCCTCGGCCATATCGGCAGTTGACAGATTTCGCGCTGCCAGCCCTGACATGTTTTCCAGAATGCCCCGCAGATCACTCACCGGCACGCGCTCTTCCAGCAATGTGCGTAAAATACCTGTCAGCGTATGCAGTGGCACCAGTTTCGGAACAACTGACTCGACAAGGCTAGGTGATGTCTGTCCCAGATTATCCAGCAAGCCCTGAACATCGTCCTGACCAATTAGCTGGCCAGCATATTTATATAATATCTGGCTCAGATGCGTTGACAGAACCGACTCAGGCGCAACCACCACATATCCCTTGGCCTCTGCCTCGGTCTGTTGCTGGCTGGTAACCCAGACGGCATCCATGCCAAATGACGGGTCTTTGACTTCAATACCATCGATTTTGATATTTACGTTATCGCCCGGAATGGCCAGTTTCCGGTCAGGGTAAACCTGATCTTCACCAACAATGGTCGGGCCAATTCGAATGCGGTAGGTGTTGGCTGGCAGGCTCATATCATCGCGGATACGAACGGCTGGAACAATAAAGCCAAGTGCTTTTGATACCTGACGGCGAATACCAGTGACACGGTTGGTTAGCGGGCCGCCAGTGTCTTCCTCGACCATTTCGACAAGTCCATAACCAAGCTGGATGGAAACTGGCGAATTATCGGCAATCTCATCAAGCTCGATAAGGTCTGGTGACTTGGCCTCATCTTCCAGTTCGGCTGTTTCACCAGCGTCGCCATTTTCAAGCGCCTGACGCTCTCTTGTATAAGCCCAGTAGCCAGCTCCGGCGGCAATTATGGCTGCCCCAATAAAAAGCAGATTAGGCATGCCGGGCACAAAGCCGATCAGCATCAGCACGCCGGAAACGGGTGCCCATGCGCGTGACAGGCTGATCTGGTCGCCAATATGCGCTGCCATATCCTGTGTTGACGATACGCGTGTGACGATGATGGCTGTGGCAATGGCCAGAAGCAAGGACGGGATCTGTGCAACCAGACCGTCACCGATTGACAGCAGAATATAGTTTTCGGCAGCAAGGCTGACTGACAAATCATGCTGCGTAATGCCGATAATCAGACCACCGACAATATTGATAATCAGGATCAGGATTGAAGCAACCGCATCACCTTTGACAAATTTTGACGCACCATCCATGGCACCGTAAAAATCGGCCTCGCTGGCAATTTCTTCACGTCTGATACGCGCTTCTTCATTGCTCAGAACGCCTGCATTCAGATCGGCATCGATTGCCATCTGCTTGCCGGGCATCGCATCAAGGGTAAAGCGGGCTGATACTTCTGAAACACGGCCAGCACCCTTGGTGATAACGACAAGGTTAATAATAATGAGAATGATAAATACGAAAATACCGACAGCATAATTGCCGGAAATAACAAACTCGCCAAAGGCCTTGATGACTTGGCCAGCGGCATCGCTGCCAGTATGGCCGTCGCTAAGAACGATACGTGTCGACGCAACGTTCAGGCCAAGCCGTAAAATTGTGGCAATAAGAAGCAGGCTTGGAAAACTAGAAAAATCCAGTGGGCGCAAGGCATTCATGGCGACCATCAGGATCAGAAGCGACATAAGAATATTAAAGACAAAAAACGTATCCAGCAGGAATACCGGTAATGGCAAAACCATCATCGAAATCAGCACCAGAATACCAACTGGTAAAACGCCAGTCGTTACCAGGGCTTTTGGATCAGTGATGCCTAATCGCGCAAGTGTCATTTCCATGACGCATATCCTCTGTCAGTATATTGAACAGCATGATGGCTAAACCGCGGAAAATTACCTCGGATATATAGAGCTATTTTTTCTCTAACTAATTGAACAATCATGCTTTTATGCCTTTTTAATTATATGTTGCAGCCAGATAGCCTGCCTGCACCCGCGTAAATAAAGGCAATAACCATGCCAGAATGAAAAAAACCTCGGTTTTCTGGGGGAAAAAATTTGGAAATCGGATGAAGCAAGCTTAGTGGCACGGATAATGCATAGCTGTCTGCGAAACAATTTTTTGAAGGATGGAACGGACCCATGCAAAAATCTCTAGTTACCTATGCTACGCTCATGGCCGCATCACTGGCAGTTTCTGGCTGTCAGCTTGCCAATAGCCTTGGCGACACATCAATGTCCACAAACGGTTCTGGCTTATCTACGCTTGAGCAAAGTCAGGCCGCATCACTCGCGTCAGTTGCCGAAGTGTTTGACGCCGGTGCAGATGAAATTCCTACGCTAACGGCGGTTGGTTATGCTGTTGTGTCATCACAGCCGGGGCGCTCGGATGCCCAAAAGCGTTTGATGGCCATTCGTTCCGCACGCATGGCGGCAATGCGCGATCTTGCCGAACAGATCCACGGCTTGCAGGTAGACAGCTCGACAACAGTTATCGATCTCATGGTACAGAACGATACCTTCCGTGGTGTTGTTTCGGGCACAATCCGTGGTGCGCGTACTGTGCGCATTAACCCTACAGGTTCCGATACCTACGAAATCGTTCTGGAAATCGACCGTGACATGATTGCCCATCTTATGGGAACGGCGCGCAGCGTCGGGTAAAGGTGAAATATAGCAAACGCTGATATGCGTCTTGTTTCCAACCACAGGTGTTAAGCAGAACAATGATAAAAGATGGTCTTTCCATTCCCCCGTTCTCCCTGCCAAACTGGTGCCTGCTGATGATTTCGGCATTGCCAGTTTGGCTTGTTTTGCTTTGCTCAATATTCGTATCGGCGGCGATGGGCAGTGACCGTTTCCGTTTTGCCGAGGCCACAGGCCGTGCGGTCATCATGCATGAAGCGGCAAAGGACGAAGCCCGTCTGATCGCGCTTGAAGATGCGCTCTATCAGGTGGCGTTGCAGGGCGGTGCCGAGGTGAATGGTTTCTCGGCGGTATCTTCGGATACAACCCTGAGCGATCATTTTGTTGTGCGCCCGTCGAGCCGTATTCTGGACTATACTATTACCAATGAAATTGTTGATGATCAGCATTATATGGTCAGCGTTCGGGCGGCAGTTGGTGAACTGCCAAAAGCCGAATGTGCGACACCGCGCCATCACAATATAACCGTTTTTGCCCCATCCATCTATGTCGGGCCGACCGTGCCAGCCTGGTTGGCGCCGATTGCCAAATCAGGCCTGAGCGAAATGCTGATGCAGATGGAACGGCACCCCGATCTGATGATGCGGCAGGCGATTAACACCAGGCTTGATCCGGCGACTCTGGCGCGTGCGAATGACGCGTTTGATTACAAATCCCTGACCGAGGGACGCGTTCGTGTTGAGACAGGCGATTTTGCTTTTGTCCCCGAAATTTCGTTCAATGCCCGAAAAATAGGCAAATTTCTGCGTGATGAAATGGTGCTTGATGTGACCGTCACCATGCATGTCGCCGATGGGGTGTCATACGCGCCAGTCCTTGACCACAGCGCAACAGCGACGATCGAGCTTGGCCAGTTTACGCCTTCGCGGACGCTCAATGTGCTGACCCGCGGCAAGCGCAAGGACATTATTGCCCAGATTTTCAGCTTAATGCCTGATTTTACGCATAATTTGGCACGAAAACTAACCTGTCGCCCTCTCGTCAGCACCCTTGCCTTAGTTGATAATGTTTTGACTGTACCTCTTGGCAAAACGCATGGTGTAGGCCAAAATTCTCTGGCTGTGACAAGCGGAACAGATACGCTTTGGACCATTTTGCGCGTGTCAAAAGCGGATGCCCGGTCAGTGATCCTCGAGCCTTTGAATCCGGCGCGTGACAAGACCCAACTGCAGGGAGCAAAGGTTGAATTTATGGAGTTAACGCAATGATTAAACGCACTATTTTGTCAATCACTTTGCTAGCTGGATTAAGTGTTCCATCGGCCACTTTCGCACAGTCCCAGCCGATTGTAGTTCTGGAATATCCAAATCAGTCAGCTTCTGGAAATATGAACAGCAACAATCCATTTGTGGTTGATGCGAATTATAGTGCCAAGCATAAGGTTGCGCAGAATGAGACGCTGAGCCATGTCATTGACAAGCATTATGCTGGTAGCGGGCTCAATCTGAAATTTATCGAAATGGCGATCGTTGCGGCCAACCGAAAGGCCTTTGTAAGAGGAAATCCAAATTTCCTATATGCTGAAAAAACATTGCATCTGCCATCATTGAATGAAATCCGCAATATGATACTGGGAAAGAATAAGCCCAATGCGGCCAGTAGTGGAGGAGGGTCACAAAGTGATCAAATCTATTTCATTGGCGGGTAACATCTCTGATTTCAGCAAAATGGTTCTGGCTATCGTAGTGGTAATTGGCAGCGTTTTTGCCAATATTGGTATTGCGAGCGCCGTCACTGCAAATAAATTGGCATCCTCATCTGCTTTGAAAGATGATGTGGCGGACAAAGAAAATGCGTCTAATCAGTATATTACCGGAAAATATATCAATGAAATTGTAACGCAATTTCTATCTGTAAAGGGCGTGGAGGCAACGCCTAACCTTAACCCTGAGCGCATGTTCCGCAAATGTAACGGGACACTGACAGTCAAACCCATGTTCGGCAATTTTCAAACTGTACGTGTGGAATGCGAAGATACGGCTGGATGGCGTATTGCGGTTAGAACCAAGGCATCATCGGGCAATCAGAATACAAGAAAAACCGAAGCCAAAACCATGCCAAAGATGGTGAGGAAAGTCGCCAGAAATATAACCCCAAGTCCCAGCAAAAAGGCAGAAACCACGCGTGTTGTGAGCTTGACAAGAAGCATGACACGCGGTGACATTATCACGCCGAATGATGTGACATTTATCGATGTTTCTATGCGTGAGGTCGTCGGTGTGTTTCTTGATAAAGATGATGTTGTTGGACGCCGCCTGAAGTCATCCGTTTCAGTCAACAAACCTGTTTTTGCACGCCAGCTTCAGCCGCATTGGATGATTGAAAAGGACCAAGAGGTGACATTGGTTAATCATTCTGGTGCAGTTGCTGTCAGTATGCTAGGATATGCTATGGAAAACGGTCAGTTTGGTGAATGGATTAAGGTGAAAAACGCCAATAGCAGTAAAATTGTCCGTGGCCGGATAATTAATTCAAAAAAAATTGCTACAGGGACTAACATTCGGTGATTGTCAGTCGTTTAATAACTTGAGGAGGCTATTTTAATGGTTGATGCCATAAAAAATATGGTCAATCGAGTCGAGGTTCAGAGAACCCGTGATCGTGATTTTGACAGTAAAGCAGTTGCAACAGGTGCTTCAGATGTAGCACGTGTAGCACGCGATACTGTAACTATGAGCGATGCGGCTTCACCACAGGCGATTGCGCAGCTGGCTGAAAAGCCACCGATTAATGCTGAGGCGGTTAATCGTATTAAAAGTGCGATTGCTAACGGTGAGTATCCAATTAACCTTGATTTGATTTCTGATGCGCTGATGGATGCATACAGGGATCTGAAAACCTAAATACTGGCTATTTAGGTGACAGAGACTCGTATATCCAAAACGCAGACCTTTTTTGACACTGTTGAGCATTCGCTCGACAGTGCTTTGGCGCGTCTGGACGATGCCGCCAACCTTCGTGCTATGCTTGCCGAAATTGAAAAGCAAATTCAAGAAACATGGCCTGAGATTTTAGCATCTGATGACGGTGGCACAGTTAGTGCCGATGATCAGGTGCAACTTTCGGTAATCTTGGATAAGATAAATCAATTGGAAGCAAAAACACGTGCCAGACTTGTTTGGTCAGATGATTTGGGAAAGTATATCCGTAAGTCACTTGATAAATCGATCTAGCGCGTGGTAGCCAAAATGGCATACTGATTAGAAAAGGCGGTATTATGCACAGTCTGAATACGTTTTTATCTTTTGTGATGAGCCCTGCTGGTATTGCCTTACTTTCAGTCACAATCATGCTTGGTGTTGTGGTGTGGCGAAGTCTTGCTGTTCAGGCCGAACAGCGGGTTCTATCGGAAAAGCTTGATGAAGCGCTCCGGAATCAGGCTCAGCAACTAGAAGTTCAAAATCAGACCATGTCACGCCTTGCCGGCCATATCTCAAAATTGGGTGATATGATCACCGATCATGGTGCTACATTTGACAGTATGCGTGAGGACATATTGCGCCTTAATGACGATGTCCGGGGCGAAGTTGGCACGTCAAAAGCGATTGAGATGGCTCGCAAAGGCGCTTCAGCGGAAGCGATTATCAAGGCGACAAAATTATCCGCTGGTGATGTTGATGCCATTGTGCGCTTTCATGGAAAGTAAAACGGCCACACGCAGTTCGCTACATCTTGAAAACGCTGCTTTGACAATCAAGACGATATAAAGTGTCGTTAACTGTTACGCGTATCCGCTTGGTTTGCCGATCAATAACAATTTTCGTCTGATTGTCAGCAATCATTATCACACTATCACTACTCTCGATGATGGGTATCCGCGTCTCACCATTTATGCTTGTTATGATGGCGTCATCGCCAGGATTTATTGATCTAACAATAACCTCAAAGATACCAGTGGCATTCAAAGCACAGGAAAAAGTTTCCTGTTTGAAACGCGAAACCTCTTTACAGTTTGTAAGCGACGCTATGAGTCCAAGGCCAAGAGCGACACAACCAAATCGCTTCAAATTATTCTTCACCTTTTTCAGCTTTCTTTTGACTGTCATCTGCCTCATCGTCGAGATCCACCAGATCATCCAGTTCCTGCAAGCCAGCATCAAGTTCAGACTCTGACGCCTCGACGGGTTCTCCATCGGGTGATGACGCGCTGGCTTTTGGCATCTTGTCTGCAACGGCGGCAGCGATCGCTTCATTATCAGCTATATCTTCTGGCTGGGGTTCGGCGCTGTCATCAGGTTCAGAAATATCTTCTGAAAGTGGAGCCGTCAGATCAATTTCGTCGGGCATATCGTCAGAAATAACATCACCCTGACTTAGATCGATTTCGGCATTATCTATTTCGTCATCTATACCGTTGTCTTGATCAGCTACTTCGGAAGTTTCATTTTCATCTTGCTGATCATCAATCATGTTTTCATCAGAACTTTCAGGCTGATCTTCAGAAACATCGCTGACATCGTCATCAGTATCAGCCAGATCATCGGCAGTATCACCTATATCATCACTAGTATCATTCACGCCTTCAGAAGCATCAGCAAGATTTTCATTAATATCGGTAGAGCCGTCCGAAGCGTCTGTCACTTCTTCAGTCATGTCTGGTGTATCATCAGGAATGTCTGAAAAATCATCGTGCAAATCTTTTGCCTGCAATTCGGCTTTGCCATATTCAATTAATTTATTGGCATCATCTGCGTGCACATCAATGACAACACCGCTTGGAAAGCGAACACCGTTCACTTCACAATTTTCGATAATCCGGACACGCATCCAATTCGTATCGTCACTACTATCATCAATATCGGCAAAGCCATCAATATCGTCATCAGGCTGTGCAGGTGCAGGGTCTATGAAATCAAGCTTCTTTTCTTTGCCGTTAAGGGCGCCTGACTCCATCAGTGCCATGATACGTTGACGCAGGATATAAACGCGCGCTGCCAGAATACCAAGGCGCTTAAGCTCATCTGTTTCTCGTTCGAGAAGACCTTTTACGAACTCATTCATTTCATCAAGTGACTGGTCATCGCATTTTGCAATAACAGCATCGCGTACTTTAATCGTTTGCGGTGCCAAGGGCGTTGATGAGCCGGGACCTGCACTGTTTGATAACGTTGTTCTAGCCATTTTTTTATCCTTGCCGTTGTATTTGGCATCCTTATTGCAAATTCCAGACCAATCGAAGGTTTTTATCGATGTTTTTTAACCCCTAAAAAAGGGCTGAAAAACTGAGACTGATAGCCGCATAACGTAACTATACAGAGGTAAGACGATGAAAGGAATTGGCGATTATTTGCAAGTGCATTCGGCAGCATTGTCTTTGCGCTCTAAACGTAACGATATTCTTGCATCGAATATCGCTAACGCAGCTACACCGAATTTCAAGGCACGTGATATTGATTTTGATGACGAGATTAAACGTGTAGCTGGATATGGCACTCTGGATGGTTCGGATGCGCGTCACATAAGAACAGCGGTGAATGGGCGTCCTAACGAGGTTCTCTACCGCCAACCATTAAACCCATCATTAGATGGCAATACGGTCGAACTCAATATCGAGCAGATGGAATTTTCTGAAAACGTCATGCGTTATCAGACCTCGCTGACTTTTCTGAATAACCGCATTACCGGCCTTATGTCGGCGATAAGGGGCGAGTAATGGCTGAAATTAAAAATGTATTTGATATTTCTGGCCGCGCGATGGCCGCGCAAATGGTGCGACTGAATACCATTGCCAGTAATCTTGCAAATGCTGGAAACCTCGCAAGTACCGAGGAAGAAGCCTACCGCTCTATGAAACCTGTTTTTGAAACCCGTTATGCAGATCGGGTCAATGAAAGCGGTATGTCAACGGCGCAGGTTGTTGGCGTTGCAAAACTTAATCGTAAGCCTGAGCGCATATATATGCCCGATCATCCAAAATCTGATCAAGATGGCTTCGTATACAGCGCCGCCGTAAATGTCGAAGAA
>JBMZPN010000026.1:0-15814 GCA_049620845.1 Puniceispirillum sp. (SeqCode)
GGTTTTCCATGCGTATAGATATATTTATAGTGCCCGCTTTTGACCATCCGACATGGTACACACGGACCAATCGCCAGATAATCTGCGATCACCTGATCTGGCCATTGATCTGCTGTGCCAGAAAGCAAGGGGGACAAATCATTTCCGGCCAAAGCAGAAGACGTGCTGGCTTTGGGCAAGCCCCCACCCATGGCAATAAGTGTCGGCAACAGGTCAACCAGCGATGTGTTCTGATCAACACGAATGTTCTGGCGGCCATTTGGCACTGAAATAATAAGGGGCACGCGTGCCGACCATTCCCAAAAACATTGTTTGAACCACATGCCACGCTCACCCAGCATTTCGCCATGATCTGAAACAAACATCACAACTGTGTTCTGATCTAGCCCTGTTTCTTGAAGCTGGTCTAAAAGTCGTCCGACCTTTTCATCAAGATAGGAAATCATGGCAAAATAAGCATGACGGGTTTTTTGAATATGCGCTTTGGTTATTGTATGCCGATGCCGCCCATGCGCAAAGAAAAGCGCTTTTGAAAAATAATCCAATTCAGCAAACGGAATTTCCGGCACATCAGGCATGCCAATCTCATCATGGTCATATAGATCCCAATATTTCTGCGAAACATTGAAAGGTGTATGCGGACTGGTAAATGAAATAATGCCAAAGAATGGGTCTTGAACGTCACGTCTGGCAAGATCATAAAGTTTACGGCGCGCCTGATATTCAACATCATCATCATAATCTTCCTGCATCGTACGGATACAAGGCCCTGCTTCGACAACACCATTTAATGCTGTTCCTGACGGCACAAAAGATGCGCCAGCAGACCAGTCAGAGATCCATTGAAAATCGGCAGGATAGACATCCGTGGTCAGACGTTCGTCAAATCCATGTAATTGATCAGGGCCGATGAAGTGCATTTTTCCTGATAAAAAGGTCTCATAGCCAAGCGCACGCATGTAATGCGGCATTGTTGGAAGCGAAGATGCGATTTCGTTTGCATTGTCATAAACGCGAATTTCGGGACTATATTTCCCGGTTAGCATTGATGCCCGGCTTGGCACACAGAGCGGATTATTGGAGTAGTTATTTGTGAAGGTTACACCTTGTGCTGCAAGCCGGTTCAAATGTGGTGTCTTGCAAATCTTATGGCCATATATCGACAAAGCCTGAGCTGCCAGCTGATCAGCCATCACAATCAGGATATTTGGTTTATCCGCGCTCATCAGTTTTTCTCCGGAAAGGGAAAGCCAAAACGCTCAAATGCTTCTGGTGGTGCATCCATTTTGATCATATTGTCAATAATGTAACCTTGAAATTTGGCTATGACATCTGGCGCGTCAATCGGTGTTGACTGCCCGGGGTCAGAGGCTAAATCATATAAAGCTGATGTCATGTCAGCAAACGGCAAACCTTGCACTTCTATGGGGTCACCCGCATCTGAAACTTTAGGATTCAGGCGCAAAACCTGTGCCCCTTTGGTGAAAGAAAATGACGGATGCAGCGTCGCACCAAGAAGCTCCTTTATGGAAAATCTTGACGTCATACGCGTTGGCATCAATGTATATTCATACAGATGATCGGCACCCTGAACGACAGGATAATGAAAATAGCTATAGTTTCCGTCGGTAACATTTACCGCCGCGCCAAAATAGCCAAAGATCACGCTATCACGCAAAGGCTGGTCATTCTCCAGAACCGGCAATAGCGATGTCCCCGAAACATCTTCTGGTACGGAAATGCCTGTCATTTCCAACATGGTTGGCATGAGATCAGTCGTCTGGGTTAGAGCCTTACGCCTCGACCCGCCTTGTTCGGCAAAATCAGGATGATAGATAAGCAACGGGATATGCGCGATTTCGTCATATACCGGCATCCGGTTTTTTGCCCACCAATCATGCTCACCCAGCAGAAAACCATGATCCGTTGTCAGAACCAGAGCCGTATCAGCCCACATATCGTGTTTATCAAAAAAGTCTAAAAGAGTACCAAAATACTCGTCTGTCATGGTCACAAGAGCCGCATAATTTGCGCGCAATTCACTTATCTCTTCTGGTGTTTCGGTCACCCGGTCATAAATAGGCCAGTCCAGAATTGGCCCATCATAACTTGTCTCATAGAGATCCCTGAAGCGCATGGGCGCATGAAATGGCTCATGTGGGTCAAAACATTCAAGCTGTAAAAACCAATTATCGGCTTCATGATTTGTGGTTAAAAACTCGTTTGCGAGTTTAAATAATTTAGGCGAACAATAATCCTCTTCTTCCTGAATATATTCTCGATTGATCATGTAATTGATCCGGTGATGCTGAACCGGATGATACTTTGCCTTAAATTTATCAAGATCAGGTGCAACGTCTGCTTTCCATCTATCGATCGCCTGTCCACGAACCAATTCCCACGATGAATATCGCTGATGATAGGTTGCGCCACCATCAGCAAAATAGTGATGATGGTCAGTAATAAGATGGGCATAGGTGCCATTCTGTTTCATCAATTCGGGAAATGAATCGTCAAAAGGTTCTAATGGGCCCCAGCTACGATGTAGAAAATGAGTGCGGCCAGTATGTAAATCTCGACGCGCTGGCATACATGGAAGACTGCCAACATAATGATTGTCAAACGTGACAGCGCGTTGCTGAAATCGTTTGAAATTGGGCGTATGCACGGCTGTTTCGCCATAGGGCTCCATCGCCTTCCGGTTCAAAGAGTCTAGCAGGACAAAAACAACTTTCATTTTTGGGAACGCCTTCGAAAATAAGCAAGTGGCTGTCTAGCCTGACCAGACAAATTTCCGGTCAGGCTAGTTTTATTTAGTTAGCAGTGCGTTTTACGAACTCTTCAATGCCTGGCAGGCCGATTTCACGGTAATAACGCAAAGCACCTGGATGCAATGGTGCTCCAAAACCATTCAGAACAGTGTTCTCATTAACCCGGCCAAAGGCAGGGTGAACTGTTTTCAGATGATCCAGATTTTCCATAATGGCCTTTGTCATTTGATAAACCAGCTCTTCCGGCACTTTCTTATGAATGACAAGCGCGTTTCCTAGACCATAAGATGGTGTATCCACATCGATACCTTTATATGTTCCGGCAGGTATCGAAATACGGAAATATGGCGGATATTTTGCGCTGATATCCGCATAGAACGCATCTGAAATTGGCAGTAGCTTTACTTTCTTTTTAGCACCAAGCTTTATCACTGGCGGCAACGGGAAGCTTCCATTCCAAAGTGCTGCATCAAGGTTTCCGTCAGCAAGCATGTTTGACATATTACCAAGTTTTACACGGAAATCCTTAAAGTCATCTCCAGATTTCAAGCCGAGCTGCTCCATCAATGCGTCGGCATCAAGCATGGAAACACCACCAGGCTGTCCCATTCCCACACGTTTGCCTTTCAGGTCGGCCAATGTCTTTACCGGACCACCATCAAGCGTGATAACATGCATTGCCACAGGTGCAATTGACATCCAGCTAAGTATCTGTCCCGGTTCACCGCCAGCATAATTACCAGTGGCTTTATAGGCACCATATGACGACAATGTCGTGGCCATTGAAACTTCCAGATCACCACTATTCAAAAGCTTGACATTTGCAACATAACCTTTGGTTTCTTCTGCCGTCACATTGACATCAGGTACATTGCGGTTGATCACATCTGCAATTCCAGCTGACCAGGTATAGGCCGTACATCCGACAGGACACGAACCAATCGATATCTGTGTCTTCGCATTTGCTACAGACATAGCTGCGATACCGCTGGCAAGCATTGCCGTCACAGTCATTGCTGCTAAGTTGAATTTAGTTTTCATAATTTCCTCCCTGTTTCATTATTCATGATAAGACTATAATTTAACGAGAGACGAGTGCGTCTTATCACCAACTCGTCTATCCATTCAACGGATCTAACTGGCTTTATTTCCAAAATTTCCGGCAAATAACGTTCCTTTTAATCAGCTGATTTCTGTACTTTAGATTTTAGATGAATGACAATTTGATAAAGGCTGACGGCCACAACAAGTGCGCCGCCGATAAGCGATAATTTGATTTCTGGCAACATCAGCATGACGCCACCCACAAAGAAAACCGCGCGTTCGATAAAGCTTATGCGGCTGATCATCCAGCCCTGTATCGCAAAGGCAAGGCAGAGTCCGGCTATCACTGCCTTTACCGCAAAACTAGCAACCGTTACCGCGCCACCAACCCCAATCAAAGCAGGGTTCAGAACAAAGAAGAATGGCAGAATGAATGCCGATATGCCGAATTGCGCTGACTTCATGGCGATTTTGAATGGATTTGCATCAGCAAGACCAGCTGCCGCATATGCTGCCATGGCGACTGGTGGCGTAATTGATGACAGCATAGCGCCATAAAAAACAAATAAATGCGCCGCAAGCAGATCAACGCCAAGACTGACAAGCGCAGGCGCTACCAGAGTCGAGACAAGAATATATGCAGCAGCAGTTGGCAGACCCATACCAAGTATGAGCGATGCAATCATGGTCAGGATCAAGGCCGTGATCAGGCTATCTCCGGATACGGCAATGATCAGAGAACTGAATTTCAGTCCAAGGCCGGTCAGGGTTATCACACCAATAATGATGCCGGCTGTGGCGCAGGCAGCAGCGACCGGCAATACCGCATTCGCACCATCTACAAAACTAGCTATAATTTGACGTGGTGTAAGCCAGGTAGCTCGACGGAAAAAGCTAACAGCTATCGTTGTAACAATAGCCCAGAATGAAGCATACATTACCGAATAGCCGTCTATCAGCATATAGGCAAAAACGGGAAGCGATAGTAGCTGATGTCCACCCTTGACTATGGTAGGCATCAATCTTGGCAATTCGGCAGCTTTTAATGTCGGGATGTTTTCCTTAACGGCTTCAAGATGCACCACAGAAAACAGCACAACATAATACAGCATTGCCGGTATAATCGCCGCACTGGCTATTTCGAGATAGGGACGCTCGGTTATATCCGCCATGATAAAGGCCGCAGCGCCCATCACGGGTGGCATTAATTGTCCGCCAGTTGACGCGACTGCCTCGACCGCACCTGAAACATGCGATCTGTAACCGTTTCGCTTCATCAAGGGAATTGAGATAGTGCCAGTCGTCAATACATTGGCCACGGCCGTACCCGAAATCATACCCATTAGGCTGCTACCGACAACAGCTGCCTTGGCAGGACCACCGCGTGATTTGCCTGTGGCACCTGTGGCAATATCCATCAGGACTTTGCCAGCACCGGAACGTTCAAGCATCGCACCAAAGATAACAATCATAATGACAAAGGTCGCGCTCACGCCTAGCGGCGTTCCAAAAATACCGCCGCCGCCTAGATAAAGGTGGCCGACTACGCGCTCTAATGAATAACCGCGATGGAAAAAGATCCCGGGCAGTAACGGCCCGACAAATGCATATATAAGAAAAAACAAGGCCAGAATTACAATGGGCCAGCCAATCGAACGTCGCGTTGCTTCAAGTAATGTAATGATACAGAGAACGCCCAGCCAGAATTCGGTTTCGGTAAGCTCGCCCCAGCGGGAGGCCACAGCGTCAAAAAACAGAACGTGATAGATCAGGACGCCAAAACCGACCGTCATCAACAGAAGATCTAACAAGAGTTTCCTGAGGCTAATTTGGCGCCATTCTATGAAGCTGGCGCTGTAAATAAGGAACACAACCAAAGCAAGGTGAAAACTGCGTTGCAGCATATCCGAAAACACGCCAAAGAATGCTGAATAGATGCTGAAGATGGATAACGTAATGGCAACTGCATTACGGAAGGTAGCAAACCAATTAGCCCCGCCCAGTCGCATGAAATCAATAGCAGCCGACATTGTCATTAAAATTTTCCTTCAGCTTTAAGATAGGTGGTTTCGTCTCTCACGAGTTCATCGATACTCAGACTTGGCGCAAATACGAGATTGGATAATGCCAGCCCCACTGATGCCTTAGCAGGCGTTAAAATATCGACTTCATTGCCAAGTACGATATTGCGGTTGTAACCATATTCCATGAGCCGGCTGCGGAACGCATTGGCATATAATTTATGCCGTCCAAGCGGACCCGTAAGAAGACAGAATTCAGCATCCAGTGCCTGCAATAAATTCACCGAATGATCAGCAAGCAACCGCCCTGTTTCGCAGATCACATCTGCTTTATCAGTGAACTCGTCATCATCTTCACCAAGAATGTCGCGCAAAATTCGGTCTTGGGTTCGAAATTGGCTGATATTTTTGTAACGGCCTTCATTGATACCAAGACGTTTCATCACAGCCCATCCCGAGGCGATGGTATTCAGACAGCCCTGCTTGCCGCATGAGCATAAATTACCATCACTCTGTGCTGATATATGCCCAATATCTCCAGCAAGGTTGCTAAAGCCAGTCATCAGCTGGCCATTGGTTACAATGGCACCACCCAGACCCAGAGCTGCTCGAATTACCATAAGGCTACTTGCGCCAACAAAATTTCCGATTCTTGTTTCGGCAAAGGCGATGCAACGTGTAACATTCTCGATTGCCAGCGGTTTTTTGAAACGCTTGGCCAACTCATGGCGCAAATCAAATTTTGGCCAGCCAAGATAGGGGGCACTTTCAAGGGTTTGCAATTCTTCGTTTAAAAAGCCTGCAATAGCAAATCCTACCCCCAGAAGCCGCGCTGATGGGACAGCATGACGTTCACATATAAGCATGGCCTGTTCGGCAACTTCATCAAGGGTGCTGACCGGATCGGTTAGCTTTTTCGGGTAAAATGAAACTTCGTCAATCACATTGCCTGTGAGGCTGGCAAGCGTAACGCTGGCATTCGTTGCGAGCACGGTAATGCCAAGAACAAACCCTCCACGATCATTTATCTTTAGCCCGACACGCTTTCGACCCCGATTGACGGAAATGTTCTTTGACGCCACCTCTTCAACGAGTTCGGCGCGTATGAGTTCATTAACAATATTGGTAATGGCTGCGTTTGTTACACCGACCAAAGATGCAAGTTCGGTACGGTCGATACCGTAATGTTCGTGAATAAGCGCCATCACACTGGCTCTGTTGTTCCGCCGCACACCTTCACTATTTGCAGTCCAGAAATTCATCTTGGTTCCTGATAGGGCTTTTCAACAATCAAAAATAATGTTTTATTATTTAACTTAATTAAAAATATGTCAAGGCACAGTTATGACACCTCGAAAGCCCAAACAGAAACCCAATATTGTTTTGATAATGACCGATCAGCAGCGCGCTGACTCAATCAATGCCCTTGGCTTTCCATGGATGAAAACGCCGAATCTCGACCGATTGGTTAAAGAAGGCACCGCATTCAAAAATTGCTTTGTCACCTCGCCAGTATGTGTGGCGTCACGTGCCAGCGTTTTTCGTGGCGCCTATCCGCACACAACCAATGTCTATACAAATTTTGAAACCTGGGAACCCAATTGGGTGCCGTCACTTGCCGAAGCCGGTTATCATTGTGTGAATATCGGTAAAATGCATATCAACCCCTATGATGCAAAGGGGGGATTCCATCAGCGTTTCATGGTTGAAAACAAGGATCGCCCCCTGTTTCTGGAAGATCATGAGCGCGCGATCTATGATGAGTGGGACAAGGCATTAAAAGCACGCGGCCTTGAAAAACCGTCCCGATATACAAGAGCCAGTAATGACCGTGATGAATATCTGCGAAGCCTTGGCTGCTTTACATGGGAAGTTGATGACGACATGCATCCTGACAATTTTGTCGGAAACACTGCGACATGGTGGCTTGAGGAACGCAAAGCGGAAACCCCTTTCTTTCTGCAAATTGGATTTCCCGGCCCGCACCCGCCTTATGACCCCACAGGCACGCATCTGGCCAACTATGATGATGTTGACATCCCCCTTCAGCTGCCAACCGAACAAGAACTGGCGGCACAACCTGAGATGCATCAACGGCTTCGCCAGAGCATGGTGGACTTCAATATAGATAGCGTAGCCTGGCGTGAAAATATTAGCGCTGATGATATGCTTCGGCTTCGGCGGCATTATGCAGCAAATGTGACAATGATCGATGAAAAAGTCGGCGAAATCATGGATGTTCTGGCGCGCAAAAACTATCTCGACAATACCGTCGTTATCTTTTGCTCCGATCATGCAGATGCCTTGGGCGAACATGGTCATGTGCAAAAATGGACAATGTATGATTGCGTGACCCGTGTACCTTTGGTGTTCTGGGCACCTGGTATGATTGGTGAAAACAAGACCTGTGATGACCTTGTTCAACTTATGGACATAGCCCCAACTATTCTTGATTTCTGCAATATTGAAGTGCCTGGAAACTGGGAAGCCCTGCCCCTTACCCCGATGTTACAGGATGGGGTGTGGAACCGCGACGATCCGGACGAAAAACTTCGTGAGTATGTCTATGCCGAACTTGGGCGTGATCACATTCAATCTGCAGCTGAGTTTGTAATCATGCGTCGGGGCAACCGATGGAAATATGTTATTTATCCCGGAACCAGCATGGGGGAAATGTATGATTTAACCGCTGATCCTCATGAAACCAATAATCTGTGGGATCACAGTGAAATGTCAAATATGCGTAACCAAGCCGTTACCGAAATTCTTACCTGGTCAACACTTGGCAATTTTCGCGGACACAGGCCAAAACCTCTAAAAGCGCAAACGCCAATGAAGGTATAATGGCAAGTCTTATTTCGGGAGAAAAAAATGACCAAACCAAACATTATTGTCATTCAAGCTGATCAATTAACCGCGCTATGTTTGCAGACATATGGCAAGCCTCTTGCGATTACACCGCATATCGACGATCTGGCGTCCGGGGGTACAACCTATCTCAACAATTACTGCAACAATCCGGTATGTGGTCCCTCACGCGCCTCGATGATGACCGGACGGCTGCCATCAGATGTCGGTGTTTATGACAATGCAGGTGAATTTCTGGCATCCGAGCCAACTTTTGCACATTACTTGCGCATGCTTGGCTATCAGACCTCACTTATTGGCAAAATGCATTTTGTTGGCCCTGATCAGCTGCATGGTTTTGAACGTCGACTGACAACCGACATCTATCCGTCTGATTATGGATGGACTGCCGACTGGTCACAAATCGAGGAAGAATATTCTCCATCACGGATGAGCCTCCATAGCGTTGTTGAGTCAGGCATTTGCGAGCGTAGTCTGCAAATTGATTATGACGAACATGTTTTCAATACCGCAAAGCAGGAAATTTTTGACATTGCACGCAGCAATGACGAGCGGCCATTTATGATGCATGTGTCCTTTACACATCCGCACAACCCGTTTGTCACGACTGCCGAATTCTGGAATTTATATGATCATGATGCTATTCCGTTTCCCGAAGTGGACTACATCCCTTATGAAGAAAGAGATCCCTGGTCGCAGCGTTACTACATGACAATCCGTCAGGATGAATTCGACATTACTGACGAACAACTATTGAACGCACGCCATGCCTATTTTGCGATGACCAGTTATTTTGACTCATTGGTTGGCGGACTTGTTGATACTCTGAAAAAAACCAGCCAGCTTGATAACACTTATATATTCGTGATTTCTGATCATGGTGACATGATTGGTGAACGCGGCATGTGGTACAAGTTCAATCCTTATGAGGCGTCAGTACGTGTTCCCATGATCGCTATGGGACCAGGGTTGAAGTCTGGACATGTCGAGACCGCCCTTACGTCTCTTGTCGATATGCTGCCTACCTTTGCCGATATCGCCAGCGAACAGACATTCGATGATTATGTGGCACCAATTGATGGACGCAGTTTGTTTGATCTGCCTGACCCAAATAGCAAAAATGACAGGGTTTTCTTTGAATATTGCGGTGAAGGCGTACATGCCCCGGCTTTAATGTGCCGTGACAGGAATATGAAATATATTCAATGCGGTGATGACCCTGAGATGCTTTTCGACCTTTCAGATGACCCGAATGAGCAATCTAATCTGGCAACTGACCAGGCCTATAAACATATTCTAGATGACATGCGTGATGCGGTAGCGCATCGCTGGAACGCAGAAGACCTGACTCAACGCGTTATTGCGTCACAACATAAAAGGTTATTTGTACAGGAATCAATGAAACATGGTGTTTTCCCGTCATGGGATTTCACCCCTCCCTTTGATGCATCCAGAGCCTATGTCAGAGGCGCTATTGATCCCAACACCACGGCCACAAAAGCCCGCAAACGGTTTCCATTTGTGGAAACGACAAAGCCACAAAAACCGCGAAACCGTTCATGATCTCTGACAAATTCAAACAGCAGGAAAGATCACAGCAAATTTCTGCATCACCGCATCCACAGACAAAGTGGGGCTGCGTTTTTTACTGCTGTCAGTTGTAGATTTCACTTGAATATTTGGTAACCAGAAAAGCGTCCAGCCCTTCAATTCCGCCCTCAGAGCCATAACCGCTATGTTTGACACCTCCAAAAGGTGTTTCAACCGAATGCACATGCAAAGAATTGATTGCCAGCATGCCCGACTCGATTTCTGATTTAAGAGCCTCAACCGTCTTCGGGTTATTGCTATACGCATAAGATGCAAGACCAAAAGGCAAGCTGTTAGCCCGCTCAATCACCTCATCAAGGCTTGAGAACATAGTCGTTGGCGCAATAGGTCCGAATGGCTCATCTACCATAATACCTGCATTTTCAGGAACATCTCTCAACAATGTTGGTTCAAAGAAAGCACCAGGGCTTTGAATTCGACTTCCACCAGAAACGATGGACGCGCCATGCGAAACAGCGTCGGAAACAATATCTTCCATGATACCAATCCGTCTTTCGGCAACAAGAGGGCCCATATTGACGCCCTCATCCAGACCGTTACCAACCTTGATCGCGTCAACGGCTTTTTTAAAATATGATAAAAAGCTGTCATGAATACTATCTTGGACAAAAAAGCGCGTTGGAGAGATACATACCTGTCCAGCATTACGGAATTTTCCAGCCGCGCATAAATTTGCAGCGGCCTCGATATCGGCATCTTCAAAAACCATGACAGGTGAATGCCCGCCTAGTTCCATAGTACAGCGTATCATATTTCTGGCGGCAAGCTGCTGGAGATGGATGCCGACAGGAACACTGCCCGTAAAGCTTAATTTACGCGGAATTTTGGATCCCAGAAGATGTTCAGACACCTCAGATGGCACGCCAAAAACGATGTTCAAGACACCTGCTGGCAAACCAGCATCCATGAGCGCTTCACCAATGGCGATAGCGGTTGCAGGGGTTTCCTCGCTAGGTTTAATTGTGATCGAACAGCCAGTCGCCAGCGCTCCGGCTACCTTGCGTATCACGTTGGTTGCAGGAAAATTCCAGGCAACAAAAGCCACCACAGGCCCGATTGGCAACTTCTGAACTTCATGAATCATACCCGGAAAACGCGACGGGATAATCCGGCCATATATACGCTTCCCTTCTTCACCATACCAACGCAGTAAATCTATTGCGGCTTGTAATTCAATGCGGGACTCGGCTATGGGTTTTCCCATTTCACGAGTTAAATTTGCACTGACTGTATCGAAACGCTCCTCAAGCAGACGTGCAGCTGTTTCAAAAACGATTTGGCGTTGTATCGGGGTTTTTTTACGCCATATTTCGAAACCTGCTTTACTGCTTTCTAATGCTGTATCTAAATCCTCTATACTTGCATGCGGTACCTGGCCGATTTCAGAACCGTCAGCCGGACAGATGACGGGTTCAGATTTGCCTGAAGACCCATTTGTCCAATCGCCGGCAATCAACATTTTTATAGTAGGGTAGGACATAATGACTCCATTCACATTTGAGAACGCTATTTATTTAGCTGGTTATTCAATATTCGATTAACTATCCGACATAATCATATCAGCAGCCTTTTCGGCAATCATATAAGTTGGCGCATTTGTATTTGCCGATGTTATGAGGGGCATGATAGAGGCATCAACAACGCGAAGCCGGTCAATTCCGCGAACACGCAATTGCGGATCGACCACTGCGTCTTTATCATTGCCCATCCGGCAGGTACCAACACAATGATAGACTGTACCGCCCCCATTACGTGCCGCATCCAGAATTTCATCGTCAGTCTGAATATGAGCCCCGGGTACCATTTCTTCTTCCCAAAGGCTGCTAAAGCTTGGCTTTTGATAGATGTCACGAAGCATTCTTATGCCTTCTATTATGGTTTTTTGATCCAGTTCATGCGAAAGATAATTAGGTGCGATCACCGGATCTGCTGCCGGATCGGGTGATGCTATATCAAGCCGTCCACGCGACTCCGGATGACATTGCCACACTGCCGAGGTAAAACCGGAATATGTATGTAGAGGCGTGCCAGGTACATCAACCGAAAGTGGCATCACATTAAATTGAATGTCAGGTGCGTCCGTGGGCGCGTGTTTTGTGCGCGCTGCCCCGCCAACCTGTCCAGCACCAACGGTAAGTGCCCCCCGGCCTTGAAAAAGCCAGTCAATTCCCATTTTTGCCAGTTTAAACGGATTCCTTACATCATTATTCAAGGATTTGCGATCACGCATTCTGACGATTGTGCGCATCTGATAATGATCCTGCAGGTTGCCACCCACCGATGGCCGATCAACCACAACATCTATACCAAACTGGCGCAAAGTCTTACCTGCGCCAATACCTGATAATTGCAGTAATTGAGGTGACTGGATGGCACCTGCACATAAAATCGTTTCCGAACTGGCTTTTATGTCATGTATGGCACCATCATGACGAAAACGCACACCAATGGCGGTTTTGTTTTCAATCAAAATCTTTTCGACCAGCACATTCGCCAGCACTGTCACATTATGGCGCGCCATGGCCGGCTTCAGAAATGCCGTCGCCGAGCTACTGCGCCAACGCTTGCCAATTGATAGATGATAACTCCCGACGCCGGCTGTCGTGTCTCCATTGAAATCGTCATTTCTGGACAGGCCGGTCTCGGTTGCGGCTTCAAGCCATGCGGCACAATGGGGATGGTTATTACGAAGTTGGGATACCTGTATCTCGCCGTAATTGCCATGATATTGAGACATCGGACCAGAAAAATTCTCTAGCTTACGGAAATAGGGCAACACATCATCATAGGACCATCCAGCATTACCAAGCTTTGCCCAATTATCAAAATTATCCTTTTGGCCACGAATGAAAATCAGACCATTGATAGAACTGGAACCACCAATCACGCGCCCACGCGGCCAGTCAATCGAGCGTCCACCACTACCCGTACTGGGCGTCGTTGCAAAATGTCGGGATACCTTTGGGTTATTAATTGACCTGAAATATCCAACAGGTAGCTTCAGCCAGAAATCATTATCCCAGTCCCCGGCTTCGAGAATAAGAATTTTGTTTTTGGCTCGTGCCGATAAACGGTTTGCAAGCAAGCATCCAGCAGAACCAGCGCCTACAATAATATGCGTGAAAGATGCTGTAGATAGATCCATATCAAAAAGAAACCTAAACATTCTAAAATTAGTATGTTAATATATTTATGCTTGGATTATGTTTTTTGCAAGACTAATATTTCAGTCGCTAAACCCCTGATATGTTGAATCTCGGCGTTATGGATTTTGGAGTTAAAAACATGATTGGTAATGATGCAGGCATAAACAGAGCACAACCAATCCCGCTATATTATCAGGTATATGAAAAATTACGCGATCAGATCACCAGTGGCATATGGGTCAAAGGTGATTTTTTACCGTCCATACCTGAACTCACTAGGATGTTTAACGTTGCGGCCATAACCGTTCGTCAGGCTATTCATCTGCTACAAGATGATGGTCTTGTCATTTCGGAACGTGGACGCGGCACGACTGTCACCGCCAGCTTTAGCAAAGACAAACCGCTCTATCTGGAGTCAAGTGTCAGCGAATTACTTGATCTTTATTCACAAGATACACCCGAGCTTGAGACTATTGACGAAGGTAAAACACATGCCGGCCAAATACCCGATCAACAGAATTGCGCATCATCCTATTATTTTTTGACCCGTGCCCATAAACGAAATGGAACGCGCTATTGCATTATTACCATGCATATTGAAGAACAGCTTTTTAGGGCAAATGAGAGTGCCCTGCGAGAACAGCTTGCATTGCCGGTTCTTTTTGCTTTGCCTGATCTTGTCATGAAAAGAGCCTGGCAAACATTGAATATTGGTAAAGCGGATCAGCTAACCGCTCGGAATTTACACATCCCTCAAAACGATCCAATCGCACATGTAAAACGATACATTACCGGACATAAGGATAAGTTGATTTACTTTGCTGATGTTCGATATCGGTCTGATTGCGTGCAATATAGTATGGAATTAAAAATATGATAAAGATCGATAATGTCGAGGTGTCCGTCTATCGTTATCCTTTGGCGGTACCTGTTCAGACATCTTTTGGAACCATGCATGACCGGCCTATGACCATTGTCAGGATAACCGACAGTGATGGTATAGTTGGCTGGGGAGAAATTTGGTGCAATTTCCCTAATGTGGGTGCTGAACACCGGGCGCGGCTAATTGAACAGGTTTTTGCACCCATTCTAATGTCACAAAGCTTTGAAAATGCCGAAGCTGCCTTTGATCATTTAACCGAAGTTACATGGATACTTGGCCTGCAAACCGGTGAGCAGGGGCCCCTGGCTCAATGTATTGCCGGACTGGAGATAGCGCTGAGCGATATTGAGGGTAAACAGAAAAACCTGCCTCTGTGGAAAATGTTTGGCGGGGTGAAAGACACCGTACCTGTCTATGCGAGTGGCATTAACCCGACCAATCCCGAGATCATTGTTGCCGATGCACGAGCATCTGGTTACCGGGCATTTAAATTGAAAATCGGATTTGGCGATGCATGCGATCAAGAAAATCTAGCAACATTACGCAAGCTTCTTGGGTCTGAATGTGACCTGATGGCCGATGCCAACCAAGCATGGAAAGTGAATGAAATTGAGCAGAAACTAGCTCTATTGGAACCTTTTCGTCTGAAATGGCTGGAAGAACCAATTGCAGCTGACCGTCCCCTATCTGAATGGCAGAGTGTCAGAGATCATGCAACTATGGCAATTGCCGCGGGCGAGAATATTCAGGGTCAGCACGATTATGATATTGTCTTGAGCAATGACATTTTAGGCGTTGTTCAACCGGATCTCGCTAAATGGGGCGGCATGAGCAAGACCATAAATCTGGCGCGGCTTATCATGGCATCAGGCAAGCTATACTGCCCGCATTACTTAGGTGGTGGCATCGGTTTGGTTGCGTCTGCGCATGCATTAGCCGCAGTTGGTGGAGATGGTATGCTAGAGGTCGATATAAACCCGAACCCGCTGCGCACTGAACTGGTTGGCGATATGCTGGAAAAAACGCCGGGCTTTGCAACTTTAGGCACTGGCGCTGGACTTGGATATGAACCCGACATATCCAAAATAGCGGATTTCCGCGTGTTATGATCTGTTAAGCTATTGATATAGTGTCATTCAGTCACAAATTATCGCTGTGCATGGGCTTCGATTCCCGCACGCCGCTCCACTATCTTTCACAGCTATCACCAAAGCCATACAGATCACGCCCGATTACGTTCTGGCAGCCTCATAGGCTGACCAGGCTTTTTCAAAGGCATCATAATCAAATCCGTCTGCCCGCGCTGGTTCTAGCACCAGTTTTTCCGTCGCCAGAAGCTTTGTTATGGCTTCATGAAGCTGATCCATCACGTCACCCGGTATCACAAGGGCGCCATGCCGGTCTGCATGTACCAGATCCCCATCCTTAACCGCGAGGCCGAAAATATTGACCGGCTCCCCTATTTCGGTC
>JBMZPN010000027.1:0-15764 GCA_049620845.1 Puniceispirillum sp. (SeqCode)
GCGGATACGTTCAGCGCTCCGGTCATTCTGGCTGGCATGCCGTACGAACCCATCCCAGCGCCACAATTGCCCGCTTTTGGTTGTAATAGCCTGTCCCGGGCGAAGCGATGACTGCATGGCCTCGGCGCTGGCTTCATCTTCGGCAACACCGACACCGGCAAGAGCCGTGTTTAGCGCATTTGATCCGCTGACAAAATCGGCAAGCGGCAAAGTACCTTCTGGTGGGGTCAGATCGCTATGCGACATGCCATCCCGCCAGTAGCTTTGCGTGCCCGCATCGGCAGGCGCGGTCAGTTCATCAGCCAGATAGGCAGCCAAAGCCGTTTCCATATCGTCCTTGACCGAAAGTTGATCGACAATCGGCGTGTCTTCATTGTCACCACTATCGGCAAGCAAATATTCCAATGCGTCAATCTCAGCCTGAATGCGGGTGATTTGTGCTTCTATCTCGCGTTCATCGGCCTTGGTTGTATCGGCAAGTGTCTGCGCATTTCCAAGGGTGGATTCGACTCTTTCCAGTGCTTTTTGCGCATCGGCAAAGTCGGCTTCTGCCTTGATAAGCCCGTCACTTGAAATCTTGGTTTGCGTGCCAAGTGCATCCAGCGACAGATCGGCAAGATTTTGTGTCGCTTTTTCACGGCGGGCAAGCAGATCATTCAGCCGTGTTGTCAGACCATTGCGCGATGTTGCGGCTGATCGCAGTAAAGCGCTGGCATCGGCAAGTGCCGCTTCGGCGCTATTGGCTTGTGCACGCGCAGTTTCCAGCTCAATGCGTGCGGCGTCACGGCGCGGCGCGGCTTCATCAATCTGCTGTTGCAGCGTTTCGGTTTCACTGGCGAGCGATTCGATGGCGATCTTGGCGTCTTCGCGCAAGCCGTTTTCACGATTGATATCATCGGTAATCTGCGTCTGCCGCGCTTCAAGCTGGCTCAACGCATCTTTCAGCCGGACTTCCTCACGGTCAAGTTCGTCATGTCCGATAGCAAGGCGTTGATATTCGGCAGCACGGGTGGCTTCGGCATCGCGCAAAGGGGGTAATTGTGCCGCAAGTTCACTGCGCGTTGTCGCAATAGTAGCGGCTTCTTCGGTTTTGGACGCAACGAGTAATTTTGCCTGATGCAGATCGGTTTCGGCGCCTGCACTATCATTCTGTGCACCTGTCCAGCGGGCAAATAGCAATTGTGCTTCGGCCTGGCGGATACGATCCGCAACCGAGCGGTAACGTGCCGCCTGCCGCGCCTGTTTCTTTAATGAGTCACGTTGTTCGACAAGACCGGCAATGACATCATCCAGCCGCTCAAGGTTGGTTTCGGCAGCCCGCAGTCGCAATTCAGCTTCATGACGGCGGGCATGCAGGCCGCGAATATTGGCCGCTTCTTCCAGCAAGGCGCGCCGGTCTACAGGTTTTGCGCCAACAATGGCTCCAATACGTCCCTGACTGACAATGCCCGATGAACGTGCGCCGGTTGCCGTATCGGCAAACAGAAGCTGCACATCACGGGCGCGGGCTGGCTTGGCATTGACATAATAGCTACTGCCTTTACCACGCTCGATCTTGCGTGTGATTTCCAACTCGTCATCATTATTGAATTCGGCAGGCGCACTGCGCTTGCTGTTATCAAGTTTCAAGGTGATTTCGGCAAGGTTACGTGCTGGCCGCTGGTCGGTGCCGGCAAAGATCACGTCATCCATCTCACCGCCGCGCATCTGCCGCGCCGAACTTTCGCCCATGACCCAGCGCAAACCCTCGACGACATTCGATTTGCCACAGCCATTAGGCCCGACAATACCGGTCAGTCCGGATTCGATTTCAACCTCGGCCACTTCGGCAAAAGATTTGAAACCTGCCATTTTAAGAGTGCGGAAAATCACGTGCTTACGCTCATAAAATCTCTATTGGAACCTAAGCGCCATAAGCGTTGATTTCTTCAACGAATTTTTCATAATTCATGTTGCCTGATAAAACCTTGTCCTCATTGATTACGAAACTTGGCGTCGAGCTGACATTCCAGTCATCCAGTGCTGTTTGACGCATTTCGACAAGCTTTTCAAGCAAAGCCCGATTGCTCATGATTTTGTTGAATTCGGCACCACTAATACCGGCAAGGCGCGCGATTTTCATCAAGGCTGCCAGCGGGTCTTCGGCGCGCACCCATTGCTTATGTTGCGACATCAGGGCTTTGACCATCGGAAAATATCTGGTCGTTGGTAATGATCGCGCCAGTGCGTGTGCCCGCAAGGCAAGGCCGTCAAGCGGGAAAGGGTGCATTTCAAACTGGATAAGTCCACGCTCGATCATATCGCTTTTGACCTTGGGAAAGGTCACGTTATGAAAATTGGCGCAATGCCCACATGTCATCGAGAAAAATTCGACAACCTTGATTGGCGCTTTCGGATCTCCCAGAACACGCGGGGCGCTGATATGGGTGATGATATCATCATCAGCTGCCAATGCCGTCATGCTTGGCACGATCGGACTTGCCAGTGCAATACCCGCCCCGATCATGCCACTGGTAAAGCGGCGTCGCGAGATGCTGGTATCGGCTGTGATGTGATTATATGTGATGCTCATTCTTTTCATGGCCTGATTGTAATCCAAGGGTTTCAGAGGGGCAATCGATGAATCTGACTAGGGGCTAAATATTTCGCAGGAATATGGCAAGTTTTTGGCAAAGGCACCCACGAAATTCAGGATTTATCAAGCGGTGCCCAAGTCGGCGCAAGGCCGCGCGCAATTCGGGCGAAGCCACATCTTTCAGCTTTTCATCCAGCGACCATATATCGGGCGTGCTGGCATCACCAGATGTTGCGCTTGGGGTTGTTGATTCGGCCTTGGTCGGTGGGGACAGGCTTTGTATCAATGTGATTCGGCTGATGGCATTATAACCGAAAGCCGCATTTACCCGATCGATGATCTGCGCGCTCATGGCTTGTGCCTGCGGGCCGCGTCCATGCGTGATCGCCAGTTTCAGCACCCCGTCATTTTGTTTGCCGCGATCAAAGGACAGGCTGGCAGGCTGGCACCATTCGGCGATATCCCCGACAATGTCCGGCCAATGCGAAATCAGGCGGCTGATAACAAAACCACGCGCCTGTGCACTTGGTGCGACCATATCATCGACCATTGTCGATAGGCGCGCCATACGGTTTTTGCGATGTGGTTGTTTTGTCTCGCTCATCAGCTTGCTGGTTTGTTATCTTCGGTGGTTATGTAATTTCGCCATCACATATAAACTCTATCTTTAACAGTCTGGCATGCTTAACCACAATAATGTAGTTAAATATATGCCAGTCTATTCATGATTTGGCGGTAAATATAACCCCTTAAAAGAGGGCATTTCGGTCACCATGCTTGATAAACAGCCCATCACGCAAACGGCTCATGACGAAACCGTAACAAATCACAGTGACACTGCATTTGATACGGCGGCGTTATTTGCATGGTATGATCGGCATGGACGCAATTTGCCATGGCGGCATCGCTGGCCTGATCTGGCACCAGCCTATCATGTCTGGTTGTCCGAGATCATGTTGCAACAGACCGTTGTGGCAACGGTGATTCCCTATTTTCTTGAATTTACCCGCCGCTGGCCTGATGTGACGGCACTAGCCAGAGCACCATTGGATGATGTGCTGGCGGCATGGGCGGGGCTTGGCTATTACGCGCGGGCGCGCAATCTGCACAAAGCGGCTGGCAAGGTTGCATTTGAGCTTGGCGGCGTATTTCCGGCGGATGTGGACGGATTGCGTGATTTACCCGGCATCGGACCCTATACCGCCGGTGCGATCAGCGCGATTGCCTTTGGCCAGAAAGCCACAGTTGTCGATGGTAATATCGAGCGCGTGCTGGCGCGCCAATATGCTGTTACCACGCCGCTACCCGCGGCCAAGGCCGAAATCGGCGATCTATATGCGTCTATCTGTCCGGATCAGCGTCCATCTGACTTTCCACAGGCATTGATGGATTTTGCCAATGCTGTCTGCACGGTCAAAGCCCCTGGCTGTTCGGGCTGTCCGCTTGCTGTCTCATGTATTGCAGGGCGAAATGGCAACGCCGCCAGCTTTCCGGTAAAAGCGGCGAAAAAACCCAAACCGGCACGGCGTGGCATGGCGTTTGTGGCCTTTGATGCCGAGGGGCGGTGTCTGTTGGTCAAGCGGCCGGATAAGGGTTTGCTTGGCGGGATGCTGGCATTTCCCTCAGTCGGATGGGATCAGCGCGCGCCTGACAAGGTCGCCAGTCTTGATGACGCGCCTTTTGCTGCTGACTGGGTGATTCTGGATGATCCGGTGCAGCATGTTTTCACGCATTTTGCCCTCGACATGCAGCTTGCCGTGACACGTCTTGATGCGGGGGTGAATCCCGATCTGCCGGACTATAGCGATGCCAGCTGGGCTATCCCGCGCGCCGCCGACCTGCCCAGCCTGATGCGCAAAGTGCTAAAGGCGGCAAAGGCACATATCCCTAGTGATTAAAATGCCGCATGCCGGTAAAGACCATCGCCAGACCGGCCGCATCCGCCGCCGCGATAACCTCGTCATCCTTCATTGATCCACCAGGCTGGATAATCGCCGTGCTTCCGGCCTTGGCAATCGCCTCCAGCCCGTCGGCAAAAGGGAAAAACGCATCTGATGCGGCCACCGATCCTGTCGTGCGCGGGGTGTCCCAGCCATTCAGCTTGGCCATATCCGCTGCCTTTTGCACGGCGATACGCGCCGAGTCGATCCGGCTCATCTGGCCAGCCCCGACACCGGCAGTGATCGCGTCTTTGACAAATACGATCGCGTTGGATTTGACATGCTTGGTGACTTTCCATGCGAACAGCATATCATCAATCTCGGCATCAGACGGGATGCGCCGCGTCACGATTTTCAGATCATTACGGGTGATGATGCCATTATCGCGTGTTTGCACCAGAAACCCGCCAGCTACCGATTTGAAAGCAGGCGCAGAGACCGCCGGATCAGGCATCGCTCCGGTCAGCAAAAGCCGCAAATTGGGTTTGGCCTGCATCACCGCCATCGCCGCATCGGATGCATCCGGTGCGATCACGACTTCGGTAAAAATGCCGGTAATCGCATGGGCAAGCTCTTCGTCCAGTGGCCGGTTTAACGCAACAATCCCGCCAAAGGCACTGACCGGATCGGCGGCCAGCGCATGTTGCCAGGCCTCTATCATGCTATCCCCGCTTGCCACCCCGCACGGATTGGCATGTTTGATGATCGCAACGGTCGGCGCGTCAAATTCGGCGGCAAGTTCAAAGGCCGCATTTGTATCATTGATATTGTTATAGGAAAGCGGCTTGCCCTGAAGCTGGCGCGCATTGGTCACGCCCGGACGATCCGAACCATTGCTGTAAAGCGCGGCTTGCTGATGCGGATTTTCGCCATAACGCAAGGCATTTACGCGGATACCGGCAAGGCTGGTGCTTTTAGGCAGGCTGGCGTCATCCGATGCCATCCAGTTGGCAATTGCACTGTCATAGGCGGCGGTGCGGGCAAAGGCGGTCGCCGCCAGCTTTTGACGAAGCTCAAGGCTGGTGCCGCCATGCTTGGCGATTTCCGAACCGGTCGCTTCATAATCGGCTGGGTCACAGATAACGGTTACAAACGCATGGTTCTTGGCGGCCGCACGGATCATCGCGGGTCCGCCAATATCGATATTTTCGATCAATTCACCGCGGTCATCGGTACGCTTTAACGTGGCTTCAAACGGATATAGGTTGACCACCAGCAGATCGATATCGTCAATGCCTTCGGCTTTCATCGCGGCAAGATGCGCGTCATTATCGCGCTGTGCCAGCAACCCGCCATGGATTTTCGGATGCAGGGTTTTAACGCGCCCATCCATAATTTCGGGAAAGCCGGTTACGGTCGATACGTCGGTCACATCGAGTCCGGCTTCACGCAACATTTTTGCCGTGCCGCCGGTCGATAACAGCTCAATATCTGCCGCCGCCAGCGTCGCGGCAAATTCGGCAAGGCCGGTCTTGTCTGAAACCGATAAAAGAGCGCGGCGGATAGGGCGTATCATGGTCATATGTCCAGCAGTGAAACAGGGAAATGCAGGTCAATGACCCGACATGGCAAGGTTATGACCGAAGCAAGTCAAAAAGGCAATCGCTTGGCCGCCGGAATTATCGTGATAATGCCACTTTCGTCATGACTTAGATAAAACGCGTGCCCCAGCCCATGATCGCCGCCGCCAGTACAAGATACCAGACATCCCATTTCAGCTTGAACAGCAGGAACGCCGAAATGGCTGCCATAAGCATGGCCAGTAAATCTGGCGATGAAGGCACGATGATTCGGACAAAGCCAAAAGATTGCGTGACCACATCGGCAAAGAAAACATGCGCGGCAAACCAGATTGACAGATTGGCAATTACCCCGACAACAGCCGCTGTAATCGCCGCCAGTGCTGATTGCAGGCGTGGTTGTGCGGTGATCCATTCGATATAGGGCGCACCTGTAAATATCCATAAAAAGCACGGGGCAAAGGTCGCCCATAGGGCAATGATCGCGCCAGCCACCCCATAGCCGAAACTGGCATCACCATTACCACGGAATCCGGCAATGAACCCGACAAATTCGGTGACCAGAATCAGCGGGCCTGGCGTGGTTTCGGCCAGCCCCAGCCCGTCCATCATTTCGGTTGTGGTCAGCCAGTGAAATTTATCAACAACATCCTGACCAAGATAGGCAAGGCCAGCATAGGCACCGCCAAATGTTACCACCGCCAGCTTTGAAAAGAACACACCAATCGAAGCCAATATGCCAAAGTCATTAACCAGACCAACAAGTGCAAGCGGCAACAGCCATATGATCAACCATAAAACGGCTGGCCGCGCCGCCTCTGTCCATTTTGGCCGAATGGGTGCCGCCGCATCGCGTTGATCGGTAATGGTGCTTTCGGATGGTGATCGCCCCTGCATAAAGCCGATGATGGCGGCAATGCCGACAATCAGGGGAAAGGGCAGATTAAGGGCAAAAATGCCAATAAAGGCGCAAAGCGCGATCAGCCAGTGATGCCAGCCTGACAAAGCGCGCCGCCCGACCTTTATTAAGGCCTGAATGACAATCATCACAACGGCTGATTTGATACCCAGAAACAGCGCCGCGACAAGGCTGTTAGTCCCGAACATCACATATCCTGCGGCCAGCACAAGGATCACCAGCGCCCCCGGAATGACAAACAGCAATCCGGCAATCAACCCGCCAATAACCCCATGCAGACGCCATCCGGCATAGGTGGCTAACTGCATCGCTTCAGGGCCAGGCAGCAACATGCAAAACCCAAGCGCATTGAGATATTGCTTTTCGCTTAACCAGCCTTTGCGCTCGACAATTTCACGATGCATCAATGCCATCTGTCCGGCAGGTCCCCCGAAGGATAGCAGGCCGATTTTCAGCCACATCCAGAAACTGTCTGCAATCGTCGGGCTTTCCTGTTTCACGATACTATCCCTTGCTTATAGGCCAGTCATGGCTTTCATTCATGCCATCGCGCGCCCAGCGAAACAGGGCGTCATAAAAAAGCATGCTTTTATCAAGCTGTACATTATCTCAGCCAAATATTTAAGAAAGCTAATTTACTCAAACCGTATCGTTACGCTGGAACGCCCATTTGATATCCTGACAGCCAACCGAGCGGATATTTGTCATGGGCGCTGTCAGAACAATCTGCTGTGCCGACTGCCGCATACCAGCGTCAAAATAGATCGATGTGTCAATCGATACATCGCATTTTCCGGCCTTGAAAATCCAGCCTATCCGGTTGCCCCTGATTTTCATCAGCACCCGGCCATTGCCAAGCATGGCGGCACTTACCTTGGGATGCAGGTGAAAGCGGATAATCGCCTGCCGCGGCATTTCGCCAGGCGCGCCTGTATATTCCAGCCGGTCAGCCCCACGCAGATTGCCGCCATTTGTCGTCAGATATAATGTTCGGTTATGAATAATGCCATGCGATTTTTCATAGCCATTATGGCTTACCCTTGTCATTAAGCCACCTTCCACCTGATCAAATTCGATGTCATTTGTGGTGGCCATGCGGTTATCCGCCGGTGACGACGAATTTTGCCCATCAAGGCTCAGCGTCGAATGCGCCGAGGTTGAACAAAGTAAACGGTGCAAATTGGCGGCAACTGGCGGTTGTCCCGGATTAACGATCAGCAGGGTTGATCCGAAGCTGAATTCAAACCCCAGCGTGCCAAATCCTGTAATATCTGCCTCGCTACATGGGGTGCCAGTATCCATGATGATCGTCGAACGGCCAGACGAAAAGCGCAAAAACCCCGAATAGGGGGCATGTTGCAGAACCTTGCCACGCGATCCGGCACGCGCCTGCGTTTCATCAATCAGATCGGCTGGCACAATGCCTGCCCCATTCATATGCGTAAATGAACCATTGCCATGTCGCCACATCCGGCAGATGGTGCCCATTTTGGCAATGATACGGTCTAGCGTCTTGTCCTCGCCCAGTCCGGCAAAAGCCGCCGCGCTTCGTAATTCGATCAGATCGCGTAGCATATAAAAATGCGTTTCCGGCATCCGGCTTTTATGGCCACCATCGTCAAACAGGCGCGCTTCGATTCGTGGTAGGGCGATGTCGATCAACGCCTGCATCTCATCTGCCGAACAGCCAAGCGCTGCCTCGGCAATGGCCAGCCCTTTTAGCGCGGTGATCTGGCTGTCCTTGCTGACAAGTCGCCGCCAGTCCAGTGCCATGCAATGAGCCTGTCGGGCAATCGATGCGGCCAGCTTGTTCTGGAAATCTTCGGATGCCGACTCGCCATACCAGCCATAACAGAACAGCAGATTGGATATGCGCGTTCCCATAATATCCGGTTGCCAGCGATTTGGGTGCCAGTTGTGGTTTTTGTCCAGCCAGCTTTCTATCAGCCCGCGTGCGGCTGTGCGTGCATCATTGCCGCCCCGCGCCCGTAAATCGCGAAGCCAGTTAAAATTGTGAAAGGATGGTGTTTGTGCGCTGTCAGTATGTGCCGCCGCCAGAAATACCGAGCCATCAGCAGCATTGCCGCGCCAGTTATCCTGCAAACCACCATTGATTATGGCACGATCATGGCGTGCCAATGGCCAGCGAAACAGCCCGCTTCGGCGGAAAAGCTGTTCCAGCTTGCCTATCTTCCATGCCCTGTTTTGCCCCGGCTTGATGTGATTTTCATGCGATGTCATGCAATAAATATACGCTCTATCCAGTATCCAGACGTTGTTCCAAAATCCTAATGCACAGAGTTATCATTCAGCAAACTCTATTCGGAAAATCCCAATGCCATCATCAAGCCGAATGATCCCCAAAACAGGCTTAACACAGATGTGTTAAAATCCAGTTACACCAGTGCAATCAGACGCGCGGCAAAAAATCCGTCAACCCCGCCAATATCTTCATACTGATGTGGCAGGATGCGCAAAGTACCATCTTGGGTCAGTGAACGTGCGAATATACCGGCTTGATCGGGGGTAATCGGATCGATAACAATTTTGTCTTCGCCAGCGTCGATGATCGCCGCGATCATGTCCTCGCCTTCTTCGGGTTGCAGTGAACATGTGGCATAGACTAGTGTCCCGCCTGCCTTGAGCCAGCCAAGCGCAGTCGTTGCCAGTTCCCATTGCAGATTTTGCAGGGACTCGATGTCCTCAGGCTGACGACGCCCCAGAATATCAGGACGCCGACGCAAGGTGCCAGTCGCCGAGCAGGGGGCATCAAGCAGAATCGCATCGACTGGCATATCGGGGACAAATTTCCGTCCATCCGCCTGCTTTAATGTGGCCTTCATACCAAGGCGTTTTAGGTTGCGCCGCAAGCGGTCAATGCGTTTGCGGCCACTATCAATCGCGGTAACAGCGGCACCTACCGCGATCAACTGGGCTGTCTTGCCGCCCGGTGCGGCGCATAGGTCGATAACATCCCTGTCTTTGATATCACCAAATAGCCGCGCGGGCAGGGCGGCGGCGGCATCCTGAACCCACCATTCGCCATCGGCAAAACCGGCAAGACGAGACGGATCACCATCAAAGGCGCGGCGGATTGTGTAATCATCAATCAACGTGCCTTCCAGCTTGTCTGCCATGTTTTTTGGGTCGGCCTTTGCCGAAATATCAAGCGGTGGCGGGTTCATCGCCATATCGGCAAGCTTGCTGGTGGCATCATGTCCCCAATGCGCGTTCCAGCTTTGCAAAAGCCAGTCCGGAAGATTATCAATAGCTGTGGTTGTTTCAAACCGTGCGTCACCTTCGCGCGTCAGGCGCCGCATAACCGCATTGGCCATCCCGCATAGCCGCTCAAAACCTGATTGCCGCATCAATTCGACTGTACTATCGACGGCGGCATGTGCACCGGTTTTCAATATCAGCAACTGTACCGCACCCATCAGCAGGATCAGATTTGCACTGGCCTGCGCACCGAAAGGCCGCCGTGCCATCATCGTTGCGATAACCTTTTCGATCTGTCCACGGCGACGCAGACAAGTGGTCGCTAGCAAGCGCACAAAGCGGCGATCACGATCATCAAGCCTATTGATGTCCTCATGCGCAGTCAGCGCATGGTCAAGCTGGCTTCCCGCTTCGACGGCGCAGAGTATTTCAAAACATATCTGCCGGCTTTTAAGCATCGATTGCGTGTCGGGTTTGGCTTGCTTGGCCGGTTTGGTTTTTGGTTTGGCTTTAGGCTTTGCCGTATCTCGTTTTGCCCCGCCTTTGGCCATATGTTTTGGCCGCGCTTTTGCACCCGGCTTATCCGCTTTCGGCTTTAGGGTTAGCGTTGGTAATTCAGGGGCTTTGGGCTTGGGCGTGTCATCACTCATCAGGTGTTCCATATTCAAAAGGTGCTTCACGAACTGTCTATCAGACAGCCTGCATCACCATATGTGATGCTTTATGTCGGGCATTATGCCGTGCCGCCTTGTTTTTAGCGGTCATAAGGGGCATATACCTTAACATGACACGAAACAAGAAAAACACGACCAACGCACCATCTTCGGGCGATGAAAAGCCTATAAAGTCTGAAATAGCGGCAGATGAAACCGTGGTGCCGGTTGAACATAATGGCCCCAAGGGGCCTGAACCAACCCGCTATGGCGACTGGGAACAAAAAGGCCGCTGTAGTGATTTTTGAGCCAAGCATCCTGATTTTGCCTTTCACAAGGCCACAGGAAAGCTGACATGGGACAGCTGACATGGCACGGCTAAAATCGGGCATGCTGGTCGCGGCGGCATTGCGTTATGCCAGTCAGGAATTGATCGATTGTGTTCTGGTGCGCCGTGGTGACGCTGATGCGGGAGCGATCTTCATTCACATCAATGCCAGTCTGGATCAGCATAAAATTCTGGCACGCATCCTTGATTTTGACGGTAATTACAGCTGGCAGGCGATCACAGGTGCTGACTGGGTTGATGCCGAGACAGCCAGCGCGCGGCTGGACAAGGAAATTACCCGCGATCCTGATGCCTTTGTACTGGCGGTGGATGATCCCGAAGGCCGGAATCCCTTTGATGCCATTTAAGCCAATATTCTCAAGCTAATTTTCTTGAGCGAATATTCTGGCACCCTCTCAAGGTTAGATTTTTTGGATTTATTATCGTATAAGGCAAGCATGATTGGTCAGAATAGACAGCATATTGACCGCCGTTTGTCGGTGGCACCGATGATGGACTGGACAGATCGGCATTGCCGGTATTTCCTGCGTCTTGTTGTGCCTGATGCCTTGCTGTTTACAGAAATGGTGACAGCGGATGCGATCATCCATGGTGACTGTGAACGCCTGCTGGGGCATGATCTGGCCGAACATCCACTGGCGTTACAGCTTGGCGGCAGTGATCCGGAAAAACTGGCAAAAGCGGCCAAAATAGCAATGGATTACGGCTTTGCCGAAATTAACCTGAATGTTGGCTGTCCGTCAGATCGTGTGCAATCTGGCCGTTTTGGTGCCTGTCTTATGGCCGAGCCTGCCTTGGTTGCTGAATGTTGTGATGCCATGGCATCGGTAACGGCGGCATTCGATGTGCCAGTTTCGGTCAAATGCCGGATTGGCATTAATGATATGGATACCGAAAGCGGTCTTGATAGCTTTACCCGTGCAGTAGCTGATGCAGGTGTGACTTTGTTATATGTGCATGCGCGCAAAGCCTGGCTGAAAGGTCTCAGCCCCAAGGAAAACCGCGATATACCGCCACTGGATTATGATCGGGTCAAACGCCTTGTCGGCGCGTTTCCCGATATTGATATTCATATTAATGGCGGCATAGTCGCGCTCGATACGGCACGCGAACTGGCACCGCATTTTGCCGGCATGATGCTGGGGCGTGCGGCCTATAAAACCCCGATGATTATGGCGCAGATCGCCTCTGACTTATATGGTGCTGACCTTCCAAACCGTGCTGATATTGCCGCCAGCATGGCTGATTATGCCGATGCCAGAACCGCTGATGGTGTGCCGCTTCATGCCATCACTCGTCATATGCTTGGCCTTTATAACGGCCAGCGCGGTGCCAAGCTCTGGCGTCGATGCCTTGGCGAAGATGCGCGCCTGCGTTCGGCTGATGGTGGCCAGCTTATCCGTGAAACTGCCGATGCTTGCGAGGCGCTGGCCGCACGACTTGCCGCGTGATCTAGCGCGTGCTTATATCTCTGATCTGATAAGGAAAAGATTGTGACTGAAACCAACCATCCCGCCAATAGTGACGATAAAAAGCCGACCCATTCCGGTCGCCGTTTTATGCTTGATATGGGGCCATTACTGTTATTCTTTGGCGCGAATTACATCTATCATGATCTGATGTTCAGCATCAAAGTTCTGGTTGGCGCGACACTCATTGCGCTGGCCATAAGCTGGCGGCTTGAGCGCCGGATACCGATGATGGCGGCCTTCGGGTGTCTGGCACTGGTTCTTTTTGGTGGCCTGTCTCTCTATTTTGATAATGAACTGTTTATCAAGATCAAGCCGACGGTGGTAACGTTCCTTCTGGCGGCGGCGATTGCCGGAGGCCGGCTTATGGGGCGCAACCCTCTGGCGGCCATCATGGGTGGGCAGATGAAGCTGACCGAAAAGGGCTGGGGGCTGATAACATGGTTATGGGCGCTCATGTTCCTGACTACGGGGGTGGCCAACGAAATCGCGTGGCGCGTGCTCAGCACCGATGACTGGATTACCTTCAAAGTCTTTGGCATTACTGGTATTTCATTGATTTTTGTCATCATTAGCGTACCGCTTTTGCAGAAACATCAAATCGAAGATTAGGCCTCATGCTTGGCCATTTCTTGGTGAAAAAAACAAATTGCCAGGCTGATTCAGACATGATGTCGCAAAAACAGCATAAAAAGTCGCGCCCGCTTCACATTTTCACATATCTTTATCGCAAGAATTCAGAATAATAGGGCGATTTGTTCTAAGCGGTATGATAACACGCGAAAGTTGTTCAATCAGAGGCGAGAGCCTCATGCAGGAGTCACACAATGGCAGATGAAGACGAAATTATCCTGGCTGATCTGGATGATGATGAGCTTGTGCAACAGATGCATGACGATCTTTATGATGGTCTGCAGGACGAAATTGTCGAAGGTGTCACAATTCTGCTTGATCGCAAATGGACGCCTTATGATGTTCTGACCAAGGCGCTTGTCGAGGGCATGACCATTGTCGGCATTGATTTCCGCGATGGTATTCTGTTTGTGCCTGAAGTGTTGATGGCGGCGAACGCGATGAAGGCTGGCATGGTGGTCTTGCGCCCGCTTCTGGCCGAAACAGGTGCGCCACGTGTTGGCTCAATGGTCATTGGCACGGTTAAGGGCGATATTCACGATATTGGTAAAAACCTTGTCTCGATGATGCTCGAAGGTGCCGGTTTCGATGTTATCGACCTTGGCATCAATAATCCGGTTGAAAATTATCTTGAGGCGCTTGAAGAGCATAAGCCTGACATTCTTGGCATGTCGGCTTTGCTCACAACAACCATGCCTTACATGAAAGTGGTTGTTGACGCGATGATCGAAAAAGGCATCCGCGATGATTATATCGTGCTTGTTGGCGGTGCGCCGTTGAACGAAGCCTTTGCCGAGTCGGTAGGCGCTGATGCCTATTGCCGCGATGCCGCGGTAGCTGTCGAAACAGCCAAAGAAATGATTGCGGCGCGTCGTGCAAAGAACAGGCAGCTGGCTAGTTTATCCATGCATAAAGATGCACCATCAAGGGTCTTGATGATTGCCTGTGGTGCCTTGGCACGTGAAATTCTTGATATTACCAGACAATTACCTGCCGGTTCGGTCGAGCTGACCTGTCTGCCCGCGGCGTGGCATAATCATCCTGAAAAAATTGTCCCCGGTCTCAAACGCAAAGTTGACGCTGCCAAAAGAACCGGCCGTAAAATCGTTGTGATATATGGTGATTGCGGTACAGGCGGCGCTATTGATGCCTATCTGGAATCCGAATCAATCCCGCGCATTCCCGGTCCACATTGTTATGAAATGTTTTTGGGCAAGTCTGATTTTGATGCCGAAATGGAAGCCGAACTTGGCACCTTTTTCCTGACTGACTATATGGTGCGCCATTTTGAACGTCTGGTTATGAAAGGCATGGGATTGCGCCAGCATCCGCAGTTGCGCGATATGTATTTTGGCAATTATAAACGGGTGCTCTATATCGCCCAGACCAGAGATTCGGCCTTGCTGAACAAGGCACGTGACGCGGCGGCGATGTTAGCGCTTGATTTTGACTATCGTTATACTGGATATGGTGAATTCACAGATTTTATTGCCACTGCCAGCCAGACGGCTAGCATGGCAAATAGCTAACGTGGCGAGGTTTTGAATGGCTAATCTAATTACGCTCTACTGGCGCGATATTCCAGCACAGGTCATTGCCGAACGTGGCCGTGGCCGCAATCGTGAACAGGCAAAAATCGAACTTCCTAGGCGCTTTTCGATTGCGATTGACGAGGCGGCGATGCGCGATGGGGCTGACTCGACCGATGATTATTTGGCTGAATGGCGCCGTGCTGATCCGGTTGCATGTGGCGAAGACCTTGATGCAGAAGCCCGCATGCATGCTGAAAAGCTGGAACATGACTATCCCTCCGAAAGGGTCAAGCTACTTGTCGAAAATGGGGGTTTTCAGCCAGCCAGCTAGGCGCTGACAATTGGATTGAATTTGCATTCATGCGGAAATGAAATGCACATGATCCGTTTGTCGGAAATGGAAAATAGAAAGGCGTCACCAAGCCATCCTGATTGATGGTAAAAGTGGATGGTCTGTTTGGTTTATTTTTGCGATCAGCTACTGTCGCATATAAAATGTTTTACAGGTTTTGAGGGTTACTATGGCTGCAACTATCGAACAAATTCAGGCCGCCGCATCTGACTGGTCAATCGAAGTGACGCCAACAGGCGCGACGAAGATTGACAGTTTTGCTGATTGTCTGGCACCTGGCACGACCGTCAATGTCACGTTCCTGCCAGGCAGTGATCCGATGGATACGGTTGCCGTTGCTCAGCGCTTGCACAATGACGGCATGAAGCCAGTGCCTCATCTGGCCGCGCGTTCGTTAAAGGATGCCGATCAGCTGGACGCATTATTGTCAGCTTTCACAAAGCAAGCCGGTGTCAGTGAAGTTCTGGTCATTGGTGGCGGTGTTGACAATCCGGTTGGCCAGTTTGCCTCAAGCATTGAAGTGCTCAACACAGGTCTGATCCAGAAATATGGCATCAATGATATCGGTGTGGCTGGCCATCCCGAGGGTAGCCCCGACATAAG
>JBMZPN010000028.1:0-15680 GCA_049620845.1 Puniceispirillum sp. (SeqCode)
ACAGTCAGAATGAGTCCGGCATTGCGGTTTGACTTAAACAGGCGTAAGGCCATAGCCGGATCATCAGCATCAAGCTGGCGGAGCTGATGCGCCAGATGCAGTGCCATCAGGCTTACCCCCGCAAACCACAGCCCGAAGCCCATCACCAGATAAAATCCGGTTGATAGCAATAAAATTGCTAATGCATAGGCGATACCAACGCCTTTATGTAAATTCTGACCCAGCCCAAGAGCGGATGATTTGACCCCGCTCTGGCGATCATCAACCATATCCTGAACAGCGTAAATCGTATCATAACCGAAAACCCAGGCGACACCTCCGGCATAGATCACCCAGAATGCTAGGGAAGGTGCCTGATTCGTGGCGGCGGCAACGCCAAGCGGTACGCCCCATGCAAAGGTCAGTCCCAGAACAAACTGTGGAAACCATGTAACCCGCTTGGCAAGCGGATATAATGCGACCAGCGGCAGCGATCCTATGCCGATGAAAACAGCCATGGGCGGCAGTTGCACAAGCACAGCAAGGCCAATAACGCCAAGGCAAACCAGAAAAATAAACGCCTTGCCCATACTGACAGTGCCAGCGGCAAGCGGGCGTGATTGCGTGCGCTCGATTTTTATGTCGATATCCCTGTCCCACATGTCATTGATAACGCAACCGGCGGCGCGCATCGTAATGGCGCCAATCATGAATAACAGCATCAGCCAACCCATCTGCCCGCTATCAGCGCTGGCGAGGGGTATCACCCACCAGGCAGGCAACAGCAAAAGCCACCAGCCTATCGGGCGATCCAGTCGCGCCAGATAGACAAAGGGGTGCCACGCTTTTGGCAGATTTTGCCACCAGCCAAGTAGTTCTATATCGGTATGACCCTGAGATGTATTTGTTTGCGGTCGGTTCATGATTTAGCATTATTGGCTTCGCACGCACTTATCAAGTCACTAGTGATGTGAAGATGCGTATTTGACATATTGAATTGAATTGTTCTTTCAAGGTGGCTACTTACTTCATATGGATGTAATTCGGGAAAATCAGCCACCAAAAGCACGCCTCTATGTTGACGCACCTTTGCATAAAGGTGGTTCTGTAACGGTCAGCAAGGATCAGGCGCATTATCTTGGCAATGTCATGCGCTTGCCAGTGCGATCAGTGATTGCCCTATTTAACGGACAGGATGGCGAATGGCATGGCGTGATCGACACGCTAGACAAGCAGGGTGCGCAGATTGACCTGATCAGCCAGACCCGCCCCCAAACAAACAGTCCCGATTTATGGTTGCTGTTTGCGCCGGTAAAAAAAGCCCGACTTGATTTTATTGCGCAGAAAGCAAGCGAGCTTGGTGCCAGCCGGATCTGGCCAGTCCGTACTGATTTTTGTCAGATATCACGAGTAAAGGATGAACGGCTGGCGGCCAATGCCATCGAAGCTGCCGAACAGACCGAACGTCTTGATGTAGCCAGAATCATGAATTTTGACAAATTATCGACAGCACTTGCCAATCTCGAAGATGACCGCCTGTTGATCTGGTGCGACGAAGCAAGCGCAGGCACGGCTGAACATAATATCACAACGGCGCTTGCGGCAATTAACACGCCAAAAAAAGCCGCCATATTGATCGGGCCCGAAGGTGGCTTTTCACCTGCCGAACGTAAAATCTTGACTGGAATAGATAATTGTCTAACTACTTCACTTGGTCCGCGTATTTTACGCGCGGACACAGCGGCTATTGCGGCGTTGGCCTGTTATCAGGCAATTTGTGGGGACTGGCGTTAGTAGCCAAACAGCATGCAAGTCAAACAGCATGCAAGATTGAGCATAGGAAAAAACATGACCGATAATGGTGTGCCGCTGGTGGACAAACAGCAGATGATTGACTGGGTTGCCCAAGGTGCCGGATCAGCTGATACATGGCGCATAGGTACCGAGCATGAAAAATTCCTGTTTTACCGCGAAGATTTGCGCCCAGTCACCTATGAAGGTGAAAATGGCATCCGCGTTTTGCTTACTAATCTGCGCGCGCGCCTTGGTGAGAAGGCGCGGCCAATTATGGAACAAGGCAAAATCATCGGCATTAAAGATGGTGTTGGCGGTTCGGTCACGCTTGAGCCTGGTGGTCAGCTGGAACTTTCAGGCGCACCGCTGGAAAATCTGCATCAGACATGCGCAGAAACCGGACGTCACCTGAAGCATATGCGCGCGGTTTGCGATGCGCTTAGCATTGGTATGCTCAGCCTTGGTTTCAACCCCAAATGGGGGCGTGACGATATCGACTGGATGCCAAAGGGTCGCTATAAAATCATGCGTGACTATATGCCGAAAGTTGGCACCCTTGGCCTTGACATGATGCTGCGATCATGCACTGTTCAGGTCAATCTGGACTATGCTGACGAAGAAGATATGCGGCGTAAATTCCGCACTTCACTGGCGTTACAGCCTGTGGCTACGGCATTATTTGCCAATTCACCGTTCAAAGATGGTGCGCCATCCGGACTGGTATCGACACGAGCACATGTTTGGACTGATACCGATAATGATCGGTGTGGTGTGCCTGCCTGTGTGTTTGATCCTGCCTTCGGCTATGAACAATGGATCGATTATATTCTCGATGTGCCAATGTATTTTCTGCATCGTGATGATGATTATGTCGATGTTGCCGGAAAGTCGTTCCGCGATTTTATGGCGGGGACACTTGAAGGGTTTGAGGGGCAGACCCCGACGATGGATGATTTTGAAGATCACATCACAACGGCATTCCCTGAAGTGCGTCTTAAGCAGTTTCTTGAAATGCGCGGTGCCGATGGTGGTTCATGGGGCAATATCTGTGCCTTGCCAGCTTTCTGGGTAGGATTGTTATATGATGCGGACTCATTGGCCGCGGCCGAGGCGCTTGCCGCCCCAATCACCGCCAATGATGTCATGGAAGCCAGATTGTCGGTAGCGCGTGACGGTTTGAACGGAAAGCTCGGGCATTATGACATTTATGATCTGGCGACCCAGCTTGTCGATATTGCGCGGGCTGGATTGCATCGTCGGGGCATTCTGGATAGCGGCGGCAATGACGAAACCGGCTTTTTAACCCCGTTACAGAACATTCTGCGGACGCGTAAAACCTATGCGGATGAAATGCTGACCCGCTATCATGGCGCCTGGGATGAGTCAGTTGACCCGGCCTTTACCGAGCATATTTTTTAACAACTTTCTATGCCGCAATAAATCGCCTGCCCCCTATCTAGAGCGGGGAATATACATCGAGTCAGCTAGGCGGCTTCGGTGCCGCCCACAGTAATGCCGCCCATTTTGACGGTTGGCTGGCCAACACCGACAGGAACGCTCTGGCCGGATTTACCGCAAGTGCCAATCCCGCTATCAAGTTCGGTATCATTACCAATCATACTGATCTTTGACATCGCATCAGGGCCATTACCAATCAGGGTTGCCCCTTTGACAGGCGCACCGATTTTTCCATTTTCAACAAGATAGGCTTCGGCGGCCGAGAAAACGAATTTGCCCGAGGTGATATCAACCTGACCACCGCCAAAATTCACCGCATAGATGCCCTTTTTGATCGAGGCGACAATTTCCTGCGGATCGTCTTTGCCATTTTCCATATAGGTATTTGTCATCCGTGGCATTGGCGCATGTTCATAGGATTCCCGCCGGCCATTGCCGGTTGCGTCAACGCCCATCAGGCGGGCATTCTGTCTGTCTTGCATATAGCCCTTGAGGATGCCGTCTTCGATCAGAACGTTGCGTTTGCTAGGTGTGCCCTCATCATCAACCGTGATTGACCCGCGTCGGTCGGCAATCGTGCCATCATCAATAACGGTAACGCCTTTTGACGCCACCTGTTCACCAACGCGGCCACTAAATACCGAAGTGCCTTTACGGTTGAAGTCACCTTCCAGACCATGGCCGACAGCTTCATGCAACATCACACCTGGCCAGCCAGATCCCAGAACGACTTCCATCTCGCCTGCGGGGGCAGCAATCGAAGCAAGATTTAGTACGGCCAAGCGCAAGGCTTCGTCAATCTGCGCTTTCCAGACCTCGGGTTGCATATAATCAGTGAACATCACCCGCCCACCGGCGCCGGTAGCGCCTGATTCCATACGGCCATTCTGTTCGACAACGACATTGACGCCTAGTCTTACAAGCGGGCGTATATCGGCAACACGCATGCCGTCGCTGCGCATGATTTGAACAGCTTGCCATGAACCGGCAAGACTGGCACTCACCTGAACAACACGCGGGTCGGCACTGCGCGCATAGGCGTCCATTTCCTGTAACAGTGAAACTTTCAGCTCGAAAGGCGTGTGGTTGAGGGGATTTGCATCTGAATAGAGTGGCTGGTTGGCACCTGCCGCAGGGCCAATAGACAATGTGCCGTTATAGCCGCTGGTAACAGCTTTGACGCTGGCGGCGGCACGGCGCAGGGCATCCTCGCTCAACTCGCCAGCATGGGCATAGCCATGCGCTTCTCCGGCTATGGCGCGCAAGCCAAAACCGCTAGATTGGTCATAGCTGGCAGATTTCAATCGGCCATCATCAAAAACCAAGGCCTCGGCATGCCGCATTTCCATGAAAAGTTCGCCATCATCAGCCCCAGCCAGCGCATCACGCACGATGGCTTCGGCATGATCAGGGTCAAGTCCGGTGCGGGTAAAAAAGATGTCGTTAGTCTGCGCAAGCATATCCATTTTATGTCCAAACGTTCCTGTGAATTGATCGAATCGGCGATCTGAGCATGTGCCAAGAGAATGGGTTAGAAAATATCAAATTTCAAGGGAAAGCCGGCGGTTATATTGCCGTTTCTTCGCTCATAATTTGGTAAAAAAGCCAAAAACTGTAAAAAAGATTAAATTTATAGCGACAGGCTGCCGCACAGGGCTATCATATTGCGCTGAAACAGTCTAAAAATGCGAAGCTCGAATATTAACTTATTATGTTAGAGCAAGCTTATTGATCTTTTGGATCTTGATATTTGTGGGAGAATAATCCATGCCGTCTTTGGCTAACATCTTGTTGGATCATAAAGTTAGTGCGCGTCGCACTGGCTTAGCGACCGTTGCTGTTGCGATGAGCAGTTTTGTTGGAATGGTTATTACCAGCAGCATGGCTCATGCCGCCGTACCCCAGCCATGGCAGATGGACTTGCAACCACCAGCTGGCAGCATCGCCGAAATGGCGACAGACCTTCATAATCTTCTGCTTGTGGTGATTACAGTCATTACGCTTTTTGTGCTTGGTCTGCTTGTTTATGTAGGTGTCAAGTTCCGCGCCTCGGCGAATCCGGTTCCATCGCGGACATCGCATAACGCCGTTATTGAAGTTTTGTGGACTGTGATACCGGTGCTTATTCTTGTCGGTATCGCCATTCCGTCCTTCCGTCTGCTGTATTACATGGATCGCACTAATGAAACCGACATGGTTATCAAGGTGACAGGTAACCAGTGGTACTGGAATTATGAGTACCCTGATGATGGGGTGGCCTTTGACAGCTATATGGTCGAAGATGCCGATCTCAAGCCTGACCAGATACGCCTGCTATCTGTCGATAATCCGCTTGTGGTGCCCGAAAACACACGTATCAAATTGCTTATCACCGGCAATGACGTGATGCATTCATTCTTTGTGCCGTCACTGGCGGTTCAGATTTATGCGTTCATTGGCCGTACCAACGAAGCATGGATTGATGTGCCATCCGGTGCCAAAACCTATTACGGCCAGTGCAACCAGATTTGCGGCATTAATCATGCCTACATGCCAATTGAGGTAAAATCATTGCCGAAAGACGAATATGAAGCATGGCTGGCCAATGCCAAGCAGGAATTTGCAAGCGCTGACCCGGTCGTGCCTGCGATTGAAAACAACATATCTGAAACAACTGTTTTAGCGTTAGCCAAATAACGCAAGCGAAGAGGAAATTAATATGAGTGCGCAAGCCCACGCCCACGCTGATCACGGTGCCCCTTCAAGTTTTGTGCGCCGTTGGCTGTATTCGACAAATCATAAAGACATCGGAACTATGTATCTGGTGTTTTCTATCCTTGCCGCATTTATCGGCGGTGGCCTTTCTGTATATATGCGTATGGAATTGATGGAGCCCGGTGTTCAATATATGGCGGATGGCCATGTATGGAATGTGTTCACCACTGCCCATGGTCTTATCATGGTGTTTTTTGTGGTCATGCCTGGCTTGATCGGCGGCTTTGGCAACTGGTTTGTCCCTATTATGATCGGGGCGCCGGATATGGCTTTTCCGCGGATGAATAACATCAGCTTCTGGCTGTTGCCGCCGTCATTCATTCTATTGCTGTTATCCGCTGTGATGGATGGTGGTGCTGGTGTTGGCTGGACGATCTATCCGCCTTTATCTTCGTCCTCTGGCACGCCGGGCATGTCGATGGATCTGGCGATTTTCTCGCTTCACCTTGCGGGCGCATCATCAATTCTGGGTGCTGCAAACTTCATTACGACGATCTTTAATATGCGTACCCCGGGCATGACATTACACAAGATGCCTTTATTTGCATGGGCAATGCTGATCACTGCATTCTTGCTGTTGCTGGCGGTGCCGGTTCTGGCAGGCGCGATCACCATGCTGCTTACTGATCGTAATTTTGGTACGACGTTCTTCATTCCTGAAGGCGGTGGTGATCCAATTTTGTTCCTGCATCTGTTCTGGTTCTTTGGTCACCCTGAAGTGTACATCATGATTCTGCCAGCCTTCGGCATTGTCAGCCATATTGTATCGACCTTCTCAAAGAAGCCTGTATTCGGTTATCTGGGTATGGCCTATGCCATGGTGGCTATCGGCTTTGTCGGATTTATCGTCTGGGCGCACCATATGTATACAGTCGGAATGAGCGTTGATACACGCGCCTATTTTACCGCCGCAACAATGGTTATCGCGGTGCCTACAGGTGTTAAAATCTTTTCATGGATTGCAACAATGTGGGGTGGATCGATCAGCTTCCGCACACCTATGCTATGGGCCATCGGCTTTATCTTCCTATTTACCGTAGGTGGTGTAACGGGCGTGGTGCTCTCGAATGCGGGTCTTGATGTGGTTCTTCACAACACCTACTACGTGATTGCGCATTTCCATTATGTGCTGTCGCTTGGTGCGGTATTTGGCCTGTTTGCTGGTTTCTATTACTGGTTCCCGAAAATGACCGGTTATGATTATTCGGAAACACTTGGCAAGCTGCATTTCTGGGTCACCTTTATTGGTGTGAACCTGACCTTTTTCCCGATGCACTTCTTGGGTCTGGCAGGTATGCCGCGCCGTTATATTGATTATCCGGATGCGTTTGCTGGCTGGAATATGGTTGCATCGATTGGTTCATTTATCGGTGCGTTTGGCGCAGTGATGTTCCTGTATGTCATTGCCGAAGCCTTTTATGCCAAGCGTCGTTCAGCTGATAATCCTTATGGTGAAGGGGCGACAACGCTGGAATGGCAGGTTTCGTCACCGCCGCCATATCACACCTTTGATGAGTTGCCAAAGGTCAAGTAACCCTGTTATGGCGCGCCACTGGATGCGCCATGACAAATGAGGAAACGTGATGTCAGTCACAACGGATCAACAATTTACGTCACCTGTCGATGGCTTTAGCGAGCCATCGGTCGGCGATTTCTGGGCGTTGCTAAAACCCCGGGTGATGAGCCTTGTGATTTTTACCGGTTTTGCCGGCATGTATCTGGCGCCTGGCGATATGCATCCTCTGGTCTTTGTCGTGTCGTTATTTGCCATTGCCGCTGGTGCAGGCGCGTCAGGTGCTATCAATCAATGGTATGACCGTGACATTGATGCGGTGATGTCTCGAACAAAGAACCGCCCGATTCCTGCTGGCGTCATGAAACCTGCAGAGGCTCTGACCATGGGGCTGGTTATTTCGGCTTTATCGGTATTGCTACTCGGGCTTGCGGCGAACTGGCTTGCGGCAGGTCTGCTTGCTTTCACGATCTTTTTCTATGCTGTTATCTATACAATCTGGCTAAAACGCAGCACACCACAGAACATTGTCATTGGTGGTGCGGCTGGTGCTTTACCACCCGTTATCGGTTGGGCTGCGGTTACTGGCGGTATTTCAATTGAGCCACTATTGCTGTTTGCCATTATCTTTATCTGGACACCGCCGCATTTCTGGGCACTGGCGCTGGTCAAGAATGATGATTACAAAGCGGCTGACGTGCCGATGCTGCCGGTTGTTGCAGGCGAAGATGAAACCCGCAAACAGATACTGGTATATGCTCTCTTGCTGGCACCTCTGGTTGTATTACCATCCTTTATCGGTATGGCATCATGGGTCTATGGTGCGTTTGCTTCAGTCGCAGCTTTGATCTTTGCTGGCATGTCATGGCGCATCTGGGCTAGCAAAAGCAACGCCTTGGCCATGCGCTTATTTGCCTACTCAATTATCTATCTTTTTCTTGTATTCCTTGGTCTGGTTCTTGATCAATTTGTGACAGGTTTTATGACATGACCACACAAGATAAACAGGCATCAACACCGAAAACCGCCGAAGAACTACAGCAGATGCGCAAAGGCCGTAACCGCGCCTTGCTTGGCATTATTGCCGGACTGGTCGTGTTATTTTATGTGCTGACATTGGTCAAAGTCGGAGGTGCCTCATGAGTCTCCAGACCGCACCGGCAACATCTCCTGAGAATGGCAATAAACGTCTGCTTGTCATTCTTGCTACATTGGTCGCGGGCATGGTTGGCATGGCTTATGCCTCGGTGCCGCTATATGATTTATTCTGTCGGGTGACCGGCTATGGCGGTACAACGCAGATAGCCGAAAACGTAAATGAAGATGTCATTTACGATCATCCGGTCAAAGTCCGTTTTGATGCGAATGTGAATCCGGAACTGAATTGGTCATTTGTGCCTGTTGATAAGCCGGTAACGATGAATCCGGGCGAAGAAATTGTGATCAATTACCGGGCAACAAATCTGGCTGATACGGCCACCACCGGTACATCGACATTTAATGTTACGCCGGTGAAGGCTGGACAGTATTTTATGAAGCTTGATTGCTTTTGCTTTATCGAACAGACATTACAGCCTGGCGAGTCTGTCGACATGCCTGTCCGGTTTTTTGTCGATCCTGAAATTGCAAAAGATGAGAATACGCTGGATGTGAATGAGATTATCTTGTCATATACATTCTTTCCGGCGATTGAAGGTTAACTGATTAGAGACTAAAATAGTCGTGGTGAGGTGGCGCTACCTTGAATGGTAGATGCCAGATTATAAGGAGAATAAAATGAGTGGTGCAAACAAACACCCGTATCATCTAGTAGAAGCTAGCCCATGGCCGGCAGTGGGGTCGGCAGCGGCCTTTACGATGGCAATGGGTGCCGTGATGTATATGCACGAAGTCGCTTATGGCACAGCCCTTTTGGGCGTTGGCTTTGGCTTGGTGTTGTTGACCATGTTCATGTGGTGGCGTGATATCATTCGTGAAGCTGAATATCAGGGGCATCACACTCCGATTGTGCAAATCGGCATGCGTTATGGAATGATGCTATTCATCGCCTCTGAAATCATGTTCTTTGTGGCGTTCTTCTGGGCATTTTTTGACCGTGCATTATTCCCGAATGATGGTATCTGGCCGCCTGAGGGGATCACCACCTTTGATCCGTTCGATCTTCCTCTGATTAACACGCTCATCCTGCTGCTATCGGGTTGTACGGTTACCTGGGCGCACCATGCCATGCAGCATGGTAATCGCAAGGATTTCATGAACGGTCTTGGTCTGACCGTCCTGCTGGGTATCAGCTTTACTGCTTTGCAGGCACTGGAATATGCGCATGCACCATTTGGCTTTACCGATGGCGTATATCCATCTGTATTTTATATGGCTACAGGCTTTCACGGATTTCACGTAATTGTTGGGACTTTGTTCCTCGCCGTTTGCTGGTTCCGTGGTGCTGCCGGACATTTCACACCAAAGCAGCATTTCGGTTTTGAAGCCGCCGCTTGGTACTGGCATTTTGTCGATGTCGTATGGCTGTTCCTGTTTGCCGCCGTTTACTGGTGGGGTGGGTGATCCTCATTTCTGAATAATTCAGAGGAGCGCTCACTTTTTAGCGCTCCTTTTTTATTGCACGACTTTTGGCTTAGCGGCCTCTATATTCGGGCATAGACAGACAATAAGCATAGATGACGTCAGGTATTACATGATTAAATTCCGTCCCTTTCTCTGGTTAAGCATTGTTACGGTTCCGGCTTTTGCAATTTTGCTGACGCTTGGCACCTGGCAGCTACAGCGCCTGCAATGGAAAAATGATCTTATCAGCAGTTTTGAGGCGCGTTCACTTGCCCCCGCCATTGCCCCGCCTGCGGTTGCAACACTGACTGATGACTATGAATTCCGGCGCTTGGCACTTACCGGCACTTTTGACCATGACAAAGAACTATATATGACGGGCAAGACCTATGAAGGGAATGCTGGATTTCATGTTGTAACGCCGATGAAACTGGCGGATGGGCGCATTATCATGGTTAATCGGGGCTGGGTATCCGAAGATTATCGTGATCCGGCAAAAAGGGCGTTTTCGCTTGTTGCTGGCGAGGTAACGGTTGATGCGATTTTGCGCTTGCCTGGCAAAAAGGGTTATTTTGTTCCTGAAAATGAACCTGACAACGGGTTCTGGTTTACCGTGAACCCGCAACAGATGATTACGCATCTGGGTTTGGCCGAAGATGGTATTGCCGCTTTTTATGCGGATAGTTTGCGCACCAGTGATGTTGTGACGTTACCTATCGCTGCCAAAACCGAACTCAATTTGCGTAATGCGCATCTCAGCTATGCTATGACATGGTATGGTATTGCGCTTGGCTTACTGGCTGTATATCTGGCCTTTCATAATCAGGCTGGGCGTCTGACATTCAAAAACGCATCTGCAAAGCAAGATGACGGAGAGGCATAATGCAATATATCAGCACCCGCGGTAATGACGGGCCATTAGGGTTTGAAGATGCGCTTCTGAGCGGGCTTGCGCGTGATGGCGGTCTGTATCTGCCAACCGCATGGCCGCGCTTTACTATCGATGAAATCCGCGCGATGCAGGGGCTATCCTATACCGAACTTGCTGGCCGGATTATGGCACCTTTTTGTGATGGTGAGGTCGATCAGGCTGAGCTCACCGCGATGGCTCGTGATGCCTATGCTGGATTTGACGATCCGGCAATCGCGCCTCTGGTAAAGCTGAATGAAGACATCCATGTGCTGGAATTATTCCATGGCCCAACCATTGCCTTTAAGGATTATGCCATGCAGTTTCTGGCACGTGCCTTTGACCGTGCTTTGCAGGCGCATGGCAAGCAGGCGGTTATTCTGGGGGCAACAAGCGGTGATACGGGTTCGGCGGCTCTGGAGGCTTTCCAGGGGCGCGCTGCGGTTGATGTATTCATTCTGTTCCCCGAAGGCCGTGTTTCGCCGGTTCAGCAACGCCAGATGACCTCAATCGATGCGCCGGGCGTGCATGCGGTTGCCGTACCGGGTGATTTTGATGTCTGTCAGGATATTGTCAAAACATTGTTCAACGAGCATGAATTTCGCGATACGGTAAATCTCTCGGCGGTCAATTCGATTAACTGGGCGCGCTTGATGCCACAGATTGTCTATTATTTTTCATCGGCACTGGCGCTTGGCGCGCCGGATACAAAGGTCGCCTTTTCGGTGCCGACAGGTAACTTCGGTAATGTATTTGCCGGTTATGTTGCTGCGCAGATGGGTTTGCCGGTGGAACGCCTGATCGTGGCGTCGAACCAGAATGACATTCTGACGCGCTTTTTTGAAAGCGGCACGATGCAACGCGAAGCTGTTGCCCCGTCACATAGCCCGTCAATGGATATTCAGGTATCAAGCAATTTTGAGCGTTTATTGTTCGAATTGCTAGGGCGTGACGGTAATGCGGTGAATGCGGCCATGGCTGGATTTGCCAAGACGGGGCATTTCGATGTCGATGCTTCGGTGCTGAAAAAGGCGCATGAAATGTTTGCTGGCTACCGGCTTGATGATGCGGCAACGCTTGCCGAAATACGTCACAGCGCGACTAATGATAAAATGGTGCTTGATCCGCATAGCGCGGTTGGGGTTGGCGCGGCGCGAATGGCACTGGCCGATGGCACCATTCCGGCAGGTGTGCCGGTTATATCGCTGGCTTGTGCGCATCCGGCCAAGTTTCAGGATGCTGTTGCATCGGCAACAGGCGACATACCGGCTTTGCCAGCGCATCTGTCTGATCTCATGTTGCGGTCTGAAAAACAGCTATTTGCCGATGCCACGCCAGACGCCGTAAAAGCGCTGGTATTACAGGAAAAACGCAGCATATGAGCGCCGCCCGCCTGACTAGGCTAGCCAACGGGCTGGGTGTTGCGACACGCTCCATGCCACATGCGCAAACCATTTCGATTGGAATATGGGTACAGATTGGCGCACGCGACGAGCGCGACAACGAACAGGGCATCGCCCATATGCTGGAACATATGGCCTTTAAGGGCACCAGCAATCGCGACGCATTGGCGATAGCCACCGAAGTGGAAGATGTTGGTGGCTTCATGAATGCGCATACCAGCCGTGAAGAAACCGCCTATTATGTCAGGATGCTGCCCGAACATCTCGATCTTGGCATCGATATACTGGCCGATATTCTGACCTGTTCGACCTTGCCCGAAGATGAAATAGAACGCGAACGCGGCGTTATCATTCAGGAGATTGGCCAGTCGGCTGATACGCCTGACGATATGGTTTTTGATCTATTTGCCGAGGCGACGCATGGCGGTCATACGCTTGGCCGGCCAATATTGGGCACGGTAGATAGTGTTTCGGCCTTTGCCCAGCGTGACCTTGCCGGTTTCATGACACGGCATTACGGTGCCGAACAGATGCTTGTCTGCGCGGCGGGCAAAATAGACCATGATAATCTTGTCACCCGTATTCGTGATGCGATAGGGGATATCAAAACGGCTACACATGCCAACCGCACGAGGCCGTCCTGGCAGGCCGGGCGTAATCTTATGTTCCGCGATCTTGAACAGGCGCATGTTATCTTCGGATTGCCTGCCCCGTCTGCCACGGCATCAGACCGGTTTGCTCTTATGGCATTATCCACGCTTTATGGCGGTGGCATGTCATCACGGCTTTTTCAGCAGGTGCGTGAAAAACGCGGCTTATGCTATTCGATATTTTCATTTCCGACGCTGTACTCGGATTGTGGTGTATTTGGCGTCTATGCTGGCACGTCGGCTGATAAGGTTGATGAGATGCTTCGTGTGTCGGCAGGTGAACTGGCGGCCATTGCGATGTCAGTGACCGATGAAGAAGTCGACCGCGCCAAAGCCCAGATACGCGCTAATTTACTGATGAGTCGCGAGTCTGTTGCGGCATGTGGTGATGCGCTAGCACGCCAGATTACCCTGTTCGGCATGCCACAGGATGATGCTGATCTGCTGGACTCGATTGAAGCGATTACACCGGCGGCGGTCAGCAAAGTGGCCGCTGACCTGATCGCGGCTGGCGATCCGGCAGTGGCGATGGTTGCGCCAACTGACACGATCATGCCTAACAGCCAGTTAGCGGCGGCGCTATCAGCTTAGTTTTACAACTATCCGATATCTATTAGGCGTTGCCAGCTGTGTCGTTGAAATGTGCGGGGTTGATCCCAAGCGCGGCATAGGTTTCATCCCAGATGTCATCGGTATCACAGTCAAACACAAGTTCATGCGAAGCTGGCAGGGTCAGCCATGCACTGGCGGCAATTTCGGCTTCCAGCTGGCCATCGCCCCATCCAGCATAGCCAAGTGAAATGATTGACCGTGATGGTCCGGTTCCATTGCTGATATCTTCCAGAATATGCAGGCTTGTTGTCAGGCCGATTTCATGCGTTATCGGGTTGCTTTCGGGTAGCATATGGTCTTGGGAATGCACAACAAAGCCGCGATTGGCATCAACAGGGCCACCAATGAAAACAGGCTGGTCGGCACAAAAGCGCGGTGTACCGATTTCAAGTGTTTCATACAGGCTACCAAGATTAAGCTGATCTGATTGCTGGTTGATGACAAAGCCCATAGCTGACTTGCTGTCATGCTGGCACATCAGGATAACGGCCTTTTTGAAACGCGGATCGAGCATCTGCGGCGCGGCAATCAGTAAATGCCCCTGTAATCCTTTCGGCGCGTGAATAGAATGTGGTGTAGCAGGGCTGGATGATGACACGGTTCCGCTTGTTTCCTTTCATTTATTTCCTATCTAGATTAGACAGCCAATCGGATAATTGGTAAAGAGCTATTCTAGTTTTACCCAATATACCGGTCATATGGATCAGGTAATGATAAACCGCTTTTCATCTGCATCAGATATGTATGAATTTTTGACCCATACTGTATATCGACAGGGAGTTAACTCTCTGCTGATAGCGCTTATCATACTGATTTCATTTATGTATATGCCCTTTTCCGCCTATGCGTCCCAAAGCGCATGGATAGGTGACCCTGCGATGGCCGAAATGCGGCTGGTTTCGGCGGTTGATGGAACCGGTACTTTGGAAAATATTCCGCTGGGGCTGGAATTCCGGATGGCACCTGGCTGGAAGATATATTGGCGTACACCGGGTGAGGCGGGTTTGCCGCCATCCATCACTCTGGATCAGAATGCCAATCAGGCATTGTCTGCCGAACTTGCATGGCCAGCCCCCGAAAGATTTAACGCTTTCGGCTTTGATAATTATGGTTATGCCGAACATGTTGTTCTGCCGCTGACAGTTACCGGACATATAAGCGGCACCCCACTACAACTCACAGCCGATCTTGAGGCACTGGTATGCGCCGATATTTGCGTTCCTCTGGCAGGGACACTGGATCTTGATATTGCCAATGGCGCTGCCATGCCGACCGCACATACGCAAATGATCGCCGAATATGCATCAACCGTCCCACGCCCCGGCTCGGCGCCCAATATTAATGTGCAGGCGCTATGGCATGATGCCGAACATCTCAATGTCCGGTTTTCCTCTACAACGGTGCCCATTGACGATATATTTGTAGAAGGTATTGAAGGTGTCGCTTTCAAGAAGCCGGTGATGGATGGCCAGATAGCTCATATCGCCATGCAGGGTAAAATTCCCAATAATATGCTGGATATGCCACTAACATTGACCATAGTCAGTCAGCCATCACGCGCGGGTTTTGGCAAAGGTGATATTGAACTTGCGGAACTATCACTGGTTGTCGGGGCGGCGGCAGAGTCAGCCGGTTCTGCGCCACAGGCCACCACATCATTAGCCCTTGGTGCGATCCTGTTTACGGCATTTCTGGGCGGCCTTATTCTGAATCTGATGCCGTGCGTTTTGCCTGTTCTGGCGATCAAGGTAACGTCAATTCTATCGGCGGCAGGTTTGTCGACAGGGCGGGTAAGGTGGCGTTTTCTGGCATCTGCCGCAGGCATTATGACCAGCTTCATGATCCTCGCGGCAGGGCTTGGCATTTTAAGATATGCTGGTGCCCAGATTGGCTGGGGTATTCAATTCCAGAATCCGGTTTTTCTGATTGCCATGGCACTGGTGATCAGCCTGTTTGCTCTGGTCATGCTTGACCGGCTGACACTTCCGGTACCGGCTTTTGTCACGCGTCTTTCGTCAGGCAGTGTCTCGGGTTATGCCGGAGAT
>JBMZPN010000029.1:0-14334 GCA_049620845.1 Puniceispirillum sp. (SeqCode)
CGCGGCCTTTGGCAAGCGCGGCTTGGGCAATAATCTGGGCTTGGTCAAGCGTAATAGACATCATGAACTCACTTTGTAATTTAAGAACTATCATAGATATTAGATGAAAAGGCAGTGCCGGAGGGCATATTTCGCATGGTTCGAAAGCGATGTGCAAGCCCCTTTCTGGTTAGTCCCGTGATGGCTGTCAGTCGTTCGGCCATAATCAGTTTAGACTAGCCAATAATGGGCAAAAGTGATTACTGTGTTGCGCATAAATGCCGATATGCCGACATGCTGTCCATTCAGTGCGGTTATGAGTGTAAAGTGAATAGGGGGAATTATGGCAGCGCAAACAGATAGTGATGATGAAAATGTCATCAGAACATGGGAACCGCATGCGATCATCTATGAGCATGAATCATCGTCTTTTGAAGCCTATTTTGTGCTTGAGGGCGAAGTTGAAATCTTTGCGCCCCTGGGTCTGAAGCTAAACACCATCGGTCAGGGCGAGATTTTTGGGGAAGCGTCCCTGCTGTTGAATACGAAACGGTCAGTTACCGCACGGGCGGGCAAAATGCCGGTCAAAGTGCGCAAAATTCCGCGTAGCTATTTTGATCATTTGCAAAGCAAGGATATTATCATGACAGCCTTGTTAAAGAATGTTCAATTGCGGTTGAAGGATTCGAACAAGCAAAGCAGTGATCTGGCCAAGGAAATCGGGCAAATTCTGAAACTTGTCGAAATGCAGGTCAATAGTAACCAAGAAGTGTCGACGCGTCTGAGTGCGATTCATAAAAGACTGAATGGCGAAATGATCTTTGGTGACTGATAGTGGCCTCACGCTATAATGAAGATAGGCTATAGTGAAGATAGAGGGCCAGGCTAACAGCGCGATGATGGCGGAGAGATGATGGTGCAGACAAACACACAGACCGAGGCACAGCGTTTTGCATGGCAACATAAAACCAGCGATGCAATGGCGCAGGCCTTTGCCGAAGATGGCTATCTGGTCATTGATGATTTTGTTCCCGCCGACATATGTGACAGCCTGATGGCACGCGCGCACAGTCTGATTGATGCGTTTGACATTGAGGCACATCAGGTGGTGTTTTCGGCCACAGCACAAAGTCATGCCGCCGATGATTATTTCCGCGAATCTGCCTATAATATTTCATGCTTTCTGGAAGAAGGCGCGCTTGACGCGGATGGCCAGCTGAACCGTGACAAGCATGTTGCGGTGAACAAGATTGGCCATGCGATTCATGATCTGGATCCGGTATTTTCCGCATTTTCGCATGGCGATGAGCTGGCCGATGTGACGCATTGTGTTGGCATGAAAACCCCGTTGCAGCTGCAATCAATGGTGATCTGCAAACAGCCAGCTATTGGCGGCGAGGTCTCTAGCCATCAGGATTCAACATTTATCTATACCGAACCTGAAAGCTGTATCGGTTTTTGGTTTGCGCTGGAAGATGCCACATTGGAAAATGGCTGTATGTATGCCGCACCTGGCGGGCATCTGGCACCGCTTCGCAGCCGCTTTCAGAATGTGGATGGTAGCATGCAGATGATGCAACTGGATGATGCCGATTTGCCCGAAGCAACAGTGCCGCTGATCGCGCCCAAGGGCACATTGATCGTATTACATGGGCGTCTGCCGCATACATCGCCGCCCAATGTCTCGGCAAAGTCGCGCTATGCCTATACAATTCATATGATCGAGGCGTCGGCGCATTATGCGGCTGATAACTGGTTACAGCGTCCTGACAGCATGCCGTTGAAGGGCTTTTAAATGTCCGACAGGGATGAGGATTTTACCGAGCATCTGCTTGACCAATTTGCGTCCTATTTCATTCTTACGATGGTGGCCTTCTATATCGTAAAAGGTCTGCGCGAGCATAAGCTAAAGCATGATGCCGCATCAAAAGTGATATCCGGCACATAGGTAGTCTGGTCGCGGATGACGTGTCTATTATCTACTAAAAGTTAAAAATATTTTGCCCCAGCATTGCCATTAGTTTTGTTGACTTGGATCGGCCAAATACCCAGATAATCATGATGGCGGCCAAAGCAGGCTTGCCAATGAGTGAGGTATATGAGATGTCGCAAAAGAAACTTGAAACCATCGTTCCCCCTGCCCCGCCGCATTTTGTCGGTGACGGTTTTCGCGTGCATGGGTTCATTCCGGGTTCGCCGCCATTAAGCATGGAGCGGATGAATCCGTTTCTGATGTTTGACTATAATTCAAAATTCTATTTTCCGCCGTCCGATACGCCGCGCGGGGTCGGGGTGCATCCGCATCGCGGCTTTGAAACGGTGACAATCGCCTATAAGGGCAAGGTCGCGCATCATGACAGTAGTGGCGGCGGCGGCATTATTGGCGAAGGTGACGTGCAATGGATGACCGCGGCGTCAGGCATTCTGCATAAGGAATTTCACGAAGAAAATTTCAGCAGGCAAGGTGGTGATTTCCAGATGGTGCAGCTCTGGGTCAATCTGCCGGCCAAGGATAAAATGTCGGCGCCAAAATATCAGGATATTAAAAATGCCGAAATGCCGAAGGTCAGTCTGGATCATGACGGGGACGGCGATGGCGGCTATGTCGAGGTGATCGCTGGACGTTATCAGGATATTAGTGGTGCCGCCAGCACCTTTACGCCGGTGCATATCATGAATGCGCGGATGCGTAAGGGCGCGTTGGCCGATTTCAGCTTTCCCGCCGTGAATAATACCGCGCTGCTGGTGGTAGAGGGCAGTATCACTGTAAATGGTACCGATAAGGTGGCGACGGATCATTTCGGCCTGTTTGAAAATGCCGGAGAGGATTTTTCGATTAGCGCCGAAGAGGATGCGGTGGTGCTGGTGCTAAGCGGCCAGCCGATTGATGAGCCGATTGCGGCACATGGCCCCTTTGTGATGAATAGCCGCGCCGAACTGATGCAGGCATTCGAAGATTACAATAATGGAAAATTCGGTTATCTGACCTGATCTTTATCGCTTGCATAGATACCTAAATTGCCGACATGGTTACATATCGGTGATGTCGGTAGGTGATGTTATGCGATCTGATGCAAGCGCCTTGATAAATCTGGATCACTTTCCCATCCATATTGATGGGCAGGCGCGTGATGCGCTGATAGCATATATTCAGAACAAACTGGCAGATGATGGCTGTGTGGTTCTGAAACAATTTCTGACACCTCTGGGTGTCAGGCTTGTTGCCGAAGAAGCCAATTCGGTTGCACAATATGTGCATCGATCATTCAACCGCACCAACCCCTATTTCACCAAGGATGATCCGACACTGGATCCTGATGACTCGCGGCGGCAATTTTTTGACCGTTCGAACGCCTTTATTCCGGCGGATCATTTCACCAAAGATGGCGTTTTGCGCCAGATACAGGATTTCCCCGCGTTTGATCCGTTTATAAAAGCATGTCTGGGACAGGAAAAAATCTATCGCTATGCCGATCCGCTGGCTGATGTGATTGTCAATATGGCCGAGGAAGGAGAGGGTTTCCCGTGGCATTTCGATACGAATAATTTCACCATTACGCTGGCCATACAGAATGCGGAAGAAGGCGGGCTGTTTCAATATGCGCCCAATATACGCCGTTTGGATGAAAATTTTGACGAGGTCAAGAACGTGCTTGATGGCAGCTCGGACAAAATTGTGTCGCTGGCGCTTGAACCGGGTGATCTGCAGATTTTCAAAGGGCGCTATTCATTGCACAGGGTCAGCCCGCTATGCGGAAACAGAAAACGCTATGTGGCGATTTTTTCCTATGTTGAAGAGCCCGACATGGTAGGTACGCCAGAACGCGTGAAACAGCTTTATGGGCGGGTATTGCCGATTCATCTGGAACGTGCCGGATGCCGCGCCGACAGCCTTATCGATTAAGCTGAGTCACTATGGATGACCCCGTAAAGCGGGATATTCAGCCGCCATTTTTTTCTATATGCTATCAGTTAAGAGCAGGTATCATCATTGTCGGTGCTATTGCGTCTGGCGTTGTTAAAATTGGAAGTGATAAATGTTGCGCGTGATTTTGTTTTATGTGACCAGAATGCAGGTCGGGGTTCTATTACTTTCTTTGCTTGCGGCGATTGGCGTATCACAACCCGCTGCCGCCGATATGACAGCCATTAACGTGACCGAATTCGGTCAGGCCGAACTGACCGTACGCATGAAGCCGGAAGGTGATGTTGACGAAGTCTGGCTGGTCACCGGATCCTGCCAGATAGCCGAAAGCTATCTATCGATTCAGGTCAAGGATTATGGCTATTCGGATCTGACCGTCAGACTCGAATCAAAGGGTGATGCCGACAAGCAGGTATGTATCAAGAATCCCGAAGATGTGCCCGAATGGATGATGGAGATGCTGTTCTAAGCAACTGAGTTTTCAAGGTGCTTATAGACAGTATTGCGGGATACACCAAGGCGGCGCGCAACCAGACTGACATTACCACCCGTTTCAGCCCAGGTCTTTTTGATCATGACGCAGGTTTCCATGCGCACAGGCGAGCTTGAGCATTTGGGGCAAGGTGCGGTGGATGCCCCACCAAGTGACGCCAGCACGATCTGAATATCCTCGCGAATCACCGTTTCGTCTGATCTTGCGACGACAAGCTGCAAGGCACGGCGTAATTGCTTAATATTGCCAGGCCAGCTTATGGCCTTGAGCTGATTGATGGCCACTTTCGATAGCGTATGTTGTGGTGAAATGTCAGCCATCAAGGCATGCGCAATTTTTTCAAAGTCGGATCGCTGCGCCAAGCTAGGGATTGTTATCTGGCATCCCTGAATCGTTTCAATGAATTCGTCATTAAAACCCGAATGGTCGTCATTTTCATCATTCAGGCTTTTGCCAGCAAAAAGAAAGGCCATTATGGCAGGCGTATCGGCATTTTCGCGGCGGGTATCTTCATGTGCCATGATGTGCAGGATGGTCTGCTGGATTTCTGGTGCTAGCACAGTGATATTGTCAAAAAAGATCGTGCCGCCACGCGCATGTGCCAGCTTGCCCAGCTTGGCGCTATTATCGGTGGCTTCAAAAAAGCTGAGCTGATCCATATCGCCGAAAAGCTGCGTTGTGTAATTATCAGCGGTCAGCAGGCTGCAATCGACCTCGATAAAGGGGGTGTCTTTGAACAGGCGAGAATGCAGGTGACGTGCGAATTCGGTCTTTCCGGTGCCACGATCACCCTCGATATAGGCAGGCAGACCCATTTTCAGCGTGTTGCCAGCTATCTTGATCTGATGGGCGAATAATTCGTCATCATAAATTTTTGAGTTGATACCAGCATTGCTTTGTGTCGGTGGTGTAGCTGTTGCGGTCTGCGGCTTGGCGTTTGTCTTTGCATGATTGGGAAACCAGATATCAGGTGAACTGGCCGCCGCACTCAGGGCACGTTTTAAGATAGAATGTTGTACGGTCATGAAAACGACCGAGCCCATGACATCACGGATCTGGATCACCTCATTGGCGCGTAGCTGATCGATAATGGCCGAGAAATTGACCGAGAACACTTCGCCAAAATGCTGTCGGCTGGACAGGTCAAGGCCACTCAGCATGGCCTTGGCATTGGCATTGGCGCCTTCGATAAAGCCGTAAGTATCAACCGCGATCAAGGCAACGCTGGTTGTCGGCAAATATTCATGACGTGCGTGAAATGACAGGATCAGCGAGCTGCTGAACTGTTCGACAAAGAGCCGGTTTTCGACATTACGCGAGGCAAGCTTTACCAAAGCCAGCGTGTGATGGTTGCGTGCGGTAGCATCGGATGTCGCATCAATGACGCCAACAATGCGTTCTTCATGATCGTAAATCGGACAGGCAAAGCAGGACAGATCGCCCAATTTATGGAAAAAGTGATCCTGACCCGACACAATCTGCGGCTGGCCACTATGAAGAGCCAGACCAAGCGCATTTGTTCCGCGCAGATGCTCCATCCAGACTGAACCGGGAATAACGGCCTTGCCGCCTTCGCCAGCCTTGAAATCTTCATCCTGAATCGAATCAAGCACAACGCCCGTGTCATTTGCATAGGCGACCATGAAGTTGGTGCCGGCGATCTGGTTATATAGAAGTTCCAGCTCGGGCGTAACAAGCTGGCGTATATAATCGTTTTCTTCGAGGATTTCGTTCATCTGGCTTTCAGATATGACAGCCTCGACCGGCTTGCCCGATGACAGCAGCCCGAAATCCTTGCACCGCGCCCAGCTTTCCGAGATGGCCGTGATCGAAGATTGCTTGCCAATAGAGTTTTCAGCGACTTCATTACGCTGGTTTTTGCCAGAATTTATATCTGCACACATAACATAATCTCACGTTTTTTTTACAGTAACGCCCCTAAATTGACGGTGCAATGTTCAAAAAGTGAACAGTCTTTTGCGAAAATTGTACATATCTGAGCATATGTCGGCATTGTTTCGCGTTTTTTTCCTTGCAAGGGTAAATCAGAAAAATTTGACAGGTGAGGAAAATGAAAGCGCAAGTTTTAAACAAATATGACGATGATCTAACAGCGCCAAGCTGGGTTGATCTTGAAAATGTTCCTGATCCGATTATTGAAAAATCCAATGACGTAATTGTCCGGATTGGCGGTGCGGGCGTTTGCCGGACTGATTTACATATTATCGAAGGCGTCTGGCGTGTTGCCACTGATCCTGATGGTAACTCTTTGTTGCCACTGATTATGGGGCATGAAAATGCTGGCTGGATCGAAGATGTGGGCTCTGAAGTCGAGGGTCTGAAAAAAGGCGATCCGGTGATCGTGCATCCGAAAATCACCGGCGGTACATGTATTGCCTGTCGCCGTGGACATGACATGCATGGCGAAAACGGATCATTTCCAGGTGTTGATTCGCATGGTGGCTATGCCGAGGCGCTTAAAACAACGTCACGTAACATTGTCAAACTGCCACAGACATTGGTGCCAAAAGAAGTGGCCGCCTATGCCGATGCCGGTCTGACAGCATATCGGGCAGCGAAAAAGGCGTCACGCCATCTTCTGCCAGGTGAGAAATGCGTTGTCATTGGATCGGGTGGTCTAGGTCACATTGCCATTCAGGTGCTGCGCGCGATGTGTGCGGCCGAAATCATCGTGGTTGACCCGTCTGATCTGTCTTTGTCACTGGCTGAAACCTGCGGTGCAGAACATCTGGTCAAGGCCGATGGCAATGAAGTCGAAAGAGTTCTTGAACTGACCAAAGGCAAAGGTGCAGAAGCGGTGATGGACTTTGTCGCCGAGCATGGCACAACAGCCAAGGGTCTGGCCATGACACGCGATATGGGTAGCTATTATGTCATCGGCTATGGCGAAGACATTAATGTGAGTGCCTTTGAAATGATCACAACCGAGAAAAACATCATCGGTAGTCTGGTCGGTACATGGGCAGAACTGACCGAGCTGATGGCACTTGCCGATAGAGGCAAGGTCAATCTTGCCGTCCAAGAATACAGTCTTGAAAACGCCAATCAGGCACTTCAGGACCTTAATAACCGCAAGGTTAAAGGACGCGGTGTACTTGTACCGTAAAATTTTAAAAAAAGTGAATAACCATTAACGGAGGAAGCAATGAAGAAGACTATGTATGCAACCGGTCTGGTTGTTGCCGCAACATTGGTTGCCGGTACAGCTAATGCCGATAAGTGGAGCGACCAGTTTCCACATATTAAGAATACTGGTGATATTCCTGGTGAATGTTCGTATGAGTCTATGTCGAAGAAGGACTATAGTGGCCGTACTTTGACCATCAACACACATGCCGTGCCTGTTATCGGTGAGCCAACAGCGCTGCATGCCGAGCAGTTTGCCAAGCTGACAGGCGCGACTGTTAATGTCACGCACACACCTGCTGGCGATCTGTATGCCAAGGCCATGGTGCCTTTCCAGACAGGTCAGGCACCTTATGACATCGTGTTTGGTTTCTCGAATTTCATTCGTGACTGGAAACAGTATCTGGAGCCAGTGCCAGCGAAATATGTCAATATGCGCCAGATGCAGGACGTAACCAAGTCGCATATCGACGTGGCGTCATGGGATGGCCAGATGATCCAGTTCCCGATTGACGGTGACCGGCATTATCTGAAGTACCGCAAGGACGTTATCGACAATCCTGAATATCAGAAGAAGTATAAGGCTGATACAGGCAAAGAGCTTCGTGTGCCACGCACATGGAAAGAATATGGCGAAATTGCCGCTTACTTTAATGCCCAGGACTGGGATGGTGATGGCGAGCTGGAATACGGTTCTGCCGAAGTCATGGCAAAAGACATTCTGGGTTCGGCTGCCTTCTTTAGCCGTTCGGCTGCCTATTCAAAGAATCCCAACACACCGGGCGGTTTCTATTTTGACCTCGAAACAATGACACCGCTGATCAACAATCCGGGCTTTGTCGAGGCTCTGACCGACTGGGTTGAAGCCACAAAATATGTACCGCCAGGCGGCACAAACTTCAGCCTTGGTGACGAAATCGAATCATTCGGTGGTGGTCAGACGCTGTTCAGCTTCTCATGGGATGACGCTTTTGTGAAAGCCATGGAAGATGACAGCCCGATCAAGAACAAGGTTGGTGTTGCGCCTCTGCCGGGTGCTGACCGTGTATGGAACCGCGTTACAGGCAAATGGGATGAAGGCTATAATCAGGCTCCGTTTATCGTATGGGGCTGGGCTGCCGGTGTTGCCAAGAAAAGCGATGACCATGACATGGCATTCGACTATCTGTGCTTCTTTGCGAATGACGCGAATCACCAGGCTGATATTGCCATTGGCCGCTTCGGTGTGAACCCGTTCAAGAAATCTGACTTTGTTCCTGAAATCTATGTAGAGCGTCAGGGATGGGATAGAGATATCGCGGAAGAATATTCCAAGACTCTGCTTGATATGGAAGAGAAAAGCACAAACCGCGTATTCCCGTTGCGTGTAGCTGGTACATCACAGTTTACCGAAGCCGTAGCAACAGGTACTGCCAAGGCTCTTGCCGGTCAGCTTTCACCTCAGGAAGCACTTGATGAAGTTGCTGCCGAGTGGACAAAGATCGTCAAGCGTGTTGGTGCAGACAATGTCAGAGAAGCATATGCCGCTGGTGTTGCCCTCGAAGACAATTTGAAACACACACACTAATCAAATAATATATGGCCACTCTGAATTTACAGGGTGGCCATATTTACCTAGTAATATGTGCATGTTTACCTAGGGTTTAATTATGAATTTTAAGCATAAATATATTTTTCTGTTTCCCGGTTTGCTGACGCTTGTCGGTATTTTGATTTTTCCGATTGTCTTTACTGTTCGTCTGAGCCTGTCGAGCTGGGACAGTTTCTATCCGGGGCTGGATTTCATTGGTCTGGAAAATTATGTCCGCCTGTTTACCGATGATCCGCGTTTCTGGGAGTCGTTTTTCAGACTCAGTTTTCTGTCGGTAACAACGGTATTTCTGCAATATATTGTCGGTTTTTCGCTGGCCTTGATGGTGTGGGAAGATATCAAGTTCCAAAGATTTTTCCGGGTGCTGTTCCTTGTTCCGATGATGTCGACACCTGTGATCATGACGGTGATCTGGCGTACTGTTTTCCATGAGTCGCTGGGACCGGTGAATGATTTCTTCAGCCTGTTTGATATGGCACCGCCCTGGCTTAGTAACGAGTATCTTTCACTGGTAACGGTTGTCATTGTCGAGGTATGGCAGTGGACCCCGTTCATGTTCCTGTTGATGCTGGCCGGACTTTTATCACTGCCGAAGGAGCCGTTTCTGGCGGCGTCTATTGATGGTGCCGGCCCGATACGCAAATTTGTGTATGTCACCTTTCCGTTGATGGCACCGATATCGATAGGGGCGATTATCATCAGACTGATCGAAGCGTCGAAGATCATGGATACGGTTTATGTGCTGACCTCAGGAGGCCCTGGCACATCGACCGAAACATCAAGCTATTACATCTTTATCAAGGGTCTGCGTGAATTCCAGATGGGATATTCCGCGGCGCTGTCATTCACCTATCTGGTCATTATGATTATCAGTCTGACAATCATAGCTAATGTTCTGGTCAAAATTTTCATAAAGAAAGCCTAAACGCATGACCCATTTATATCGTGCTTTGAAATATGGATTTATATCGGTCTGGTCGATGTTTGTGATTGCCCCGTTTTTGTGGGCGCTATCGACATCATTCAAAGACTTCAATTCGGTTACAGGTAGCGCAACCTATATTCCTTGGGTTGATTTCGAGCCATCATTCGAAGGCTGGAAAGTGCTGGTAAGATCACCTGCGCAAGGCGGCGTCAATATTATCGAGCCCTATTTCAACAGTATTTTTGTAACATGCATGGCCAGCCTGATTAGCATCGTTCTGGGGACGCTTGCGGCCTATGCGCTATCGCGCTTTACCTTCAAGGCCGGCTTTGTCAAGAATAACGATATCACCTTCTTCTTTATTTCACAGCGCATCATGCCGCCGGTGGTGCTGTCGATCCCGTTCTTTATCATGCTTGGTTTTCTGGGCTTGCTGGATAGTCTGCTGGGTCTGATTCTGGTCTATATCGTTCTGCTTATGCCGATTGCCGTATGGATCATGGTGGATTTCTTTAACAAGGTACCACGCGAGATTGACGAGACCGCGCTGATTGACGGATGTAACCCCTATCAGGCTTTCTATAAGGTTGTGCTGCCAAACTCGATTCCCGGGCTGATCGTGGCGGGTCTGTTCTGCATGATCTTTGGCTGGACCGATTTCTTCTTTGCTTTCATCCTGACCTTTACCGAAGTGCAGTTACTGCCAGTGGCGATTGTGGCACTGAATTCATCAATCACACCATGGTGGAGCCTGTCGGCGTCAGCGCTTGTATCGGTTGCACCGCTTATCATTGTTGCGTTCCTTGTTGAACGCTATCTGTCTAAAGGCAATCTGTCGGGGGCATTGAAGTAATATGGATCTCGTAGCAGAAAATCTAACCTACAAACCACAGGACGAATTTCATCTTGATGATGTGTCGTTCACCATGAAAAGCGGCCAGCTATATACCATTCTGGGGCGTACGCTGGCAGGCAAGACAACCTTGCTCAAAGCCATTGCCGGCCTGCTGACTGTCGATAAGGGCAGTGTCAGGGTCGACGGGCAGGACTTTGATGATATCCCCGTGTGGGAACGCAATATTGCGATGGTGTATCAGCAATTCATCAATTACCCGCATCTGACGGTTTTTGAAAATGTGGCCTTTCCCCTGCGGCAGCGAAAACTAGACACGGCGATAATAAACGAACGCGTGATGTCGTCATTGCAGACGGTAGGTCTGAAAGGCTTTGAAGCACGGAAAATTCAGGCGCTTTCCGGTGGCCAGCAACAGCGCGTTGCGCTGGCGCGGTCACTGGCCAAGGAAGCCAATATTTTGCTACTTGATGAACCGCTGGTGAATCTGGATTACAAATTGCGCGAACAACTGCGCGAAGAATTCAGGAATATTTTCTCGGCGCAGGTATCGTCAAATTCGATCCTGATTTATTCAAGCACCGATCCGGTTGAAGCGATGCAGCTGGGCGGCGAAATCATCGTCATGGATGAAGCGCGTATTCTGCAACAGGGTTCGGCCAAGGATGTATTTGAAAATCCCGCGACCATCCGCGTTGCTGAAATTGCCAATGATCCGGCGATGAATTTGATGCCAGGGCAGATCAGCGATGGCCGCATTGTGGTGAATAAGGATATTTCCATGCCAGTACCAGCGCATTTCAAGTCGCTGGCCGCCGGTGATTATACATTCGGCATTCGCGCGGCGGATGTGTCATTGGCGCCAAAGGGTATGCCATTTCTGGTCGAGCTGGCCGAAATCAGCGGTTCGGAAACATATCTGCATGTCAAGAATGGTGAGCAGACGATTGTCGGATTGCTGGATATGGTGCGTGATTTTGCGGCTGGCGAAAAGGTCAAGCTGGCGCTTGATAGTGACAAAATGTATGCCTTTGGCACTGACGGGGCGCTGGTATCATCGCCATTCGGGAAGGGTAAATAATGGCTAGAATTGATCTTGAAAATATCGCGCATAGCTATGACCCGAATGCGGCTGATCCGGTCTATGCCCTGCGTAAATTCAGCCTGACATGGGATGATGGTGGCCGTTACGCCATTCTAGGCCCGTCCGGATGCGGCAAGACAACGATGCTGAACATCATGTCCGGCATTGTGAAGCCATCCGAAGGGCGTATCCGCTTTGACGGTGAAGACGTGACGCAAAGCAAAACCGCCGACCGCAATATTGCACAGGTGTTCCAGTTTCCGGTGATTTATAACACGATGTCGGTAGGCGATAATCTGTCCTTTCCGCTTGTGTGCCGTAATGTCGAACCGGCAGTGATAACGCGCAAGGTTCAGGAAGTGGCCGAAACGCTGAGTCTGGAGCATTTGCTGGAAAGGCCAGCCAACAGTCTGACAGCTGACCAGAAGCAGCTGATTTCTCTGGGGCGTGGTCTGGTGCGCGACGATGTGGCGGCGGTGTTGATGGATGAGCCATTGACGGTGATTGACCCCGATCTGAAATTCCGTTTGCGCCGCAAGCTGAAAGAAATCAACGAATTCTATAAATCAACGCTGATCTATGTGACGCATGACCAGAATGAGGCGATGACCTTTGCGCATAATATCATCGTTATGGATGAAGGTTCCATTGTACAGGTCGGCACGCCGCAGGAACTGTTCGAGCGGCCACAGACAAGTTTTGTCGGCTATTTTATCGGCGCGCCAGCGATGAATATGTATGAAGGCACGATCAGCAGCAAGAATGACGTCACCGTGCATGGACATAAGTTCAAGACCAAGACCGACCTTGGCAAGATCAAGAGCGATAATGTGAAGTTGGGCATCCGTGCCGAATTCATCACCTTAGCCGCTAAAAAATCGGCAGGTGCCGTGGAAGCCGATGTGACAAGAATGGAAGATTTCGGCAATTACCGGCTGGTAACAGCGCAGGTCGGCGAGATGGTTGTGAAAGCCAAGATCAAACGCGAAGCCAGCCTGCCAGCAGATAAGGTATGGATGACATTTCCGGCCGAGCGCTGCTGTGTCTATGCCGATGAAGTGCTTGTCTAACGCGGCATCACGGCGGGGTGATGCCTGACGGTTTAGTTGCGGAAGTTTTCAAACTGCAAGGGAAGGTCAATATCGAGCGCCTTGATCATGCTCATGGTCGCTTGCAGATCGTCACGCTTTTTGCCGGAGACCCTGACTTCGTCACCCTGAATAGAGGCCTGTGTTTTCAGCTTTGATGATTTGATCGCCTTGACGATTTTCTGCGCCACGTCACGCTGGACACCCTGTTTCACGGTGACGGACTGACGAACCGTATTACCACCTGCCTGTTCGGTTTTGCCAAATTCCAGCGCGCCTGTATCGACGCCTTTGCGGGTCAGATGCGTAAGTAGTAATTCCTCGACCTGACGCCGCTTGAGATCATCGTCGGCAATGATCAGGATGGTTTCGCCTTCCTTGCTGATTGCAGACTTGCTACCTTTGAAATCATATCTGACCTGCATTTCCTTGGTAACGCCCTGCAAGGCGTTATCGACAGATGTCATGTCGGTTTTGCTGACAATGTCAAAGCTGGGCATATCGTGCTCCTGTCATTTCTGCAAACCATAAAGGGATATGGTTTTCACATCATCGCCCGATATCAGGCGCGTTAGGTTGCAGTTTGCCATATCCGGTGGCAAAAAGAGAGTCTGATGTGCGGATCGCCTGATTGCAAGGCATATCAGCCCAAGCTCAGGTCATGAAAACGTCGAACCTGACGGATTTTCCGATGATCTGATGCGAAGATGGCTTTAACCCCGCAAGCGGTTTTGCCTTTGCCGGCCATTTCAGAACGACACGCTTTGACGCGGCGGCAAGCGCTGTCTGGATGAGGGTGAGCTGGTCATCATCGGTGCCGACAATATCGCGAATGGCGCGTAAATCAGCTTTGACCAAAGCCGATTTCTGCCGTGGTGGATGCATCGGATCAACAAGCACGACTTCGGGATTCATCGCAGGTAACAGGTCAATCGCGTCACCATGAATAAGGGTCATGCGGCTGGCGATTTCGGCATGCAGACCGCCCGCATTTGACGCGGCTTTGAGGCCGTCCTGCAAAAGCGCATGCATGACATCGGATCGTTCTATCAGGGTTACTTGCGCACCCAGCGACGCCAGCAAAAAGGCATCCCTGCCAAGACCGGCGGTGGCATCGATGATTGACGGTGTTTTGCCAGCCTTCATGCCAACGGCCTTGGGCAAATCCTGTCCACGGCCACCACCATAGAGTAAGCGGTGATTAACAGCCCCGCCGACAAAGTCACATTTTAGCGTAAAGCCTCTGGTC
>JBMZPN010000030.1:0-14034 GCA_049620845.1 Puniceispirillum sp. (SeqCode)
TGCAGACTGAAATTAAATCCGGGGAACAGATCAACCATAAACCATTGACCTTGCTTCATTTTCGGAAATGTCAGTCCATCCTGACCATTTTCATCCCCATCAAAAGTACCCGATACGGCGTGGCCATATTCGTAATCATTCTTTCTGGTTGAGGACAGCGCTGAGGCACCACCTTGTCGCATGAAATCCTGATGAAATTTGATGGTTCTGTCGTGATTAAGCTTAAAATTAGTGCTCAAAATCTCCTTGTGATAATGGAAAACCTCCAGAGGCTCATCATCAAGGGCGTCGGCAAGCACTTTCATAGGTGCGCCAACCCAGTCATCCAGCATAACGGATGGCTTATCGTTCATATTTACCCAGACAAAGCCGCCATATTTGACTTCGCAGCGTAAACGGCGCAGACCTGCATCTTCTTTGGAAAAGCGATCCTGATAACCCTCTTTTTCACGCGCCACATAGACACAATTGCCTTTCATATCGAACTGCCACGCATGGAACATGCATGTGATACGCTTAGGGTTACCTGAAGCCTGCCCCTCAAGGAATGTGCCTTGCGGGCGACGCTCGATGAGCATGCCACGATGCGGGCAAACATTCAGATAAGCGTGAACCTTGTTGTCAGCAGCACGGAGTATGATGATATTCTCATTTCCGATGCTTGATGTACGGAAATCATAAGGTTCCGGCAGCTCTGATTCATGACAAACAGGAACCCATACATTCTTAAAAATCTTCTGCTGCTCTTCGACGGAAATGTCGCTGTCCGAAAAAATCTTCTGATCAATCCAGTCGCTATGCGGCGGAATTGTATCGCTTCCTGCTTGCTGATCGTTGACTTTAGACATGGTTTCCGGTTCCCGTTTAGCTTTGTTATTAGTAATTTTTTATATTTATGCGGTGACTGTAACAAATAAGAAAATGACAGTGTAGCCAACAATCGATTGCATTGTTCTATCACTTGATTGAAGAACCCAATAAAGATATGACTTGATAGTTAGGCATTATAAATCTTTACTTTAATCAAGATCATGCACAAACAAATAAAAAGCATGTTTATTGGGGAAGGATTATGGGTTTTATGCCTACTATTAAAGCTAGTCTAGCTACTAATGTATGTTCATCTATATTATGTCTTCCCCGTTTTTCAAAAATGGGAGGAAAGTATGACTTTCAAGCTATCTAAGACTCTTGGAGCACTTGCGGTTGGCGCAATGGCAATGACTCCAGTAACAGGTATGGCAACTGTAGATTTCGGTAATGAGGGCGAAGCAGTCGATCTCGTAATCGGATACCAGCCTTATTACACAGAATCATGGACTGGCGTTGTCAATAACGGCAAAGCATTCTGGAAGAACCATCTGCCTGCTGGCTCAACCGCCGACTTTCAGGTTGGTCTGCAAGGTTCAGTGATCGTGAACGCAATGGCTGGTGAAAAGCAGCACATTGGTTACATGGGTGACATGCCAGCTATTGCATCTACATTTAAAGTTCTCCCTGAGCGTGGTGGTACAGACATTCGTATCGTTGCCGCTCTTGGTACTTCAATGCAGCAGTGCAACATCTTCCTAGTACGCAATGATGCACCTGACTTTGCCAATGGTAGAGAGGCTGTTAAGTGGATGGACGGAAAGGTTACATCTGCACCACATGGCGCATGTACTGACCGTTTTGCCCAGCTTGCATTTGCCGAGTCTGGCATCAAGCCTAAGAAATATCTGAACCAGAACATCGAGGTTATCACAACAAACTTCCGCGCTGGTAAGCTTGATGCGGCTGCTATCTGGGAGCCAACAGCTTCAAAGATGGTTGCCAAGGGTATTGCCCGCCGTGGTGCTTCAGGTATCGACTTTGGCGCACTTGACGGTGCCTTCATGGTTATGCTGAACGATCTGATTGAGCAGCGTCCTGATGCTGTTACAGGTTGGTTGAATGCTGAGCTTGATGCGCAGATCTTCGTGGCTGACCCTGCTAACGCAGATGCCGTTGCAACAATGGCCGAAGCACAGACTGAGCAGATTGAAAAGTCAATCCTGAAAGCATCTCTGTATGACAGCCCAATTGCAGGTTCAAACAAGCTGACACTGGACTTCGTTATCAGTGACCGCGCTCGTAACCTGATGGCTGACGCAACAGCGTTCTTGTATTCACTCAAGAAAAAGCCTGCTGCTTCACCAACAATTCGTACAGGCGGTGTTATGCCTCAGTTCGCAGAAGACGTTCTTCGTGCGCGCGGCATGACTTCACCAGTTGGTGTCATCAACGCGAAGTAATTTTCTACAGCAATCTTTCGATCACCCCGAGAATTAAATTTCTTGGGGTGTTTTATCTAACACACTATTTTTATTTATTTTTTTAAATGTTTCTGTCGCTTATTGATTGCGTCACTTAGTTATTAAAAAAAATCTATTACTGAATCGCTTTGATTGCGCGCGCAAAAGTGCGACATTTTGTATCTAGTTTTTGAAAAGAATTAAAAAATAATAAGTCTGGGAGTTCATAAGATGGCCACACAACAAGTTGCTGCAGGACGTCAACGGCGCACCGAAGCACCTAAAGGATTGGACATGGTCCAATATCGTATTGCAAAGGCGTTATCAACGCCGGCACCATATCTGACCGCAGCGGGTGTGGGATTATGGCTGTTTTCATATTGGCTATTATGCGAAGGTTTGGAAATCTGGCGCTTTAACAAGCTTCCAGGTCCAGTTGCCATTTCAAAGGACTGGTTTTCTCCAGAACCATTTCAGGGCATTTCAATTTTTACATATGAATATTATGAACATATCTATGTAAGTTGTCAGCGTATTGCAATTGCCTTTGCGATTGCTACGGGTGTCGGCGTGCCTCTTGGTCTATTTATGGGCTGGTCAAAAAAGATACGCGACTTTGCCTTCCCGCTTCTGGAACTGTTCCGTCCTATTCCTATTCTGGCATGGGTGCCACTATCAATTCTGCTTCTGCCAGGGTTTGAGGGGCCGGTTATTTTCCTAGCAACTTTGGCGTCTCTGTTTGTAACAACTTTGAACGCAATGCTGGGTGTGGACTCAATTGACGATGATTATTTCCGTGCTGCTGGCTGCCTCGGTTCAAGCAGTTGGGACGTTTTCAAAAATGTCGTTGTTCCGGGAGCCCTTCCTTACATCTTTACCGGATTGCAGATTTCTATTGGTGTTGCGTGGTTCTCCCTTGTTGCCGCCGAGATGGTGTCTGGTGACCTTGGTCTGGGCTATCTCATCGTCGACGCTTACATGAACAACGTTACCGTACCAATGGTAATTGGCATGATCACGCTCGGCTTTATCGGTTATATCACATCAGTCATGGTGCGTATTGTCGGTGACTTACTCATGCAATGGCAGGTTCGCGAACTTGCTCAACAGGATCGCTAATAGCGGCTCGTTACCGATTACAAAGGATTAAGGTTATGACAAAACAAAACGCTTCAAAAAATGGTACGGCTGCCACTAAGGGTGCTATCAGCATTCGTAATGTGACTAAAATTTATGACCCAGAGGGTGTGAATGTTAAGGCGGTTGATAATTGTTCAATGGAAATTGCCGGCGGCGAAATCTGCATGATTGTCGGCCCGTCAGGTTGCGGCAAATCTACTTTGCTGAACGCGATTGCTGGTTTTCACTCAATCACCGATGGTCAAATTGACATTGACGGCGAAATGCTATGCGGACCAGGCCGTCAAAAGGCTGATCAAGGTGCAGAACGCATGGTTGTTTTCCAGCATGGAGCTCTGTTTCCATGGAAAACACTTGTCGAAAACGTGGCCTACGGCCCCATGGTTCAAGGTGCACTTAACAAGGCTCAGGCGCTCGATAAAGCGGGTACCATGCTTGCCGAAGCCGGACTTGGCGACGTGATTAACAAATATCCGGGCGAAGTATCTTCGGGTATGAGCCGCCGCGCAGAAATTGTGCGGGCTCTGATCAACGACCCGAAAGTTCTGCTGCTTGATGAGCCTTATCGTGCGATGGACGCGCTTACCAAGCAGATCATGCACGAATCATTGCTTGAAACTTATGACAGAACCAAGGTCACAATCTTCTTCATTACACATGATCTTGAAGAAGCCATTTTCCTTGGTGACAAAGTACATGTGGTGACCACACGTCCTTGTCAGCTCAAGAAAACTGTTGAAGTGAATATTCCGCGCCCTCGTTCTTACGAGACGCAGTCATCCGAAGCTTTCCGAGCCTTGCTTAGCGATGTGAATGAAGCGGTACACGAAGAAGCGGTCAAGGCCTTTCAGGCTGGCGAACGTGAGATGGCATAGGCCACAGGATCGGAGAGGTATTGAAAAATGGAAAATAGTACTGTGCAAAAACGTTCTAAATTTTCAAAAATGCTACGAAGCATCGAGTTGCGCCGTGGGATTATCGCGATTTTTGTTTTTTTAATCATATGGCAATTTGGCGCGCTAATCGATGACTGGACAGGTTATGACATGCTTGGTATCGGACTTGTTCCGCCACCAATTGATGTTCTAATCACCTGGGCTGATGTTATACCTAATCTGGGATATTGGCAGAGCTGGGTATCTAGTTTCCAGCGTGTTCTGGCTGGTTTCCTTGTCGCTATGCTTGTGGGTATTCCGTTTGGACTTTTACTGGCTGTGAACAAGTATTTCCGTGGAATCTTTTTTCCACCATTCGAAATCCTTCGCCCAATTCCGCCGCTAGCATGGGTACCAGCTTCATTGATCTTCTGGCCTACAAATGAAATGTCTATCGCATTTGTGACCTTTCTGGGTGCGTTCTTCACGATCGTGATCAACGTGCTTGGTGGCGCACGGGCGATTGATGTGCGTTACCTGCGTGCGGCTCAGTCAATGGGCGCTAGCCAGTGGCATTTGTTCTACAAAATCATTCTCCCAGGCACTTTGCCATCAATCTTCACAGGTGCAGCCGTTGGTATGGGCATTACCTGGGAAGTTGTGCTTGCTGCCGAGATGATTTCAGGCGGCGGCACGCAAGGTGGTGGCGGCCTCGGCTTCTTCATCTGGAGTTCGTATATGGGCGGATCACTTGAGCATATCGTTGTCGGCATGATTTCTATCGGAATTGCAGGCTACCTATGTTCGAGCTCAATTCGCAAGTTAGGTGTTCTGTTCATGCCATGGCGGCGTCTGTTCTAGACAGCGTTTATGATAATAGGCAACAAACAATTAAAAGGTTACAGGGAGTATACCAATGTTGACCAATCGTAATTCTATCGCCCGCGCAGCTACTGCCGGCGGTGCTACCAAAGCAAAAAAAGCGGCAAAAAAGCCAGCTACAGGTAGTACAATTGAACTAGAAAACGTCTCCAAAGCCTATGGTGAGGAATGGATGTCAGATCAGATTCTTGACAATCTGAGCTTATCCATCCCGCCAGGTGAAATGACCGTTATTGTGGGGCCATCTGGTTGTGGCAAGTCGACTCTGGTTAACTTGCTTGCCGGTTTTGAAGAGCCTGACTCTGGTAAAATCACAATTGATGGTGCACCAATCACTGGTCCGGGCAAAGATCGGATGGTGGTGTTTCAGGAAACCGCGCTGATCCCATGGCAGACAACTTTTGAAAATGTTGTCTTTGGCCCGAAAATGCGGGGGGATGCAAATGCCGCTGAGCTTGAAGAAGAAGCCAAGCAGCTTCTGGTCAAGGTGGGACTTGGTGAATTCATGAGCAAATTCCCGCTACAGCTGTCAGGTGGTATGCAGCGTCGTGCCGAGCTTGCGCGTGCATTGATTAACGAGCCTAAAGTGATGATCATGGACGAACCATTCCGTGGTCTTGACGCGATGTCACGCAGTCTCATGCAGGAATTCTTTCTTGAACTATTTGAAGAAAACCGTCGCACGAATGTTTTTGTTACATCAGAAATCGATGAAGCTATTTTCCTTGCTGACAGTCTGATTGTTCTGACTAACAAGCCGACAAAGGTTGAAAAAATTATTGATATCAAGCTCCCTCGTCCGCGTAACTACAGCATGCTGACCTCGGCCGAAGCGTTCGAATATAAGCGCGAAACAATGGCCATTCTGCATGAAGAAGCGATGAAGAGCTTTGCAAATACATCTAAGGGTGCAGCCTAACGGCTTCACTCAAGGGCAACGACCATGCTGGATTTCTTGTTCCTCATTTCAGCTAAACCGGTCGTTGTCACCTTGGCCATAATTGGTGCCATTCTCGCAACATTTTCAGCTGCGATTGAAAATTTCTTTACCAATAATAATACAGATAAGGATACTGGCAGAACCGATTTTCGCTCTGTCGGTAGCCCGTCTAGGGGTGATAGCCCGCAAAATAACGAACAGCCGCGTCCAAGAGCATCTTTTGGAAGTTGGCTTAACCGTTTGGGATATGGCATTATGGGTATTAGTGTTGTTTTGTTTATCATTGCCGGATTCATTGTCGATCTTCGCGGCTAAATAGACTGACAAGCAGTCAAAATTTCGAAGCAGGATTATCCGTGTTAATTGACGCCCAAAATCTATCTAAATCCTATGCATCCAAACCCGCCGCACAGAGTGTATCATTTAGTGCCAATGCGGGTTCGATTATCGGCCTTTTAGGCAGTAATGGTGCGGGCAAATCAACCATCATGCGGATGCTGGTTGGTTCACTTGCCCCTGATACAGGACGCGCCTTCATCAATGGTTATGATATTGTTGCGCAACGAAGACAGGCGCAACATCAGCTTGGTTATCTGCCGGAGTCAGCTCTGGGCTTTAATAACCTCAGCGTGCGTGAATTTCTGGTCTTTGCTGCCGAGTCCCGTGGGTTTTCGGGACAGCAAAAGCGAACTCTGATTGATAATGTCATTGACCAGCTTGATCTAGGCGGTGTACGGCACAAACTTTTGGGCACCTTATCCAAAGGCTGGCGCCAACGAAGCTGGCTAGGTCAGGCTTTATTGCATAACCCGCCTGTTTTGATCCTTGATGAGCCTACTGACGGGCTTGACCCCAACCAGAAAGCCCAGCTCCGTGAAAAGCTGAAATATCTTGGCCAGACTAAAACAATCCTGATGTCGACTCATATTCTGGAAGAAGCCGAAAATATGTGTGAACGTTTGGTTGTCATGCGCGACAGCCAGCTGGTTGCCGATGGTCCTACGACAAAATTCATTGATAATAACGGCCGGCTAGAGCGCGCTATCCATGCGCTGACCACGTCGCCTGTTGATAGTAAAGAACAAGATGATGCCCAAAATGAGGCTGAGTCATGAACGCAAACCAGTCTGAATCATCACAAATGGCCATGATAATGGCCGCCGCAAGACATGAGTGGCGGCAGTTGACCTATTCACCCCTGACAATCATTTTCCAGATCGGGTTTCTCCTGACATTAGCCACTGCCATTTTTGTGATTGGCGACTTTTTCAGCACCGATCTGGTGGTTATGGACTTGCAGTGGACATTCCTGCCATGGGTCGCGAATGTCTTTATTCCCGCATTGGCAATGCGCGCCTTTCATGGCCAGAATAACGAAGGCTCAATGGAGCTAACCCTGTCCCTGCCCCTATCGGCTGCAAACATCACGATAGGCAAGTGGCTGACTGGCAGCTTTATTTTGCTGATAACACTGGCCATGACATTCCCGTTTGCCCTGACCATCGCCTATCTTGGCGCGCCTGACTGGGGCATCATAATTGCCGGCTATATCGGTGCCAGCTTGCTATTGTCATCTGCCTATGCCGTTTCAATTCTGGCCGCCGCATTATGTCGAGACCAGATTGCCGCCTTTGTCCTGGGGCTTGGGTTTCTGCTAGTACTTATGCTGCTTGACTCTGGGCTTGGCGAATTGACAATACTGCCACCAGCTTTGCAATGGGTTGCGGATACATTGTATCTGGCAAGTCCGCGCCATTGGCTTGATGAAATGGCGGATGGTCGGATTGACCTTGCTGGATTGGTCTATTTCATCGCGCTGATTGGGCTTGCCCTTGGTGCAACCACGCTTTTGCTATCCCGCTTCCGGCGTAATGCGGCGCTAAATCTTGCCAGTGTCTGTGCGCGCATCGGTATGGTTACAGCTGGTATTGTTGCGATTATGGGATTATCTGGCTTGCTGTCGGGCGTTCCGGTCGCACTTGACCTGACGCAGCAGAAAAGCTTTAGCCTGCATCCCGAAACAATTCATATCGTGAAACAAACGCGATCAAATCTGGAAACGCCAATAGATATCAAGCTATTTTACAATAAAGATGAGACACCTGTGCCGGCGCGTATCCGCCAGCATGTGCGGCGGGTTGAAAGTCTGCTTGACCAGTTCAGCAATTATGCAGATGGCGGCATAAACATCAGCAAGATCGCTGTCGAGCCGGATAGCGTGACTGAGGAAAGTGCCATATTAGATGGTATTCAGCGTATCCCCATGTCATCTGGTGACAGCCTGTATTTTGGTGCGACCTTCCAGCTTGGCGACCGGCATGCTGCAATATCCTATTTTGATGAACGGCGTGCCGAATTGCTGGAATATGATCTTGCTCTTGCTGTCAGCAATCTGGGGCGCCAGATAACACCCAAAATAGGTATCCTGTCATCATTATTCAGCCCGCGAAATGTTGATGAAGCACGCCCGGGATTAGCCATTCTTGAAGAGCTGAAAAACCAGTTCGATATCGCCATTATCCCCTATTTTGGCGATAGCTTGCCAGATGATCTGGATGCGCTTCTGGTTATTGATACACCTGTGCTCAAAACCGACATGCTACGCGCGATTGACGGCCATGTGATGGCAGGTAAAGGCCTGATGGTCATGGTTGATCCACATCAACGTCTAAACCGTGGCAATGCCAAATTAGAGGCCGCACCAATCAACCAGACCGATATTTTTACAATAATCGATCTATTGGCTAAATACGGCATCCGTTTCGATCAAAGCCGGGTTATTGGCGATAGCACTATGGCCGCTACCGTGGTGGGGAATGATGGCAATCAGATTAACTACCCCTACTGGCTTCGTATACGGCGTGACGCCCTATCAACCACCCACAGCACCACCGCCGACCTGAACGAACTGCTATTTGCCGAAGCTGGCCATTTCACCCTGTCACTCCCAGATAACAGCGACCTGACAGCCACCAGTCTGGTCACCACAAGTGATGATAGCGGGTCGCAAGATCGCAAAGAATTCCGTTCATCTGCCCCCGACCAGCTTGCCGCCAGTTTCAAGGCTGATGATGGCGGGGTACGATCCGTTGCTGTCCATGTAGCTGGTACGTTGCCATCGGCCTTTGATGACGCTTCTAGGGCGGATTCTGCGTCTATTTTTGCACTTGCGGATACTGACTGGATTTATGACCCGATGAGCTTGCAAGGTTCAGGTGAAGGCGGTGCTGCATTTTTGCGTCCTCTGAATGATAATTTTGCCTTCATGGTGAATATGGTCGAATTTCTTGCCGGTGATAGCCGCCTGCTTGGTATCCGGTCACGGGGTAATCTGGTGCGTTCTTTCACCCTTGTCGAGGATATGATGCGTGAGGCTCAGCAGACGTATAAAGATACTGAAGCCAATTTCATCAACCAGATTGCTAAAGTCGAAGGCAGTATTACCGAAGTTCTGAGCCTGACAGGCGCCAAATCGGTCGATGAGCTACCCACCAATTTGCAAGATCAGATTCGTGACCTGCAAACAATGCTTTTGCCGCTACGCCAAAAATTACGGCAAATACGGCGATCAATGCGTCAGGATGTCGAAGACCTGTTCCAGCAGGCAACCATTTTCAACATTGTCGCAGGGCCTGTGATGGCGCTTATGCTGAACCTGCTATTCTGGTATCGCCGCAAGCGTAACTAGACACAAAGCTGGACAAACGTTCCCAGTAAAATTGCGTTTGATTGAACAGTTTTACCAGCCTACCCGGTCAATAATTTTCTGTGCTGTTACAGATAATCTGGCAATCTCGGACACTGGCGTCTGATCTTCTTTGAATGTGCCCCATAATTTCAGATCATCGGGCAGTTCAAGACTTTCATCTACCGGATATTCATAATTGATCTTGGCATAGAGGCTTTGCGCCTTTTCAGATACCAAAAACTCCAGAAGCCGTTGCGCATTTGCTTTGTTTTTCGAATGGATGGCGATACCACCACCTGAAATATTTACATGCGCCCCGCGATCATCTTCGCCCTGATTAGGAAACACAAGATTGATTGAGTCAGCCCATTCACGATGCGCCGCATCATCGGAATTGAGCAACTTTCCGTAATAATAGTGGTTCAAAATGGCAATATCACACTGGCCTTCAAAAATAGCCTTCACCTGTGCACGGTCATTACCCTGTGGGCGGCGGGCAAAATTGGCAACCAGATCACGCGCCCAGGCTTCCGCCTTGACCTCGCCATGCGCGGCGATCATCGATGCCACAAGCGCACGGTTATATACATGCGACCCCGGACGCGAACAAATTTTGCCACGCCATTTTGGATCAGCCAGATCTTCAATGCGAAGAACGGCACCATCTGCAACACGATCTTTGGACACGCCAACAATGCGGCTACGTTTCGATAAACCAAACCATGTACCATTCTTGCTACGTAAATGCGCCGGAATTACATCATTAAGAATGTCAGACTGGACAGGCGCAAACAGGCCCCTTTCGGCATAAACGCTAAGCCGGGCAATATCCACCGTCAGCACAAGATCAGCTGGACTATTAGCTCCTTCGGCTAGCAGACGTTGCGCAAGACCTTTAGACGCAAATACGACATTCGTTTTAATGCCTGTTTCGGCTGTAAAGGCGTCCAGAAATGGATTGATCAGAAAAGCCTGTCGATGCGAATAAATATTCAGCTCAGACGCATGCGCGGCAACATGTCCAAAGATAGCAAAAACAGCAACGGCAAACTTGATAAATACTCTTGATGGATATGTCTTCACGTCGAAGTTCTCCTCTTAACCCTATTCTGTAATAACGTGATCAGCGGGCGAAATAACGGCAAACCTAATTCCTTAAATGGAGCTAGATATAAGTCTCTCAGCCGGTGACTTGTCATCGGTGTTGATGACCCCAAGCCAAATTCCATTGCTTCTCTTTTTGAATATTCTTCTGAATGGTGCAACGTTCCAAAAAACCAGTCCCAACATGCCAGTGCGACGCCAAAATTCTTGTCATAATGTTTCGGCGCCACCGAATGGTGTATCTGATGCTGAGCTGGCGAGATAATCCATTTTTCTAGCCAGCGCCAGTAGCTGATATGAACATGTGAATGCCGCAAATTTGAACCACCCGCATGAAATACAAACACTCCGATATTGACGCCAAATATCGTCCACAGATCAATACTGTTCCCAAATGCATAATAAAACAGAGAAATGCAAGCCCCCTGCGCCAAAGCGCCACGCATGTTAAAAAGGATTCCCTCAACCGGATGCGTTCTGAAAACGGTCATGGGGTTCAGGGTTGTGGCTGAATGATGCACTTTGTGAAAAGCCCACAAAAACGGCACGCGATGAAGCAAGCGATGCAAACCATAACGCGTCATGTCATCAATGATAAAAAAACAGAATGTAAACAGACTAATCACGACAATCTGATTGATGTCGGAAAACATCTGTGGCGCCAGATAATCCTGATGATGCAGAATCTCATATATGAATGTGGCAATCGCCAATTGCGAAAATAGCGATAGCCCAAGAAATGAGAACAATATGCGGTTCAGAAAAAACAGGGCGTAATCTGCTTTGGCTGATGCTGACAGTAATATTTTTGCGTTGAAAATCGTTGAAAAAGCGGCTTTCGGCGTTTGTCTGCGCGCCATTATAAGCCAGCAAAATGCGATCAGAATTGATAACAGAATATAACCGACAAAAATGCGCTTTTTGGGATCAATGAAAGGTGCAACAAGATCAGATATATAATCAGTGAAGATAATATCCATTATTTTTGCCCCTATTAGTGAAAGCCATTTAATGCAAACCAACGAGAATGTTTATGCACATTCTCGCTGGATTGCTCAATCTAAAGGTCGTCTTAGACATTAGACCGAATTAGTCGTTTTCAGCACTGTCCGAGCTACCAAGCTTTGACACCAGATTGTTCATAGATGCTAATTGATCGTTGTTTCTAGCGGTAATGCCAAAGCTATCGACCATCAACTGCTGTAGCTTGAGCATATGAAGCATATAACCTTGCATATCCTTCTCATCTTTTACGTAGTTTCCGGACGTATCAATATCGACAATCTGTGACGAATTCATCAGCCATGGGCCATAGCCAAGCAAGCTATTCATCTTGTCAGCTGTTTCGCCAAGATCATTTGGTCCTGATTGAAGCGCAAGCGCAAAGCCCTTGGCCTCACCCCAATGTTTGGCATATTTTGCAAAGGCCTTGTCGGTATTTTCACCGGCATCCATCAACTCGTTCAAAGCGATCATATCCTTATACACACTACCTGCATATTTGAAGACAGCCTCGGCAATCACTTTTTCCCAGTTCGAACAGATTATACCAACCTGCTTTTTGATGGCATTTTTGCCGTTAAAGCCCAGTTTTTCACCATTTGCGTCTGCTATGACTTTCCGGCCATCAAGAAAGGCTTTGGTAATAGTGTTGAGGTAATCAGTCTTGCCGCCCTTATCGAAGCTTGCTGCATAATAGGCATGGGCATAGGTCATTTCACTTTTCAGATCGACCACGCCATCATTGTTATAGTCAGCCGCGGCAAGGTTTTTCTTCTTGGCAACCTCATAGCTTTCCTTGGCAGTCAATTCCAGAGTATGCGCTGCCGCACCCCAATAACCAAAAGCCTCGTCCCATGAATGCTCTTTTCCTGTATAGGCCGCACCCTCTTTATACGGCTTGTCATTTGGCTTTACGTCTGGACGCATCTTTTCATCAAGATAATTGTCACATGCCTGATTATAGAACACGGCACCCATGGCATATTTTGAAACCAGTTGCGTGTAATTATAACCTGTAGATGCGTCATAGCCGCCATCGGTCTGGCCAGCTTTATCAATCATGAATTCCAGCACTTCAACGCCGTTCATTTGCCCCGGCCATCCCTTTACAATACGCTTGTCAGTTTTGCCATTAAGGTTTTTGCCGGATGAAACATCATCGATATTTGCCTGTTTGACAGGGAATTTATCACTGTTTACCGGATCAAGAATGGCAAGGTTATCGCCGCCTTTGAAATAGGCCATCATCGCATCGGCACCAGCGCCACTGCCTTTTGATACCATTTTTTTCAAACCATTATGCAAAAGCTGCCGCGCTACCTGGCCGCTATAAGAAACAGATGTAGTAGCATCGCCTGAATAACCCTTAAGCGTTACAGGAAATCCCGCATAAACATGCCCATCAGCCTGCGCCTGAGACACAAAACCCAGAAAAAGAGCGCCTGCTGACGCCGTAATAACAAATCCTTTTTTCACTTCAACACTCCATTTGATAGACATGCTATCCACTATCCAGCAGTAGAAAGCCAATTGACCCTCTCATAATCAATAATAATAATGAGAACGATTATTATTACTATCTGACTTAGACAACACTGGTACCGCTGTCAATAATAAAAACGATAATGACTCGCAATATCATTATTATTGACAGCGCCATTTCGCCCTGATAGGGTTTGATAATGATTCTCAGTCGCACTATGAACGTATAACACTAATGGCTTTGAACCGAACTTATAAGGAGAGACAAATGAGCGGTTCCGATTTAACACAGTTAATCGTGCTCGGCAGCACAGCCGTTGACCGGGTAAGTGAAGCACATATCGTAAATATGGCACAGTCATTCATGCCTAAATTCTGGTCACCAACAACAGATGTGATTCACGCCACAATCCTGTCAAGTTTGCATGATGGATTTCTCATTTATGGCGACAAGCATGATAGTGCGCCAACATTGACCATAACCACCTCGGGACGACAGCAATTCAACAAGTTGATGCTAGCCGATCATAAAGGCCTGAGCACACCCTCAAATCTGGCATTTGAAGCTGCGCAATTATGCTTCCTTGATGTCGCTGACAGTAAGACACTTAACGCATTTCTGGGGAAATTATCGACCAAGATTGATGC
>JBMZPN010000031.1:0-13849 GCA_049620845.1 Puniceispirillum sp. (SeqCode)
CCAAAAGCACAACCTGAAGCCCGTTACCTGCCATAATCAGAAGCAGGCCGAAAAACAAAGTCCATGACGCGGCGATAGATCGGAACATAGCAGATCTTTCACTAGGGTTGCGACGTTACCCTCTAGATTTCACCTAAATGGTCATGCGTCAAATACAAAATGTTACGAAAAAATCAATCCCGCATGCGAGCTAGATTCAGCCTTTCTCTTACGTCCGTAAAATGACCTAAGTCTGTTCTGATTTCGTTGCTGATATGTCGATTACGGGATAAAAGTGAAAAAAAGAAAAATAGTTAGAAAAAAATCGATATCGACGCCCTGTTTTTGGCTTGCACGCATGGTTTATAGCCGTGCCATGATCTCGCGCACCGCGGCGCGCATCTCGTCAAGTTTGATCGCAACCTGATTGATATCGGGGGCATCCAGCCAGCGCGACAGAAACTGCCCCAAGGCTGGTGGCATATCGTCATCAACCATCTGCGCCGATTGCGTTGACAGGCGCAGCGCATGTTGGGCATTGCCCATCACCATATGCGCGTCTGCCAGTGCCAGCGCGTCATTGCTGTCGATCAGACCCTTATCTACCAGCGTTGCCAGAATATCAGCCGGTGCTTGCCCGCTATCATGAAAATGGTTGCCATGCATTAGCCGCAAGCCCTGGATTAGCAAATCCAGATCGCCAAGGCCGCCCGGCTGCAGTCGTAACTGCCATTTTGATGCGTCTTTTTGGGTGGCCGCCATGCGGGTCTGCATATCGGCAATGCTGGCCATGACCGCATCATGGTCATGCGCCTGATTGATGGCCTTATGGATAATCTTCATCGCTGGTGTTGAAAGCTTGGCGTCACCGGCAACAAATCGTGCTTTTGTCAAAGCCAGCTTTTCCCACAGCCAGATATCGGTATCAATATAGTATGATAGCCGGTCAAGCGGCGTCGCAACGGCACCTGCCGAGCCTTCGGGGCGCAGCCGTAAATCAATGTCATATAGGACACCTTCGGCACTTTGCGTTGTCATCCAGCTCACAAAGGTCTGCGTCAGGCGGATATAATAGCTGGCGGCGTCAAGGCCACGGCTACCGTCTGATCTGGCGGCATCGGGGGCGTCATAGACGAATAAAATATCCAGATCCGATGTCGCTGTCAGTTGGCCTATGCCCAGCCGACCAAGCGCGATAATCCCGCATATACCCGCGATTTTGCCATGACGGCGTTCCATATCAGCGCGCGCAAGCTCCAGAACCACCTGCATCGTTGCTTCGGCAATCGCGCTCAATGACTTTTCCAGCACTGATCGGTCACTGCTCAGGCTGATCGCCTGTAATTCGGCACGGAAACGCAATTCGCGCGTATGGCGTTTGATATTGTCGAGCGCGTCTTCGACAGCCTGTCCGGCAATGATCTCACGCATATTGTTGGCGATGGTTTCGGTGTCGGGAAGGGGATCAAAAAATTCTTTATATAACAGCAATTCGAACAGCATCGGATTGCGTTTCAGAATCTGCGTCAGGCGCGGTGACAGGACAATAATATCGCATAATAGCCGCGCCAGATGCCGGTTATAGTCCAGAAGCGAGAAAATCTGTACGCTGGATGGCAGCCCTTCGATAAAATAGGCAAGCGCGGCAAAAGCACTGTCAGGCTGTGTGCCTTTGGCCAGTTGCCGCAATAATTCGGGCATCAGGCGGCCAAGCAGCATCCGTGACCGTTCACCGCGTGTTGCCGGAATGCGCCCTGCAATCCAGCCGGACAGGGCTGTGGCCACATCATCGGGGCGCTCAAAGCCGATTGACCCTAGCCATGTGACAAGCTGTTCCTGATCTTCCAGAAAAATATCAATCGTGCTGGTATCATCATCAGTGGAATCAGACGCGCCATCAACATTTGCATTCAGAATGTCATCAAGCAGGTCATGCGCGGTCATATCGCTGACCTCGGTCAGAATGGTGGCCAGCGCGTCACACAGGCTCTGGGTGGTTTCATGCCCCAGAAAGCGGGCAAAATTGGCCAGGCTGTCATCATCGCGCGGCAGACTGTGGGTTTGCTGATCGGCGATCATCTGCAACCTGTGTTCGGCACGGCGAAGCAAGCCATATAAGGCTACCAGACTGTCTGCCTGCGCTGATGTGATCCAGTCTTTTCTGGCCAGCATCTGCAAAGCATCCGGTGTCCGGTGCTGGCGGATTTCGGGTTCGCGTCCGCCAAAGACCAGTTGCAGAACATGGGTGAAAAATTCGACAGTGCGGATACCGCCATGACCTGTCTTCAGGTTAAAACTTGTCCATCCGGCCGTATCAGGCGGACGCCGCAGCATTGTGCGCATATCATCCATAACCGTGTAATCCAGCGAACGCCGCCATATAAAGGGTTGAATTTCGTCGAGAAAATCATAACCAGCCGCAATATCACCAGCGACAGGGCGGGCACGAATGAAAGCCGCGCGTTCCCATGTGCGCGCAATCGATTCATAATAGCCAAGCGCCGCGGCGATCTGGATGCTGACGGCGGTTGCGCCCGGGTCAGGCCGCAAGCGCAAATCAACGCGCCAGCCGATGCCATCGGCAGTTGCGGCTGATAGCAGTTTGACCAGTGCGCGTGTTTGCGCAACGTAAAAGCTCTGTGCGGTGTCGGGATCATGTAGCGGATTGGCATCCGGATCATGCATGATTATCAGGTCAATATCCGAAGAATAATTCAGCTCTTCGGCACCCAGTTTGCCGACCGCAAAAATGATCCATCCGCATCCGGCAAGATTGTCTTCGGGCGGTGTGGACAGATTGCGCTGTGCCGCCTTTCGCATCAGGAAATGCGCTGTTTCCTGTACCCCGCATGTCGCGGCATCGCTCAGCCATGCAAATTGTGCATCCATTGGTGTCTGTCCGGCAATATCGCCTAGCGCCGCGGCAAAGGAAACGCGCCCCCGAAAACGGCGGATAGCTTGCATGGCTGCGGCCTCATCCTCGGCCTGCCGCATGGCGTGCCGGAACATGTCATGCGCATTGGCGATAATGCCTGCTGAATCTCCGCTCACAATGCGGGTAATATCATCTGGAAAGCGGCGCGCCAGCGTCAGAAGATGCGGCGCATGCGTGAATATGCTGGCTAGGTCGCGGGAAGATATATTGCCCTTGGCGCCAGCATCTAGATAGGACGCAAATTCGGTGGCGACTGCCGATATAAGCTCGCTCTTGTCGGGATTGGCAATGGGAATGCCCCGACATATACGGTCAAAAAAGTCATGCGCCTTTGTCATAGGACGATGATAAGCGTAAAAACATTAAGACCCAACAGGATAAGCACACATAAGACAGCATTAGGCCATTACTGGTTTAAAATCGTGCCGCCACGGGTGATCCGCCGTGTTGCCACATAAAGGCGATACGTCAAGGCTACCGCCGCTACCATAAGCCCGATCAGCAAGCACCCCCATATCGCAACAGGATCAAAATCGAACGCATAGGCGCCGACAGCGCCAATGCCGACACCAATAAACCAGAAACAGGCAATCGCGATATAGGCAGGGACTCTGGTATCGTTAAGCCCGCGAAGCGCCGATATGGTGATCGCCTGTGTACCGTCTCCCCACTGGAATAAAGCTGTGATAATCATCATCGGAATCGCGATCGCCGCCACTGCCGCCGCCATTGGGTCATCATCCGCCAGAAACAGATCGATCAGAAATTCAGACTGCGCGAACAGATAGACCATGATGATGCTGGTCAATGCCAGCCCGACCCATACGGCTGACCAGCTTGCCCGACTGATATTATAGCGGTCATTGGCACCGGCAAAATGGCCGACACGGATCGTGCTGGCCTGACCGATCGCCAGCGGCACCATAAAGGCAACCGCCGCAATCTGGTTGGCAATGGCCGACGCTGCCAGCGGCACCGGCCCGTACAGCCCGATGATAAAGACCACGGCGATAAACATGCCGGTTTCGGCAACGATTGTGCAGCCAATCGGAATGCCGATGACAAAGATACGGCGGGTGATATCCCAATCCATGATCCACAGGCGTTGAAACGGTTTTGACGATTTATATGGTTCGGTCATGCCGATATAGATCAGCAGGCCGATACAGATCAGCAAATAGACAATCGTTGTCGACAGTGCGATGCCGCCAAGCCCCATTGGCGGAATCGGGCCATAGCCATGCACGCAGATATGATTGCCCAGAATATTTGACAGCAAGCCGCAAATCGTGGCGATCACTTGCGGCATGGGTTTCTTGTGGGAACTGACGAACTGGCGCAGGACAAAAAATAGAAACATGAATGGCAGGCCAATCGCTGACCAGAACAGAAAATCTTTGGCATGTGCCGAAATCACTGGATCCTGTCCCAGCCAGACCAGAACAACATCACCAACCATGACAAACGGCATCGCAATCAAGGCCAGCACAACCGCAATCACCATGCCCTGTCGAAAGGCACGGCGGACAAGGCGCGGATCATTCCCGCCAAGCCCTTGTGCCACAATCGGACCAGTGGCCAGCGTTATGCCTAGCCCCATGAAATAGAAAGGCTGGTAAAAACGTGCTGCCAGCGAACCAGACGCCAGATCATGACTGCTGATCTGTCCCATCGCGAATACATCGGCGGTAGCAATGCCGATTGAGGCAAGCTGGCCAATCACCAGTGGCAATGCCAGCACGATTGTCTGCCAGTAATGGGCGCGCCAGCTCAGTTGCGATGGAGGTGAAGATGATGACATTCAGGAACCTTGGATAATATATATGCCAGATCATGCCCAGATCATGCCCAGATCATGCTATGTCCGGAAATATGCGGTCAATCAGGATCGATTGCTATAAATCAAAATATAGCTGAAAAACATGGCAAATAATATGCTAATGTCTTGCGACGCACAGGGCAGTATGAATGATCCTGCCCCTAAATAGAGAAAATAGATATGAGTATGAAATCTGGAAGCGGTAATTCCGGCAAAAAAGGGCCTTCGGGGCGAAGCTACCGCAACGCAACCGGTCTGACCCGCCAGCCCAAGAAAATGCGCGGCCGCAAAGTGTCATCGCAAAGATGGCTGACGCGCCAGCTCAACGATCCCTATGTTGCCGAAGCCAAGGCGCGCGGCTACCGGTCGCGTGCGGCGATCAAGCTGGAACAGATTGATGACCGCTATCAGCTTCTCAAGCCCGGCATGGCGATCGTTGATCTTGGCTGTGCGCCAGGTGGCTGGCTTCAGGTCGCCTCGATCCGGACGAAACTTGGAACCAGCAAGGCAAAACTTGTCGGTATCGATTTGCTGGAGACCGAACATATCGTTGATGCCGATATCTTTGTTGGTGATATGACCGATGATGCGATGATGACACAGATGCAGGATGCCGTTGGCGGGGCGGCTGACGGGGTGTTGAGCGATATGGCTGCCGATACCACCGGCCATCGGGCAACCGATCATCTGCGCACCACGGCCTTGCTGGAAGCGGCATTGGATTTTGCGCTGGAAATATTACGTCAGGACGGATTTTTTCTGGCCAAATGTTTTCGTGGCGGTGCCGAACGTTCGGTGCTTGATCTGATGCGCCAGAATTTCAAAACCGTCCGCCATGTCAAACCCACCGCCAGCCGTTCGGAGTCGGTTGAAAGCTATGTGCTGGCAACAGGCTTTCATGGCAACGGGCTGGTAGACATGCGCGCGGATAGTGATGACAGCATGTGAATCAAACATGCGAAAAATCTTAATTAATGAAACGGCGCAATGTCGGTTTTTAAAAACCGCTTACCCGATTTTTTGCCGTTTTTAGGGCTATCAATTTGCAGGGTGTTTGGCTATAGTGCGTCGCCACCGGATAGACGGAAGGCACCCCATGAAAATTCGCGAAGCACTCACTTTTGACGACGTTCTTTTACAACCAGCGCATTCGGCTGTGTTGCCTGCTGAGGTTGGGCTTGTTACCCGCCTGACCAAGCAGATCAGTCTCAATATCCCGCTGATTTCGGCCGCTATGGATACGGTCACCGAACACCGGCTGGCGATTGCTATGGCACAGGCGGGCGGGCTTGGTGTCGTGCATAAGAATTTTAACATCGAGGAACAGGCCGCCGAAATCGCCAAGGTCAAGAAGTTTGAGGCTGGCATGGTTGTCAATCCGCTGACGATCACGCCTGAACAGACTCTGGGTGATGCGCTCGATATGATGCGCACCCACAATATCAGCGGTATTCCGGTAGTGGAAAAACCGGGCAGTGCGCCGCAAAAGCTGGTTGGCATTTTGACAAACCGTGATGTGCGCTTTGCCTCGGATCTGGAACAGAAGGTGGCAGACCTGATGACGCGTGACGTGGTGACGGTGCGTGATGGCGCGGCACCCGATGAAGCACGCCGTCTGCTGCATGAACACCGTATCGAAAAGCTTCTGGTCGTAAATAGTGATGGTGCCTGTATCGGCCTTATCACGGTCAAGGATATGGAAAAGGCGCAAAACCATCCGCTGGCTTCAAAGGATCAGGATGGCCGTTTGCTGGTTGCCGGTGCCACTGGCGCCGGTGCTGATGGCATGGCGCGTGCCGAAGCCTTGATGGATGCTGGTGCCGATGTGATTATCGTTGATACGGCGCATGGCCATTCACAGGGCGTTCTGGAAACCGTAACCAGGGTGCGCAAGCTGGCCAACCATGTACAGGTAATCGGCGGCAATGTGGCCACAGCCGATGGTGCCAAGGCCTTGATGGATGCAGGTGCCGATGCGGTGAAGGTTGGTATTGGCCCCGGGTCAATCTGTACAACGCGGATGGTTGCGGGTGTCGGCGTACCGCAACTGACAGCGATCATGGAAGCATCCGAGGCGTGCCACGCGAATGATGTGCCGGTGATTGCCGATGGCGGCATCAAATATTCAGGTGATCTGGCCAAGGCGATAGCCGCCGGTGGCGATGTCGCGATGATCGGTTCGCTTCTGGCTGGCACCGATGAAACCCCGGGCGAGGTCTATCTGCATCAGGGGCGGTCATATAAGTCCTATCGCGGCATGGGATCAACCGGCGCGATGGCGCGCGGATCGGCAGATCGCTATTTTCAGGCTGAAATCACCCAGCCTTTGAAATTGGTTCCCGAAGGGATCGAGGGGCAGGTGCCCTACAAAGGGGCAGTTGATAATGTTCTGCATCAGCTTCTGGGCGGATTGCGCGCGGCGATGGGCTATACAGGCAATGCAAATATTGCCGATTTACAGGCCAATGCAAACTTTTTGCGGATCACCGGCGCGGGGCTGGCAGAGTCGCATGTCCATGATGTGACCATCACGCGTGAAGCCCCTAACTATCGGCCAGGCATGTAACGGATCAGAGCTGTTCACTATTTTGACCTTTTGCCTATTTGACGTTTACGAGGATTACCATGACGCCAGCCGCGCGTATTGCCGCCGTTATTGAAATAATGCAGGACATGCCAGCGGGGCAACTGGCAGGGCAGGGCTTGCGCACAGGCTTGCAACGGCGACGCTATGCCGGATCGGGTGATCGTGCCGCCATTTCAACATTATTCTGGCAGGTACAGCGTGCCAGAGCGCGGATTGGCTGGCATCTTGAAGAGATTGCCGCCGAGACATCGCCACGTCATCAGGTAATCGCCGCCTTGGTCATGATCAATGAACAATATGAAGACCTGCAAAATCTGTTTACCGATGCTGTCAGCCATGCCCCGCCAGCCCTGAATGATAATGAACAAGCCATGGCCGCCACCCTTGCGAAGCGAACATTAGACGATGCAACCATGCCTGTTGATGTGGCGCATGAATGGCCGCTATTCCTGCTTGACGATGTGCGGGCGGGGATCGGCAGGGTACTTGATGACAGCCAGAGTGTTGCATCCGAACTTGCCGCTTTGCTTGACGAGGCGCCAACCGATTTACGGATCAATCCGGTCAAGCTGGATGATCGCCGCTTATTGCGTGATCGTTTGGCAGGGCGCGGGATCAAATGCCATGCGACCAGCCTGTCACCTTGGGGGGTCAGGCTGGCAAAACGCACCCGCACCGAAGAATTGCAGGAATGGAAAAAAGGCCAGTTCGATATTCAGGATGAAGGCTCGCAGATTGCCGCTTTGCTATGTGATGCCCGCCCGGGGATGCAGGTGGCTGATATCTGTGCAGGTGCTGGCGGTAAATCGCTGGTCATGGCCGCACGTATGCAGAATAAGGGGCGCGTTCTGGCTATCGACAATTCTGCCGAGCGGCTGGAACGTGGCGGTGCGCGTCTGCGCCGTGCTGGCATTCATAATGTCGAACGTAAAGTGGTCGATGATCGATGGGGTACGCGAAAATGGCGTGCTAAATTTGACCGCGTTGTCATCGATGCGCCCTGTTCGGGATCGGGTACATGGCGGCGGCAGGTTGATGCGCGCTGGCGGTTGACCCCCGATATTCTGGCGCGCCATCATGCAACCCAGCAAGAACTGCTGCAAAAGGCGCGGGCGATGGTGTTGCCTGGCGGGCGGATTATCTATATCACCTGTTCATTGCTGGCCAGTGAATGTGAAGCGCAGATTGCGGCATGTCTTGCCGATGCGCCCGAGCTTGAAATGGCGGATATCGGCGATATCTGGGATGATACAATTGGCCGCCTGAATGGCGGTGCCTGTCCGCAGAACGCGACCCTGAATGCCACTGGCATGTTGCGGCTTTTGCCGCAGCGCGATAATACGGATGGGTTTTTCATAGCCATCATTCAGGCGCGATTGCGCTGATCGGATGCAACAAATAGAGCCGTCTTAGGCTTGGTATGTACGTAAGGTAAAAAGGGCACAAAATGGCAGATACAATCCTGATCATCGATTTCGGATCGCAGGTAACACAGCTTATCGCACGGCGGCTTCGCGAAGCTGGCGTCTATACCGAAATTCTGCCATGCACGACGGATCCAGAAAATATCCGAACCGCCGCGCCGAATGGCATCATCCTGTCTGGTGGTCCCAATTCGGTGGCACTGGCTGATACGCCGCGCGCCCCGCAGATCGTTTTTGACTTGCAAGTGCCTGTATTGGGTATCTGTTATGGCCAGCAGACAATGTGCCAGCAATTAGGCGGGCGTGTCGAACCCGGCACCAGCCGTGAATTTGGCCGCGCCGAGCTTGATGTAACCGAAGAATGCGCCCTGTTTGACGGACTATGGCCACAAGGCACCGCGCATACGGTCTGGATGAGTCATGGCGATCATGTCGCTGCCTTGCCCGATGGTTTTCGCGTGGTGGGCAAATCCGATGGCGCACCCTTCGCCGCGGTGGCGGATGAAAGCCGGCAATATTACGGTGTCCAGTTCCATCCCGAAGTTGTGCATACCAAGGATGGCGACAAGCTGCTGAGCCGGTTTGCGCTGGATATCTGTGGCTGTTCGGGAAGCTGGTCGATGGCGGCCTATCGCGCCCGTGCGATCGATGCGATCCGCAAGCAGGTTGGCGATGGCAAGGTTATTTGCGGCCTGTCAGGCGGCGTTGACTCATCGGTCACGGCGGTGCTGATCCATGAGGCGATTGGCGATCAACTGACCTGTGTGTTTGTCGATCATGGTCTGTTGCGCAAAGGCGAGGCCGAAGAGGTCGTGCGCCTGTTTGGCGGGCATTATAATATCCCGCTGATCCACCGCGATGTGTCCGATATGTTTCTGGAGCGGCTGGCAGGCGTATCCGACCCCGAGGAAAAGCGCAAGATCATCGGCAGCAGCTTTATCGAAGTGTTTGATGAAGAAGCACAGAAAATAGAGGGTGCATGGTTTCTGGCACAAGGCACATTATATCCCGATGTGATCGAGAGCATTTCGGCCGCAGGCGGTTCCGATGTCACGATCAAATCGCATCACAATGTCGGCGGTCTACCCGACGATATGAAGCTGGATCTGGTCGAACCTTTGCGCGAATTGTTCAAGGATGAAGTGCGCAATCTGGGTCGCGAGCTGGGCTTGCCCGAAGTGCTGGTATCGCGGCATCCGTTCCCCGGGCCGGGGCTGGCCATTCGGGTGCCGGGCGATATCACGCCGGAAAAGCTGGCTATCCTGCGCGAGGCTGATGCGGTCTATCTTGATGAAATCCGCAAGGCCGGACTATATGACGATATCTGGCAGGCCTTTGCCGTTCTGCTGCCGGTTAAGACCGTAGGCGTGATGGGTGATGCGCGGTCATATGAATATGTCTGTGCGTTGCGGGCAGTCACATCAAGCGATGGCATGACTGCCGAAAGCTATGGTTTCAGCCACGAATTTCTGGCGCGTACCGCCACCCGCATCATCAATGCGGTCAAAGGCGTCAACCGCGTGGTCTATGACGTGACATCGAAACCACCGGGTACGATCGAGTGGGAGTGATGCTTAGAAATTGAATGCGATAATATCAATTTCTTGACATTACTTATCTGTTACTAGGTTGTTTCCAATCCTTAAGTTGCGAATTTTTCTCGCCGACAGCAAAAGAAAAGGCACCGCAAACCAGCGGTGCCTCTTTGAAGTTAGATAGCAATGCGTTAGATATTGCCCTTGCCCATCTCGCTGGCAATCCGGTCAGCCTGACGGATAGCAAGTGCTACGATGGTCAATGTCGGGTTCTCTGCGGCACCTGTGGTAAACTGGCTACCGTCTGAAATGAACAGATTGTCGACATCATGTGCCTGTCCCCATTTGTTCACAACGCCATCGCGTGGATTTGCAGACATCCGGTTTGTACCCAGATTATGCGTTGAAGGATATGGTGGTGTCGGGAAGGTTCTGGTTGCCCCAACAGCCTCATAAACGGCACTACCTTGCTTATAGGCATGATTGCGCATTGCCACGTCATTTGGATGATCATCAAAATGAACATTTGGTGATGGCAGGCCGAACTGGTCCTTGACGTCATGGTTCAGGGTCACACGGTTTGTTTCCTGCGGCATATCCTCACCGACAAGCCACATGCCAGCCATGTTCTCATATTGATCAAGAGCCGATGTGAACTCACGTCCCCACGCGCCCGGATCAAGGAATGCAGCCATGAATGGAATGCCAAGTGACAATGTTTCCATCTCATATCCACCAACAAAGCCACGCGACGGATCATGGCGCGACTCATCCGTGATGATGCCAGCCATGGTGGTTCCCCGCCACATCTTCACCGACTTGTCAAAGGTGGCATAGACCGATCCGGTCATATGACGCATATAGTTCCTGCCAACCTGGCCAGAGGAGTTTGCCAGTCCGTCAGGGAACATGCTTGATGCCGAGTTCAGTAACAGGCGTGGACTCTCAATCGAGTTACCTGCAACACAGACTATCCGCGCTTTCTGCAGATGCTGTTTGCCATCGCCATCGGCATAGAGAACGCCGGAAACCTTGCCAGATTTGTCATGCTCGATTTTAAGAGCCTGAGCATTTGTCCGGACTTCAAGGTTACCAGTGGCCTCACCAAGTGGGATATCCACATAGCCAGACGACCATTTAGCACCCCATTTACAGCCCTGAAAACAAAATCCGGTCTGTTGACAGGCGACATAATCGTCATAGTCCCGTGAATTGATTGCCATACGACCGGTGTGGACATCCTTGTAACCCAGCTTCTTGGCGCCGGCTTCAAAGACCTTGAAGTTGTTGTTGCCGGGCAGTCCCTCCCTGTCACCAGTACGCGTGACATGCAGCTTTTCTTCTGCCTTTGCGTAATAGGGGGCCATGGTCTCGGCATCAATCGGCCAGTCCAATAGGCTTGCGCCCTGAACATTTCCATAAGTCGACTGTGCTTTCCATTCATGTTTCTGGAACCGCAAGGATGCGCCTGCCCAGTGAATGGTCGAACCACCAACACCCTTGACGAGCCAGGCTGGCAAACCCGAGAAATCATTTGCCACACGCCAGCTACCGGATGTTGAACGGCTGTCAAGCCATGAAATCTGGCCAAAACTTGCCCATTCATCATTGACGAAATCATCCGGGCCGTGGCGTCCACCGGCTTCTAGTGCGACTACTTTAACACCTTTTTGTGCCAGCTCATTGGCAAGCACGCCACCACCGGCGCCGGTGCCGATGATTACGACAACATTGTCATCATTTAAATCAAAAGATACAGACATTATTTTTCCCCCTAAACCCACTTGATGTCATTGAAGCCACGATACATATAGCCACCTTGGCTATAGCTCTCGCCCTCATAACCAAATAGCGGCCAGACCTCTTTCTGATTATAAAGACCAGTGATCAGGCCACCGCGAATGGTTTGAAAAAATGGACTCGAGTCCATGCTCCGCAGGAGATCAACACGGTCACGCTCCCACCCGATATCGAGATAACTGCTGTAGCCGCGACCAACAGCAGCCGCGTTGAGCGAGGCAACGCCTTCTTCGATGGCTGCCTTCGCATCGGCTGAGTCATATCCCTTCATTGCGGTTGCGTAGAAATCGTCAGTGATATGGTCATGTGGGTATACATCACGTGCCATCTGAATCAGAGTGGCCATTGTACTAGGTTGCAGATGTGTCACCTCCATTGCCCAAGCGGCGTTTGGCGCGGCGACGAAACCACCCCCGACAATGAAAAGCGACCCGGCCGCAATGCCTGATTTAAGTAAATCACGGCGTGTCATCGATTTTAGATAACTCATAGTTAGTTTCCTCCATTAGTTACTGTTTTTATTTTATTTGAACCGTCCATGGCGCTGCAAAACCTCGATCTCATAGCCATCGGGATCCTGCACGAAGAAGAAACGGGCCAGTAAAGCACCATCTCTTTCAAATTCGACTAGCTTTCGGGGATTGAGGCCTTCACGCTCAAAGCGTGCATGTTCCTCATCAAGATTGTCTACACTCACAGCCAGATGACCGTAGCCATCACCAAGGTCATATGGCTCGCTACGACCTTTGTTAATTGTCAGCTCAAGCTCGAACTCGGTCTCGGCATTGCTCATATAGACAAGTGTGAAGCTGTCAAAGTCCAATCTGTCTGCCACAGACAGGTTGAATGCCTTCTCATAAAAGGATACGGATTTCGCCTCGTCAACGACGCGTATCATCGAATGTATTGATTTCGCCAAAAGTTCTTCCTCCCCATTAAAGTTCTTTTGTGCTCTTTCGAACATATTTAACTTTAGGAAGGAAAATTTGGTTGATGGTAGTACCGTGCTACTACAAACGGCTATTTATGTAGAAAAAATTTCTAATTCGTGACTGTTTTAAGTAGATGGGTGAACATGTCATCATCTGGCGACTCAAGTGCGAGCTGGATTTTCTTCACACAGGCACATCTGAGCAATGATGTGAAATTTTTAGCTTCACCGTGAATTTCAATGACTTCCGAATGTAGTGTGGACAGGAAGGTTGGCGTCGATACGCCTTCGTCCTCTGCCATGCCATCAACGATGACCCAAAAAGACCGTTCAAGACGAATTGATGTGCTTTGCCCGTTTAACCTGATGTTTCGTGTGACTGGTTCGTAATTCTCACGAGGTTGACCTGCAAAGATTTCACACATTTTGTTCTCTCCAATTCTTTTTTTTAATGCTTATCCTTTATCATTGGTAAAGACCATAGAACTTATTGTCACACTTCATGCAGACATCACCACGGCGCAGTATAGCTTTTTACGATCTTATCTCTTGATGATGTAAAATTGACAAAAAATGGTCAAGCCCCTGCCTGGAAAATACCTATGTCATATCTATTGATATTTCATATTTCATATTAAATACAATTAGTTAAAAATCATTATGATATCTTGGCTGTGAGTATCATTCAACCAGAGCACGGTTCAAACTTCCCCAATTATGCTAATGTGCCGGGAAAATTTAGCTATTTAGGCTGGTTTTACTGATCCATTTCGTTCACATATTGAGGCTGGAAGCCCAGAATATTTTATAGTGGAAAAAACATAAAGCAGAGGGAATGA
>JBMZPN010000032.1:0-13662 GCA_049620845.1 Puniceispirillum sp. (SeqCode)
ACGGCAAAAGATGGTTATGCAAAGGCCGATCTAATCTTCAAAATTCGTCCACTACAAATCGACGAAACCGCTCTGATCAATAAAAACGCAATCATATTGAGTCTGTTTGAAGGCTATGTGGATGCCAAGCGCAACGCGGCAATCGCCAAAACAGGCGCAACGGTTTTCGGACTTGAGCTTGTCCCCCGTATTTCGCGTGCACAGTCGATGGATGTGCTGTCCAGCCAGTCAAATCTGGCAGGCTATCGTGCGGTTATCGAAGGTGCTTATGAATTTGGCCGCGCATTTCCGATGATGATGACGGCGGCTGGCACAATTCCGCCGACCAAGGTGCTGGTTATGGGTGCCGGTGTTGCCGGCCTGCAGGCGATTGCTACGGCGAAACGGCTTGGTGCCATTGTCAGTGCCACTGATGTGCGGCCAGCGGCCAAGGAACAGGTTGAATCGCTTGGCGGTAAATTTGTGGCGGTTGAGGATGAAGAATTTAAACAGGCCGAAACCGATGGTGGATATGCCAAGGCGATGAGTGCCGCGTATCAGGCCAAACAGCAGGCCTTGATCGCCGAAACAATCCGCACGATGGATATTGTCATTACCACCGCGCTGATACCCGGCCGTAAGGCACCTGAGCTGGTATCTGCCGAAATGGTTGCCTCGATGAAATCGGGATCAGTCATTGTTGATATGGCGGTTGAGCAAGGCGGCAACTGCGCCCTGTCAAAGCCGGACGAGATTGTCAAAGCCAATGATGTCAGTATCATCGGTCATTCCAATATGCCGGGACGATTGCCGAAAGATGCGTCCAGCCTGTTTGCACGGAACCTGCTGAATTTTGTCGGATTGCTGTGGGACAAGGAAGCTGGCGAACTCAAGATTAATAAAGACGACGAGATTATCGCCGGTTCGCTGGTGGCGGAAGCCGGTCAGCTTGTGCATCCGTCGGTCACTAGCTAGCCCCATTAATTAGAGGAGCCTTTTCATGTCACTCGCTGATACAAGTCAAAAAGCCGTTGATATGGCTGCGCAGTCGGGGATAGACCCGCTACTTTTCGGTATTACTGTTTTGGTGCTTGCCTGTTTCATTGGCTATTACGTTGTCTGGTCAGTAACACCGGCTTTGCACTCGCCGCTTATGGGTGTGACGAACGCAATTTCGTCGGTGATTGTGGTCGGTGCCCTGATCGCTGCTGGCCCTGCCGAGTCAAATTTTGCTCAGGTGATGGGCTTTCTGGCAGTGATACTAGCCTCGGTAAATATCTTTGGTGGCTTTATCGTCACCGAACGGATGCTGGCGATGTTCAAGGGTAAGAAAAAGGGTGCTGGCAAATGAGCGCGACGATGTCTTCACTGTTATATCTTGTAAGCGGCGTTCTGTTCATTCTGGCATTGCGCGGCCTGTCGTCACCTGAAACCGCACGCCGTGGTAATCGTTTTGGCATGGCAGGCATGCTGATCGCCGTTGCGACAACATTGGCGCTACCCCAAGTTGAAAGTTACGGCCTTATCGTGCTGGCAATCATGATCGGCGGGGGTATTGGTACTATATTAGCCTTACGCATCCAGATGACAGCATTGCCACAGCTTGTTGCCGCCTTTCATTCATTGGTTGGTCTGGCGGCCTGTTTTGTAGCCACGGCTGCCTATTTCAATCCCGAAGCCTATGGAATTGGCGCGCGCGGCGCGATCGGTATGGGTTCGCTCATCGAAATGGGTCTGGGGCTTGCAATTGGCGCGATTACTTTTACCGGATCGATCATCGCCTTTGGCAAGTTGCAGGGGCTTGTGAGTGGCAAGCCGGTTACCTTTGCTGGCCAGCATATGCTGAATCTCGTGATTGGCCTTGGTTTGCTTGTAGCCATTGCCGTGTTGGTCATGACCAATAACGACTTATTGTTCTGGGCAATATTTGCCGCCGCTTTGGTGCTGGGTGTTTTAATTATCATTCCTATTGGCGGTGCTGATATGCCGGTTGTGGTTTCGATGCTGAATTCCTATTCGGGATGGGCGGCGTGCGGCATCGGTTTTACCCTTGGCAATCCATTATTGATTATCACTGGTGCGCTTGTCGGCGCGTCGGGTGCGATTCTGTCCTATATCATGTGTAAAGGCATGAACCGGTCATTTTTCAATGTTATTCTGGGCGGCTTTGGTGGCGATGATGCCGCGGCAGCAGCAGGCGGCAGTGACGGTGACAAGACAGTCAAGCAGGGCTCAGCCGAGGACGCCGCCTTTATCATGGAAAATGCCGACTCGGTGGTCATTGTGCCCGGTTATGGTATGGCGGTAGCGCAGGCTCAGCATGCTTTGCGTGAAATGGGCGATTTGCTGAAAGCGCGCGGTGTTACTGTACGCTATGCGATCCATCCGGTTGCAGGGCGTATGCCGGGGCATATGAATGTGCTGCTCGCCGAGGCCAATGTGCCTTATGACGATGTGCTGGAGCTGGAAGAAATCAACCGTGATTTTGCCCAGACCGATGTTGCCTTTGTGATTGGTGCCAATGATGTGACCAATCCGGCGGCAAAAACCGACCCATCTTCGCCAATTTATGGCATGCCTATTCTGGATGTCGAACTTGCCAAGACGGTGCTGTTTATCAAGCGGTCGATGGCATCGGGCTATGCGGGTGTGCAGAATGAGGTCTTTTTCCGCGATAATACGATGATGCTTTTTGGTGACGCCAAAAAGATGTGCGAAGAAGTCGTGCAGTCGCTGGATTAGGCAAGCACCATACAGTGATCTCATATAGCAAAAGCCGCCCAAAAGGCGGCTTTCGTTATAGATGGGATCGATGTGGTAAACATGGCCTGTCGGGCTTTATGCTTACAATCAGGGTATTAGGGCTCTAATAGCCTTCGCGCTCTAGGCGCTTACGCATGAGCTTGCGCACCCGGCGCGTTGACTCAGCGGCTTCGCGCGCACGGCGCTCAGATGGCTTTTCGTAAGACCGGCGATTTTTCATCTCGCGGAATACACCTTCGCGCTGCATTTTCTTTTTCAGAACACGCAGGGCTTGATCCACATTATTGTCTCTAACGGTGACGTACACGTCTTTCACATCCTTTCAAAGATATTTGGTTTCCGTTTTGAGCGGAGAGGTCTTCTATCATAGCGGTGTTCGGCTTGTAAAGCCTTTGCATGATTATGTTTTATATCCAGCCAAAGATGCTGGCAACAGGCGTGAGAATACCTATATATAGAGTGAAAGTAGGTAATTTTGCCACGAAACGGATGAAGCGATGACAAAAAACAGCGATGATAAGCATAAGGGTGCCGATTCCGGCGTTGATTCGCCATCTGATGATGCAGTGGCGATTCTTGATGCCGCCTTGTTACATGTGCCGTTTGATGGCTGGGGGCGTGATGCCCTTGTTGCAGGTGCAGCGGATATTGGGCTAGATGCGGCAAAGGTTGATGCATTTTTCCCAAATGGCGCTGTCGATGCCATTTTGATGCATTCGGCACTAGCCGATACCGCCATGGTTGAGGCCTTTGCGGCACTGGAAAATCGCCCTGAAAAAGTGCATTTGATGATACGGACACTCATTTTATTGCGCCTGGAACAAGCCAGCCTGCATAAAGAGGCTATCCGGCGCGGGCTTGCTGTGCTTGCTGTTCCTGCCAATGCAACAGCTTCGGCCAAAGCATTGTATCGAACGGTTGATGCTATGTGGCGTGCCGCAGGCCAGCGTGACACTGATTTTTCATTCTATACCAAGCGGGCAACGCTAGCGGGCATCTACAGCGCTACGTTACTGGCATGGCTGGCGGATAATTCTGGTTCGATGACAGCGACTGAGGCTTTCCTAGATCGCCGCTTGCGTGATATTAGCCGTATTCCAAAGATGACAGCGCCAGCCAAAGCTGCAATGTCAGCGGGCAAACGCGTGGCTATGGGTCTGTTCTCAAGAATGGCGCGTTCGCGCTAGAAATAGGCTCTATCCTTAATAACCCTTTTCATTATGCTGGTTCCATAATCTTTAGGCTTGATCATTCTAGGTCTGGCAAAAACCCACACCTGCGTTATAAATATTAGAAACATGCGTATCGATAACGCATAGGAGAAAAAATGCCGATTAAAGTGCCTGACAACTTGCCCGCGCTGGAAACGCTTCATGCTGAAGCGGTAGATATTATTCCACAGGAACTGGCGATGCAGCAGGATATCCGCCCGTTGCGTCTTTTATTGCTGAATTTGATGCCGAAAAAGAAGGACACCGAAATTCAGTTTGCGCGCCTGTTCGGTAATACGCCGTTGCAGGTCGAAATGATTCTGATGACAACCGCCAGCTATACGCCGCGCAATACCGAGCCGGGCTATATGCGCCGCTTTTACCGGCAACTCGATGATGTTCGAGATGACTATTTTGATGCATTGATTGTCACAGGAGCACCGATTGAAACCTTGCCTTTTCAAGACGTAACCTATTGGCAAGAACTGACTGATATCATGGAATGGTCACGTTCACATTGTTTCAGGCGGCTTGGCATTTGCTGGGGCGCTCAGGCTTTGTTGCATTATTTTCATGATGTGCCGAAATATGAAATGGATAAAAAGCTGTTTGGTATTTTTGAGCATCAGCTTAATGACGTGTCGGGTCGCCTTATGAATGGCTTTACCGATCGTTTCCCAATGCCCATTTCACGCTATACGATGAACAGGCATGATGATCTGGAAAAGGCAGGCTTGCAGGTGCTGGCTGAGGGGCATGAATGCGGTGTCGGCATGGTTCGCGATGCAAAAACAGGCGATCTGTTTGTACTGAATCATCTGGAATATGATGCCGCTACGCTAGCTGACGAATTTCATCGTGATGCGGTTGAAGGTAAAGACACGGCTTTGCCGGAACATTATTTTCCAAATGATGATGTGACGCAAACGCCAGTGAATTTCTGGCGTCCCTTTGCCTTTTTGCTGATGAGCAACTGGATCAATGATCTGTATCAGGCAACGCCGTTTGACCTTGCCGGAACGTTAAATAACGATAGCTGATCTGCCGATATTATGTGGCAATCTGGCGGTTGGTGTGCCCCATCTTGCGGCTTTTTTTGGCACCGCTTTTACCATATAGATGCACATGCACCTGATCGCTTGCCAGTAATGCGGGGACATTTTCCATATGCTCGCCAAGCAGATTATCCATCTGCCACTGTCCATAGCTGTGGACAGAACCGAATGGCATTCCAGCCAAAACGCGGGCTAGCTGTGTGAACTGGCTTGTGGCACAGCCTTCGATTGTCCAGTGGAAAGAATTATGTGGGCGTGGTGCAATTTCGTTGAAAAGCAGACGGTTATCATTGGTGATAAAGCATTCAAGAGCCATGACACCAAACAAATCCAGCGCATCGGCCAGTTTTGTTACCGCCTCAGTACCTGCCGCAAGCACTGTGTCATCAAGTGCCGCAGGTGCAAGAGACTGATCAAGGATGCCGTCTTTATGCCGGTTCAGGCTGGCGGGAAAGACGCAGGAACTGCCATCATGGGCGCGGGCGATCAAAAAGCTGGCTTCGGCGGTAAAAGGGATCATCTCTTCGAGAATCACATCATCCGACCCCAGAGCGTCAAAAGCCGCGTCAAGATCACTATTAGGTGAAATTCTGACCTGTCCCTTGCCGTCATAGCCAAGTGTGCATGTTTTCAAAATACCGTCTTTGTTCAGTTCAGCCATAGCGGCATGAAGCGCGGCGGCGTCTGTAATATGCCAGAAGGCTGGCGTATCAATGCCAAGATCGCGGGCGAGGGTCTTTTCGCGGATCCGGTGCTGCGCAGTGTGCAATGCGCTAATGCCCGGACTAACCTTTTTATGCATAGACAGAATATCGAGTGTCGTGGCCGGCACGTTTTCAAATTCACTGGTAATCACGTCAACCGAATTGGCAAAGCGAATAAGCGCGTCCTGGTCATCATAAGCTGCTTCGGTTGTGGCGGCGGCGACATCACCAGCCGGACTATTATTAGCGTCGGGGGCGAAGATATGCGCCTTTATACCAAGCTGGGCGGCGGCCATTGCCAGCATCCGGCCAAGCTGTCCGCTTCCCAATATGCCGATGATCATGCGGGTGTATCCGCGACACTGGCTGTTTGGGCATCGCGCCAGGCGATCAGGCGTTGCGATAAGGCGCTATCCTGAAGCGCTAGAATCTGGGTCGCTAGCAAAGCCGCATTTTTGGCGCCAGCCACACCGATAGCCAAGGTTCCGACAGGCACGCCGGCAGGCATCTGGACGATTGACAATAGCGAGTCCATCCCCTTTAGCGCGGCTGACTCAACGGGCACCCCCAATACCGGCAGATGTGTATGTGCAGCTAGCATGCCGGGTAGATGTGCGGCGCCACCTGCGCCCGCTATGATAACAGCAAAGCCGTTTTTATGGGCGTCTTCAGCAAAGGCGGCCAAGCGGGTGGGTGTACGATGTGCCGAAATGATCTTGGTTTCATGTGGTACCCCAAGCCCGTCAAGCAAGGCAGCGGTTTCCTGCATGGTTTCCCAGTCTGACTGGCTACCCATGCAAATAGCTACCTTTGCAGGTGAAGGGGATGCCGAAGAAGGGGTGCTGCTGGCCATGTCATACTCACGTTGTTATTGAATTAGGCAGATACTGTAATAAGAAATTAGGCGATAATATCTGGAAGAATGCCAGCTTTGAGTTTGGTGATTTCATCTTTAAGGATGAGTTTACGTTTTTTCAGCCGTTGTAATTTCAACTGGTCAAACGGTTTGTCATCGCTCAATCGTCCAATCACTTCGTCAAGGTCACGATGTTCGCTTTCAAGCTGGTACAGCTGATTAGCTAACGCTGCCTTTTCCTGTGCTGTTTCCATCGTTCCGGAAAAATCCCCCTAAATTAATGCTTCCATTGAAACGTTGTGATTGTCCCAATTATGGCAGTTCGGTCATATCCGAAAGCTGTTCTTCGGAATGCGGTGAACCACCTGCCTTTTCAATGGCGGCATCTAAATCGGCCTGCGCACAAAGCCCCAGCATCGCTGGATGTTTGGCGGTGATGTTGGCAATATTCCAATGTGTTTTTTCACGAATTTTGCCAATGGTTTCTTTCGTCGTGCCAATCAGCTTGATAATCTGGGTATCTTTCAGTTCAGGGTGATGCTTGCATAGCCATGCAATGCCGTCTGGCTTGTCACCACGACGGGCGACAGGTACATAGCGTGGCCCCTTGGTGCGGCGATTTGGTGTAGGCAGATCTGACGTTGCCAGAACCAGACGGCCAGTGCTGTCTGCCTGACAACGATCAAGCTCTTGCTGTGTGATCTGACCATTTTGTATCGGGTCATAACCCTGAATACCAATGCCAGCTTCCCCATCGGCGATTGATTGCACCTCAAGAACATGAAGGTTGCAGAATTCGCCAATCTGTTCAAATGACAGACTGGTGTTATCGATAAGCCATACGGCAGTTGCCTTTGGCATAAGAAGCTGGGTCATCATATCCTACCTTTGCTACGTCGGTGTACTGCGGAAATTCTGTGCAGCCCGACGCGCCGTTGTTACAAACATAACTGGAAACGTGAACATAGTATAAGCTGGTTTAAAGCGTAATGCAAAGCCTGCCTTTGACGCGGCTGGGAAAAATGCACATTATGCATAAAGTCATGTTTTGAAATGAATAGACATAAAGAAAATAAACGGACTGTATCATGGATGATGAACTGGAAAAATTGAAACCAGCTGGCCTGCCTGCCGATATGCAAAGCTGGAACATTGAGGATTTACAGAACTATATCACGCGCATGGAAGCCGAAATTACGCATGCGAAAGCCCTGATAGCAGATAAGGATGCGGTGAGTGCGGCGGCAGATGCCCTGTTTGGCAAAGGCAAGGCATAATGGGCGCACAGCAGCATGCGCTGATAACGGGGGCAACGTCCGGAATAGGGCTGGCTATCGCGCATGCGCTGGCAGCCGAAGGTATGAATATCACCATTGGTGGTCTGGGCGCGGATGATGAAATCGCTGATATCTGCAAAAGCCTCATGCGTGCCGGTGCGCCCAAGGCAATACATGATCCGGCAGACATGCGTGATCCGGTGGCGGTGCGCCATATGATTGATGTGGCCGCAGACCGGTTTGGCGGCATTGCCATTCTGGTTAATAATGCGGGTATTCAGCATGTCGCGCCAGTAACAGCGTTTCCACCTGAAAAATGGGATGATGTGCTAGCAATAAATCTGTCGGCGGTATTTCATGCTTCGGCCGCGGCGGCCGTGCATATGGAAAAAGCAGGCTGGGGACGGATTATCAATATTTCGTCGGTGCATGGCCTTGTCGCTTCCGCAGATAAATCGGCCTATGTTGCTGCAAAACATGGGGTGATCGGCCTGACCAAGACGATGGCACTGGAGCATGCGCATAGTGCCATAACGGTCAATGCCATCTGCCCCGGATGGGTAAAAACCCCGCTTGTTGAACAGCAGATTATGTCGCGTGCAAAAGCATCTGGTAAATCACCTGATGAAGAAGCCAGCTTGCTGGTTGCTGGTAAAATGCCAAGCGGCACTTTTACCAAAGCCGAAGATGTGGCCGCCGCCGTGCAATTTCTGTGCGGGTCAGCTTCGGCCAGTATAACGGGCACGTCATTGATTATGGATGGTGGCTGGACCGCGCAATAGATAGCGGGGTAGATAGGCGTTAGCTGTCGGTTTTGGCCGGTGCAGGTAAGGGCAGCATCCAGTCGGGCAATGCCAGCCGTGCCGCATGACCGTCAACAGCAAGTGGCGGATTGTCTGATTGCTGAATGCTGTGCAGATCGCTGAGCTTGATCAGCCCTAATGCAATGGCACCGCCTTCTGCAGTTGGCGCGATGGATTTGCAGGCACCGATCACCTTTCCATCAAGCATGATCTTGGCTGATGGCTGCGGCATGGCATCAATCACGAAAGGTGCCAGCCGCCGCTTGACCAGTCCGCGATAATGCGTTCGTGCGGTAACTTCCTGACCGATATAACAGCCTTTGTCAAAATCAACCGCCTCAAGATGATCCAGACCTGACTCCAGCATCAAGGCGCGTTCCGGCGTAAGGTCGATCGCGCCTTGCGGGATGGCTTTGGCAATACGAAGGGCATGCCAGTCATCAATATTGCCTAAGGTTGCGCCCTGTTCGGCAAGGACTGTTTTGGCATCATCGCCTAAATACCAATATCCAAACGCGCTATCTCGCGGGTCGGCAAAAAGGTTCGGTATGGATGCTGGCTCTATATTCAGGTGCCACCAGACATGACAGGCCAGATCATCACGCTTTTCGATGGTAACAGGCCTGCGCAGGCGGTATCGGCGCAAGCGTGTATAAAGATCGTCGCGGCGATCCATTTCACATTGAAGGATAAATTCATCCTGATCGGTTCGATAAATCATAAAATCAATCAGCACACGACCTTGCGGCGTCAGAAGCGCACCTTGACGCATATTATCAATGCCCAGGGTCTCAACATTGGCCGTGATGATTGATTGCAGAAAATCAGTCGCCTCGCTGCCACCAATGGTCATGAAACCCATGTCCGGCATATGCGCGAAAACGCTATTTATGTTTGAGTCATCCATAATCATATCCGTATTGGCATCGGCCACATCATCAGTCAATGAAGTCAACATCGCCAGCGAAGGGCGCTATATAAAAACGTCGCTTGCCAGCCCAGAAACAGCGATCTTCATCAGGCCATATTTCACGATAATCTGCTTTATCACTGAAATGGAAACGCTGCTTGCAACCAAGAAACCGGACGGTAAAGCTGGTTGCGTGCATTTCAAGCTGACCCCGATCCTGCGAGGTGATGGCAATTGCCGCGCGATCACGGCGGAAGCATTGCCCGACTTTTTCACCTCGACAGGCGGTTTCGGCAGATTCGGTGATACGCACATATTTCAATCGGCCATCGGTGAAGGTGAAGCCTTCATCGTCGAACATTTTGCATCCATCATCCGGCGCACGCTGACGTTGTGCAAATTCACAGGAAAACCAGACGCCTTGCCATTTATCCAGCAATCCGGATGCAGTGACAGAACGTGGTAAGCCTATCGCAAGTGTGACTATCAGCGCGCCTGTTAAAAGGACGTTGCCCAGAATCGCTTTATTTATGGCATGTGTTTTACATGCAAGCATTACAAATCCTGTTTGTGCTACTGTTCTTTGCGTTTATTTTCATAAGATTTATCAGCCCTTTCGAAAATGTCCAAGAACGATCATTGATGAAATCTGTGCAAAGATGGCAATCATGGCGCAAGATCCCAGAATCATTTCCAGCCCGCCGCCAAGATCAATCATCAATCCCAAGACCATTGGCGATAATGCCGACCCGAAAACGCTGATCGGTAGGAAAATGGCCTTTATTTCACCAAGATAGCGGGTGCCATAGGCTTCGGCAATGATCGCTGTTGTTGCGGCATTTGGGGTGCCACCCGCAAGACCGAACAGCATGAAAAATAGCGAAATGCCCATGACACTGTCGGCAAAATACAGACAAATACAGGCAAGCGCCGTTGGCAGCATCATATAGGGTGCGACCCGCCGTGCGGTAAAGCGGTCAACAAGCTGACCCGCGACCAGTGACCCAATGACAGCAAACACCGCATAAAGCACATAATTTGCTGTCCAGCTGGCCAGTGACACATTTTTCAAATCCGCCAGATAAATCTGGTGAAACATGACGCCTGTCAAAACATAAGACGGCACAGCTTTCAGCCACAATAAGCCAAACCAGAATGTTCTGTGGCGAATAACATCATGCCGCCGCCAATGCCGGCCGCCAAAGCCTGTATCATTACCGAAAACATCTGTCTCTTGCATGCTATTTTCATTATTGGCGCTGGCATTATTGGTATCTTTCTGGGTGGTAAGCCCTTCAAGGCCGCCACCATCCTGCAAGCGCGTGCGCTGTGTCAGATAGCGCAGAAAGGGGGCAAGCAGAAATAGCGCGCCAAAAGGCAAAACCATCCAGATTGTACGCCAGTCAACCACCAGCATCATCGTTACCACACTAACAGGGGCGATAGACTCGCCAAGCGTATGGCCAAGCTGGGCAATGGACAGCGCCCGGCCACGCGCGCTGATATAACGCCGCGCAATCGCCGTTGCATAGGTGTGTGTTGTCATGCCCTGGCCAAACAGGCGCAACATGAACAGCCCGATCACCAGCATAGTGACCGACTGCACCTGACTGAAAAATAAAGCCGCACCGGACAATGACATCAGCACCATCAAGGCCAGCTTTTCCACCCGCATCACATCGGCCAGTTTGCCAAGCCACAATAGCGTGATCGCACTGGCGGTTGTGGCGATCGCGTAATAGGTGCCGAAATCGCCATGGCTAAGCGATAATGCGGCGCGTATATCACTGGAAAAAAGCGAGATGAAAAAGGTTTGTCCAAGCGAAGAGCAAAGCGCCATCAACAATCCAAACAGCAGAAACCGCCATTCGATAGTTACAAATTCACGCGTTGAAATCTTCATTATGACTATTCGTTTGTCGCCCAGAAACCATTTAGTTGCGCCATCATAGGCAAGATTTTATGTGCAAGATAGAAGATTAATGACAGTGCGAATATTGAATTATGAAAGCTGTATTCCTATGTCTTAATCATGAAGTCATGAAACGAGGAAGTTGCCGGTGTCCGGCCACCGTTTGGTGCGTCAATTTTTTACCGGCAACCCTCTGATTAAGAAAGGTGATGTGTGATGCAAACAGAAAAGTTTACAGCACTTGTGCGCAATGCTTTGACAGCAGGTCAAAATGCAGCTTTGAATGCTAATCATCAGCGCCTTACAGCCGAACATGTGCTGCTGGCGATGCTGGGCGACGAAAATGTCATGGTGCGCAGCCTGATCGGGCGCGCCGGTGGTGATGGGGCTGCTTTACGCGCCGCGCTTGAGGCCAGTCTGGCTGCGATGCCTGTGGTTACTGGTAGTGGTGCAGGCCAGTTGCAAATGGATAATGATCTGGCGCGCATTCTGGCAGCTGCCGAAACCGAAGCCAAAACGTTCAAAGACCAGTTTATTGCGATTGATATATTGCTTCTGGCAATGGCCAAAGGCGGTCTGAAAGATATATTTGCCACCGCAGGTGTTACCGCTGACAGGCTTGCCGAAGCGATTACCGAAATGCGTAAAGGAAGAACGGCGGATAATGATGTGGCCGAAGACACGTATGATGCTTTATCGCGCTATACGACTGATCTGACAGATGCCGCGCGACGCGGCAAGCTTGATCCGGTTATTGGCCGTGATGCCGAAGTGCGTCGCGCAATCCAGATACTGGCACGGCGGACAAAGAACAATCCGGTTCTGATTGGCCAGCCTGGTGTTGGCAAGACAGCGATTGCCGAAGGCCTGGCACAGCGCATTGTTAATTTTGACGTGCCTGAGGCACTGGCCAATAAAACCCTGCTGTCACTCGATATGGGCATGCTCGTTGCGGGCGCTAAATATCGCGGTGAATTTGAAGAGCGTCTCAAAGGTGTTCTCAAGGAGGTGCAGGATCGCGATGGCGAAGTCATTCTGTTTATCGATGAAATGCACCAGCTTGTCGGCGCGGGCAAAAGTGATGGCGCCATGGATGCGTCAAATCTGCTGAAACCTGCCTTGGCGCGGGGTGAGTTACGCTGTATCGGTGCCACCACTTTGGATGAATATCGCCAGCATGTGGAAAAGGACGCTGCGCTGACCCGGCGGTTCCAGCCGGTTTTTGTCGATGAACCGAATGTTGAGGACTCAATCTTCATTCTGCGCGGTCTGAAGGAAAAATATGAATTGCATCATGGCGTACGGATTACCGATGAAGCGCTGATCGCCGCCGCGCGTCTGTCGCATCGCTATATCAATGAGCGCTTTCTGCCCGATAAGGCCATCGATGTGATGGATGAAGCCGCCAGCCATTTGCGTATCCGCTCGGACAGTAAGCCTGATGACCTTGACCGGACTGACCGTCATATCATTCAGCTCAAAATAGAGCAGGCGGCTTTGCTGAAGGAAAATAAGGACGCGCAGAATAAGCGCCTCAAGGCGATTGATAAGGAACTGGCCGATCTCGAAGATAAATCGGCCAAGTTGACTGACGCCTGGAATGAGGTTAAGGCGCAGATGAGCGAAGTGGGACGTTTGCAACAGGCGCTTGAAGATGCGCGGCATAATCTTGACGTTGCCCAGCGGCAAGGTGATCTGGAAAAAGCTGCCGAACTGACCTATGCGATCATGCCCGGGCTGGAACAGGAGATTGCGGCGGCCAAGGAAGCTGTATCGAAATCGGATATGGTCAATGAAGAGGTATCAAGCAAGCATATTGCCGAGGTTATCAGCAGCTGGACAGGCATTCCGGTCGACAAGATGCTGGAAGGCGAGCGCGAAAAACTGCTGGCTATGGAAAAGATCATTGGCGAGCGGATTATTGGTCAGGATGCGGCTGTAGCGGCGGTGGCAAATGCCACACGGCGTGCGCGGGCAGGCCTTGCCAATCCCGATCAGCCGATGGGCAGTTTTCTGATGCTGGGGCCAACGGGCGTGGGAAAAACCGAACTTGCCAAGGCATTGGCAGGATTTCTGTTCGATAATGATGCGGCGGTTTTGCGCATTGATATGTCCGAATATATGGAAAAGCATTCGGTATCGCGTTTAGTTGGTGCGCCACCTGGTTATATCGGGTATGAAGAAGGTGGCAC
>JBMZPN010000033.1:0-12948 GCA_049620845.1 Puniceispirillum sp. (SeqCode)
GCGTCGTCAGCCTTACCCGTCATAGTGACCCATCAACACGGTTCTTAAGGATATGTGAAGGCTTGAAAGACAGCACCCGACGTGGTGTGATAACTGCTTCAACACCTGTTTTGGGATTACGGCCAACACGCTCGGTCTTTGATTGAACCGAAAAAGTGCCAAACGATGATAGTTTGACCTCTTCATTTGACTCAAGACAAGAGCAAATCTCTTCAATAACTGCCTCCACCAGATCGGAGGATTCGTTTCTTGAGAGTCCGACGCTACGGTAAACAGCTTCGGTGAGATCAGCGCGTGTTAAGGTCTTTGACATACTAAAAAGCTACTTTCTTTCCTCACTAGCGTCAATTCTACAAATCAATCTGACGGCAATTTTATACTTCAATGATTATATCTAATCAAAAAAAAATCAACATTGCACGAAAAAGTTGGCAAAAATTTATCTATTGTTGCGGACGACCGTACTTTACCAAAGCAGCCCCCCATACAAGACCGCCGCCTATCGCTTCAAGCGCAAGAACATGTCCATTCTTGATACGTCCATCTCGCACGGCATCTGCAAGAGCCAGAGGAATTGAGGCGGCTGACGTATTTGCATGCCGGTCAACGGTGCGGACAACACGGTCTTTCGGCAGGTTCATTTTACGTTGCATGCCATCGATAATACGAATATTAGCCTGATGTGGCACCAGCCAGTCAACATCGGCGGCTGACATATCAGCTGCTGCCAACACTTCATCCATTACGGCTGACAGCTTTTCAACCGCATGACGGAAAACCTCTTTGCCCTCCATGCGCACATGACCCACGTCATTCGTGCTTGATGGCCCACCATCCACATAAAGAATATCACGATAGTTGCCATCAGCATGAAGAATTGACGACCTAATGCCGAAATCACCGGCATCAGATGCAACCTCAAGCACGACTGCACCCGCGCCATCGCCAAAAAGCACACATGTTGAACGGTCTTTCCAGTCAAGGATTTTTGAAAAACTTTCCGCGCCAACAACCAGAGCACGCTTGCCACGCCCTGATTGCAGCATGGCATCAGCAACATCCAGAGCATAGATAAATCCGGCACAGACTGCCTGAATATCGAATGCAACCGCAGTCGTCGCGCCAATTTGATATTGTAACTTGGTCGCGTTTGACGGAAAGGTGTCGTCCGGTGTTGATGTTGCGACAATGATCAAATCGATATCTGCGCCTGTCAGGCCAGCATTTACCAAAGCTTCAAGGCTGGCTTTGCGCGCAAGGTCTGAAGTCTTTTCACCTTCGCCAACGACATGGCGCTGCGTGATCCCAGTCCGGCGGCGAATCCATTCATCACTGGTATCAACATAAGTTGAAAGATCTTTGTTTGTAACTACCTTCTCGGGCAAATACGAACCAACGGATGTCATTAAAACAGCCTTATTCGCCATCTGATAACTTCCTTTTTTCTCTTATAGCGGCAGCTTTTTCAATAGCACTACTGACATCCGGTATGAAACCGTGATCCACCAAATTCGCCGCGACATCAATAGCATTTGAAAAGCCCAGCGCGTCGGTGCCACCATGCGATTTAACAGCAATACCATTCAGGCCAAGAAAAACCGCGCCGTTATAACGCCGCGGATCCATTTTTCTACGCAATTCTTTCATCGAAGAACGCGCCAGCAGATAACCAAGCTTTGACATTATACTCGAGGTAAAACTACGACGCAGAAAAGATGACAGCAGATGCGCAACACCTTCGGCAGTTTTCAATGCTATATTACCCGAGAACCCATCGGCAACGACGACATCGACATCGCCCTTAACAAGGTCGGATCCTTCGATAAAACCGTAATAATTCACACCAAGTTCAGGGTCAGAAAGTTCCTGTGACGCCAGACGCAGATATTCATGCCCCTTTTGCTCTTCCTCGCCTACATTCAGCAAGCCAACAATTGGGCGATCCTTTTCGGTCAAGCTGTGATAGAAGGCTTGTCCCATCAGCGCAAATTGCACCATATTTTCTTCATCGACTTCCAGGTTTGCACCCAGATCAAGCATACATACAGTATCTTTTTCTGACGGAAGCAAACCGGCAATAGCTGGCCTGGTTACACCCGGCATCGTGCGAAATTGCAATTTAGACATCGCCATTAACGCGCCTGTATTACCCGCCGATACAATGGCATCAGCACGACCATCAGCCACCTCGGCAATGGCCAACCACATTGATGTGGTTTTGCCTCTGCGAACAGCTTGTGAAGCCGTATCATCTGCAGATACGGCATCAACGGTATGTAATACCTCAGCATCTGCCAGATTTTTAGTATGCGCCAATAGACCACGAATCTGCGATTCATCACCTACAAAAACAAGGTCGATATGGGGCGATCGTTGTTTTATGAGTTCAGCACCATTGATGACAATCTCGGGCGCGTTATCACCACCCATAGCGTCGAGTGCTATTTTAATATTCTTTGACAGACTGCTCTCCCGGTTGCAGGTCAATTTTTGCTGTTTGGCTGTTTGATAGCTGCCAATCCAGCAAATGGATGATCACTTTTTACTGGCTCAGGCTCGATATATTCAGCCGAGTCGGTAGCGCGCGGCCATGCTGTGACAGCTAACGCAAGCGACTGTATGACCATTTCGCCTAAATCAATAAAGCCGTTTTTTAGAGGTTCCACTCCGTCTAAATCAACTTCCACCGACCTTATGTCGTCTACAAGGCGAACATAACGTTCTTCTAACGTAAAATCCACACTTTCTGGTAATGGTTTGCCCGTTACAACACAGCTTTGCACAACATCGGCGGTTAATCTGCCACGAATATCCCAGCAATCACGGGCGACTTTACGAATTTCCAACGTGGCAACAAGATCATTTACCGCAATATAATCAAAGCGTGACAGCAACATGTTCACCTCGTCATCTGAGGGAACGATTTTGCATTTATAAGTAGCGTCTGGCTTGATATTGTCCGGATCAAGTTCGGCAGATAAAGAAAAAACAGGCATTTAAAAAACCATTCGTAAGGCTGTCAGGCGACTTTATTACACCGACAGTCGCCATTCATCATATTATTATATTTGTCATCTAATCGAAACTGTCTGATTCAAAGCTCAATATGCATCTTACCTGCCCGCATGTCTTGTTCTGCCACCGAATCAATTTTTGCTGCCAGTTTCCTTACAAAGCCAACTAAGCCACTTTGCACCGCTTGATCCATGTTCTCCGGTGTACGAAGGAGATTACGTGCAAGCGCCTGAGCAAGCATTTCATCATCACCCTTATCGAGAGCTGAGGCATAATTTTCCAGCCGTCCCATAAAACCCTCGGCCATGACACGAACGCGTTTTGATACGCCAATGTCACCTGCCCCCATTTCACGCAACGACAAATCCATATCGGCAAACATCGAATCGAAGAGTTCCTGACTGATGTCCTTACCCCCATCAATTTCCTTGAGACGCCGCATTACCAGCATCACAACCAGACAAAGGGCATCAAAGCGGCCATCAACATCATCAGTCACACCATAATCAATGTAGATTTTGGGCGTTCTGGCAATCGCAATCGCTTGCGCATATAGATTTTCAGCAACAGATTCCTGTTTTCTGCTGCCAAAACCTAGTATTTGTTTCAGCCATCCATTTTCTTTACTGTTCATTTTGCAAACATCTCGTTATGTTGGCTAACTATTTGGCTACGCATGTCTATATCCTAGGAACGCGACTATGACCAGACGAACATTTGCACCCAAACCCGTTTTACGCACACTTTTTACTTTAGGCCTGTTGAGCATCACGATGTTAGGCACTAGTGGATGTGAATCGCGTATAAGTTCACATGGGCACAGCATTGATGAAGCCGAACTGGCAAAAATCGAACTTGGCACAAGTACAAAATCAGATTTGATTTTCATTCTTGGCAAACCTAGCTTCGATGGTGCATTTGGGTCTGGCAAAACATACTATGTCTCTCAAACGATGGAAGAGCCTGTAGCTGGCATTAATGAAACGACCAGCCGCACGGTGGTTATGTTTACGCTAGACAATAACGATATTGTCCGCGCCGTAGATGTGCTGGATGAAGCCTCAGGCGTATCGATAGCCCATATTGACGAAAAGACACCGACACCTGGTAACACCTATGGCGTAATCGATCAGATTTTCAAGAATCTTAAGCGGCGCCGCGCAACCGAAGAGTAGGCAGTCTGCACCTTCAGGCGGTGCCCATTTCGACCGCCCGCACAATGCGTGACAAACGGTCAAGCACGGCATTTACAAATGCAACTTCACAGCCACATGCATCGCTGATAGCAGCATATTCGCTGACCACGGCGCGCGCTGGTATATGCGGCATGAAACGTAATTCATAAGCACCGCATCGCAGCAAAGTCAGTTCAATTAATGGCAGGCGATCCAGACTCCACCCACTTGCCAAAGAACTGGCAATATCTTCATCCAGCACTGCCATCTCTTTTTCAACACCTGTGTAAAGGGCATTTAGATGTTCATGATCCAGATCCTTGACGCGGAAAGACTTGGATACATCAGGTGCATAATGCATCAGGTAATCTGGTGCAAAATCGACCGAGGTACGATCGGTAATCTGGGATTGATATAATATCTGAATCGAAGACACGCGCGATGCGGATCGGCGGCGCACAGGAACAGGCTTCAGTTCAGCATTGTCTTTTGCCATACGATCAGATACCGATTTCTTGTTTTAATTTTGCCATTGCCAGTGCGGCGCGAGCAGCATCCCCACCCTTGTCCTTGCGATTCTGATCCGCACGTGCCCACGCCTGATCTTCATCTTCAACGGTGATAATGCCATTGCCGATAGCCAGATTTTCTGCCAGCGCCAAATCCATAAGACCACGTGCCGATTCATTACAGACAGTGTCATAATGGCTTGTCTCACCACGAATGACACAGCCAAGCGCCACATATCCGTCAAAGCCTCTGTCGCTAGACGCCATAAATGCAATCGCAGCTGGAATTTCCAATGCCCCTGGCACTGAAATAATTTCGTATGTTGCCGCTTTTTCTTCAAGGGCGGCAATGGCACCTGCTTTTTGGGCATCGGCTATCGCGCCATAAAAGCGCGCTTCAATAATAAGAAAATGTCCCGACATTACTGCCCCTTTCCATTCAGCGGTTTCCAGTCAACAATTTCCAGATCATATCCCTCAATACTGATAACATTTGGCTTTGAATTTGATATCAGCACCATTTTTGAGACACCCAGATCACCAAGGATTTGCGCACCAACACCATATTCACGCAAATCATGCCCCGGGTTATCACCACTTTGGGTATCCTGCATCACACGCTGGCTTACCATCGAAGACAGGCTGGCATTTGATGACTCGCGCAACACAACAACAATGCCGCGTCCATGCTCTTCAATCGTATGCATGGCTGTTTCCAGCTCACGACCATTCCGGAAAGACGAGGACTCACCAAGTACGTCAGACATCAAGTCAAGCGCATGCATTCTGACAAGTATCGGATCATCGCCAGAAATATCACCTTTTACAAGCGCGATATGTTCTACATTCGAGATCGTGTTGACATAGATAATCATGCGCCATGAACCACTTGTTCGCGAGGCAAAATCCGTCTCGACTGACCGTTGAACCAGCGTTTCATTCGTCCGACGCCACGCAATCAAATCAGCAATCGTGCCGATTTTCAAATCATGTTCCTTGGCAAAAGGCAACAGATCGCTGAGGCGCGCCATTTCACCATCATCTTTCATGATCTCGCAAATGACACCCGACGGGGTTTCCGAACCAGCCGCCCTGGCGATATCAATAACGGCTTCGGTATGACCCGCCCGTACAAGGGTTCCCCCATCACGTCCGATAAGCGGGAAAATATGACCTGGTGTGGTGATATCTTTTTCACTTCGCTGTGGGTCAATCGCCGTACGGATAGTATGGGCGCGATCTGCCGCCGAAATACCAGTTGTGACACCCTCACGTGCTTCGATCGAAACAGTAAACGCTGTCTGATGGCGCGACTCATTTCGCCGTTCCATCATGCCCAAACCAAGTGCGTCAGTTCTTTCACGTGGCAAGGCTAGGCAAATAAGCCCCCGTCCATATTTGGCCATGAAGTTAATATTCTCTGGGGTTACCCATTCACCCAAGACACAAAGATCGCCTTCATTTTCGCGATCTTCATCGTCAATCAGGATAAACAGCTTGCCTTGCTTGGCATCAGCAATGACATCTTCAATAGGTGATAATGCGGGTAAATCTTGTTTGCCGGACTGACTCATTATTTTGTTTCCTTAATTAGGCCATGCAGACGCGCAACATAGCGCGCCAGCATATCTATTTCCATATTCATTTTCTGACCGACCGTAAGCGCGCCAAATTGTGTTACGTCCCATGTATGCGCAATTACATTGATGGTAAAGCTATCGTCAGTGACATCATTCACTGTCAAGGACACGCCATCTAATGTAACTGACCCCTTTGCAGCCACAAACATCGCCAGATCAGCTGGCACACGAAATCTGATAACGTGGCTATCACCATCAGGCGTGATCGACAGCACTTCAGCCAGCCCATCAACATGACCGGACACAATATGCCCGCCAAGCTCATCTCCCATACGAAGCGCGCGTTCAAGGTTGATTATGTCGCCTTTTTGCCAGTCACCAAGCGTTGTCACAGACATGGTTTCAGATGATGCCTCAACCTGAAAGCTATCAGCATCACGTGCTACCACAGTCAGGCAAATCCCCGAACAGGCAATTGAGGCGCCAATATCAATCGAGGCGCAATCCCAGTCACATCCAATGGTCAACTGCCGGTCGCCTGCATCATTGATATCAAGTATCTGGCCTTGTCCGGTAATAATTCCTGTAAACATCAAAACATCCGTTACTTCTGATTTCGTCAGTCTAGAGAGATTTTGCCAGAATGGTCAGGCGATCCCGTCCGATTTGCTGATGATGCGTCTCGGTATATCGCGTTTGCTCCGGCAAAGCCACCAGCTTTAACGGTGATATGGCAGGAATAGCGTCACTACCTAATAAATGTTGGCTTTGTGTCCAATGAATAAAATCGGCAGCGTCAGCAGCAATCACGCTGGTCACAATCGCACTACCCGCTTCGACAAGTAGATTGTTCACCCCCGCATTTCCCAGATAATGCAATATTTCGGACAAATCCAGACGCTTATGAGTGCCATCATCTTGTGATGAAACGACAGCAACCGGCACAATATCTGCACCAGCTTTCTCAAGTGCTTCCCTTGCCTCGGAGGAAGCCGTATCAGCACAGAAAATCACCGTTGGTGCACCATCATTATTTCGTAGAATCTTGGCATCAGGCGGGCACCGAAGCTGGCTGTCCAGCAGAAAGCGCAATGGACTATCCTGCTCCAGTCCGGGCAAGCGGCAGGTCATTTCCGGATCATCTGCCAGAACCGTGCCTATGCCTGTCAAAATCGCATCGGATTTACTTCGAAGCAGATGCACATATCGCCGCATTGGCGGTGATGTAAGCCAGATTTTGCGGCCATCACCTAGGGCAATGCCACCATCCAGTGATGTCGCTGTCTTGATTGTAACAAGCGGGCGCTTATGCTGTATGCGATGCAGAAATCCCTGCATAACTGAAAAAGCCATTTCACTGGCAATATCGGTGGCAACCTCAATACCGGCCGCCTGAAGCATGGCAACGCCTTGGCCATTCACACGCCTGTCCGGATCTTGCTGGGCTATGACAACACGCCGAATGCCCGATTCAATCAATGCGGCAGCGCATGGTGGCGTCTGCCCATGATGGGCACAGGGTTCAAGCGTGACATAGGCGGTAGCATCACGTGCCTGTGCCCCTGCTATGGCCAAAGCCACTGTTTCGGCATGTGGTCGTCCGGTTCGCGCCGTATGCCCCACCCCCACAAGTTCACCGGACGCTGCAACAATGACACAGCCAACTGGCGGGTTTTCGGCGCTACGTCCAACAGCCTTGCGGGCTTCGGAAAGTGCGTAACGCATCCATTTTTGATCAATGTTTTTTGCGGGGATGTTAGTCACCAAGTTCTTTTTCAACAAAGGCTTCAAAATCTTTGGCTTCTCCAAAGTTTCGATATACCGATGCATATCTTATATAGGCTACATGATCGAGCTGGTTCAATGCCGTCATAACCAACTCGCCAACAAGTTGGCTTGGCACATCCCCATCAGAATGACTTTCAAGCTGACGCACAATCTGATTGATTGACCTTGCCTTATCATCGGGGTCGACATCGCGCTTGCGAAGAGCAATCTCAAATGATCGTTCAAGCTTTTCACGATCAAAAAGCGATCTGCGACCATTACGCTTGACGATCATAATTTCACGCAACTGAACACGCTCAAATGTTGTAAAGCGTGACCCACATGCACCACAGAAGCGGCGACGCCGGATCGCGGCGCCGTCTTCACAAGGTCTCGAGTCCTTTACTTGCGTGTCTTCACTAGCACAAAACGGACAAATCATTTCCCATACCTACGCTACATATTGAGGTAGGCATGATTGTACACACTATTGATAGATTGGGAAAGCCCGACATAGTCCGCGTACTTTTTCACGTACAACGGCCTCAACCGCACTATTATCATCTGGATTTTCCGCCAACCCATCGAACACATCACCAATCAGGTGACCTATCTCGATAAACTCTTCGCGCGCAAAGCCACGGGTAGTGCCTGCCGGCGTGCCTAGGCGCACACCCGATGTCACCATTGGTGGTTGCGGATCAAACGGAATGCCATTTTTGTTACAGGTGATCCCTGCATGCTCAAGCGATACTTCGGTGATATCACCAGTCAACCCCTTGGGGCGCAAATCGACCAAAGTCAGATGTGTGTCTGTACCACCAGCAACAATCGCCGCACCACGCTCAATCAATGTTTCAGACAGCACCCGTGCATTTTCAACAACCGAGTCGATATATTGTTTGAATTCTGGCCGCATTGCCTCACCAAAGGCAACAGCCTTACCAGCGATCGCATGCATCAACGGGCCACCCTGAAGACCGGGGAAAACAGCTGAATTGATCTTCTTGCCAAGCGCTTCGTCGTTAGACAGGATAATGCCACCGCGTGACGCACGTAATGTTTTGTGCGTAGTTGATGTCACAACATGGGCATGCGGAAGCGGACTAGGATGCGCACCTGCGGCAACCAGACCAGAAATATGCGCCATATCGACCATTAAATAGGCACCGACCGAGTCAGCAATTTCACGGAACTTTTCAAAATCAAGTGTTCTAGGATAAGCCGAACCACCTGCCAGAATCATTTGCGGCTTGCATTCTTCGGCCAATTTCTGCAGATCATCATAGTCAATCAACGATGTTTCAGGATCGACCCCATATTGCACGGCATTAAACCATTTACCCGACAGGTTCGGTGCCGCACCATGCGTCAAATGCCCACCGGCGGCTAGCGACATGCCCAGAATTGTATCACCCGGTTTAAGCAGACTCAGAAATACCGCCTGATTTGCCTGTGCACCTGAATGTGGCTGCACATTGACAAAGTTACAATTGAACAGCGTCTTGGCTCGTTCAATCGCCAATGTCTCGACAACATCCATATATTCACAGCCACCATAATAACGGCGCCCTGAATAACCCTCGGCATATTTGTTTGTAAATATTGACCCCTGTGCTTCCATGACTGCCGTGCTGACAATATTTTCGGATGCGATCATTTCGATCTGATCCTGCTGGCGCACAAGTTCATGACCCAATGCCGCCGCTACTTCAGGATCAGTATCCTTCAGAGGGGCTGAGAAAAAACCGTCCATTACGAATGATGGTATTGTTCTCTTTAAATCGTCCATAATCATCTCCTTCGTTTAATGTGGTCCCGATGACCATTGCTCGACAGGGGGAGCCGAATAATTACACATGTTATTGCTATAGTGCACATTTCATTTACGACACTATTTCGTCCAATCTAGGACGATAATTTAGACAACTTGTCTACCCGCCTTGCATGACGACCACCCAAAAAATCAGTGGTAAGAAACGCATCAATACAAGCAAGCGCTGTTTCCTGACTTATCAGCCGTTCACCAAGTGCGATCACATTTGCATTGTTATGCTCACGCGATAAACAAGCCGCCTCAACAGTATTAACCAAAGCGGCGCGTGCCCATGGGAAACGGTTTACGGCGATTGAAATACCTATACCGCTTCCGCAAATAGCAACGCCACGTGCATCAGTATCTTTGGATAATGCCATGGCTAGCTTTTCACCATAATCCGGATAATCAACCGAAGTACCATCAACCGGACCAAGATCAACCACATGGAAACCTTGAGCTTCAATATGCGCAGCCACCGCGCTACGTAATTCAATACCGGCATGGTCTGATGCAAGATAGATGTTTGCATTCGTGGTCATAGAAATCCCTTTTCTTAATCAGCCCTGCTAATGAGAAACACAGGCTCGAATCAAGAACTCTGTAGCACAGTAAAACATCATTAAACAACGATCTGATTAACGTTGCCAGATTACCCCCAAATAGCTAATTCAATCTGTCTTGCTACAAATAATGCGTGTGAATGACTATTTTATTAAAAAAGGAATAATTTTATGTCGACAAACGATGTTTTATTGCTTAGCGTAATATTAACAGGTTGCAAAGACCGGGTTTAGGGAGTGAGAAAGCCAACGCAGATTGGCGGTTAATTTGAAAGGCAAGGCGTTAGCCTTGCTTTTTCTTTTTGAGCTTGTTTTTCTTGGCTATACATAGGTTTCAGAGCCATTAGACACGCATGGAAATTACTATTCATGCCGCATTTATATCACCTGCGACAGGTCGTCGCGGGTGAGCTTATTAAAGCTTATCTAGCGATATCGTCCCCGAATCAATAACCCAGTAAACAATGGTGAATAAAATGGCAGCGATAATTGTTGTCACACCTATTTTACGCCATATCATGGGGCGTTCTGGTGCAGATGTAGCGTGCCCTGTTTCAATATTTTTTGGCGCTTTTACCCCAAATGGCAATGACATTAAAAATACCCACCACCACAAAAGAACATAAACCACAATACCCGATACAATATCCATGACCTGCCCTAACGCACCTCTTCAAGTTCAATCAAGGTGCCGTTGAAATCCTTTGGATGTAAGAACAATACCGGATTACCATGCGCGCCCTTTTTGGGAATACCGTCGCCAAGCACACGCGCCCCTTTGGCAATCAAATGATCACGGGCGCCAATAATGTCCGAAACCTCGTAACAAATATGATGCATACCACCATCTGGATTACGTTCCAGAAACGCCGCGATTGGCGATTTAGCGCCTAATGGCTCCATAAGTTCAACTTTACCATTTGGTGCATCGACAAAAACGATACGCACACCATGCTCAGGCAGACTTTCAACAGCACTAACATCTGCGCCCAGCGCTTCCTGCCAATAGGTTGCTGCCTTTTCGACATCGGGCACGGCAATTGCGATATGATTTATGCGGCCAATCATGCCATCAAATCCTCTTGGTTTACGCGCATGATATGGACATGTGTAATCGGCCGCAATCCAAACATGCTTCGTGCGACACGGCGTACTGCCTGTCCGGCGACTTCCTCAACCGAAGCATCGTTCTTACGCGCCGATTTGCCAAGCTCGTCAACCGCATCTTCGACTGCCAGAGACGCCGCGGCGATATAGTCATCGGCCTTTTCACCTTCGCCTAATCCTGTCTGGCTTATGGCTGGCACCATACAGATATTCCCTGTCCGGTTCAGCACCAGACTGACAGTCACACTGCCATTCCACAACATACGCCGCCGCGCACGCAGCATATCGGCTTGCATATCGATGATCGAGCCGCGTTCATGAGTCATGGCCCCTGTATGTACGTTATCGATAATCTTTACCGTGTCGTCATTCAGCTTAATAACAGCACCATTATCAGGCAGGATTGTCTGTGCTACCTGACAGCTTTCGGCCAGTTCGGCATGCGCGACAAGATGCCGTGCCGTGCCATGTACGGGAATGGCGATTTTGGGTCTTACGAGGCTGTACATCTCAACCATTTCATCACGCGACGGATGACCAGATACATGCACAGGCGCATCCTCATCGGTAATCAGGTTGATTTTACGGCGTATCAGCATGTCTTGAACACGGCTGATTGCATTTTCATTACCCGGAATCTGTCGAGACGAATAAATCACCGTATCACCCGGATCTAGTGACACGGACTCATGTGCTCCAGCGGCAATTCTGGCCATGGCAGCGCGCGGTTCACCCTGCGTACCGGTACATATAATAACGACATTTTCACGAGGTAGCAGATTGATATCACCCTCAGGCACAAAATCGGGCAAATCAAGCAAGTAACCGACTTCACGCGCGGCAGAAATAGCCCGGTTCAGAGCGCGGCCAACAATAGCAACCGAACGATCATTCGCCTGCGCCGCTTTCACGATCGAGTCGATGCGTGCCACATTGCTGGCAAAACATGTTACTGCCACACGGCCTTTTGCCGCAGCTATGGCATCAGTCAGCCCCTCACGCGCTTCCGACTCAGAACCGGTATGCCCCTCAACCATGGCGTTGGTCGAATCACCAACCATGGCCAGCACACCTTCATCTCCAAGCTTGCCAAGCCGGTCTTTATCCGTGTCCATGCCAAGAACTGGCGTCTTGTCAAATTTCCAGTCGCCCGTATGCAAAACAGTTCCAGCTTCAGTACGGATTGCCAAAGCAGCGGGGTCAGGAATGGAATGGTTTAGACCGATCATCTCAATCTCAAATGCGCCGATTTTTTCAACCGCATTCATACCCATTTCGTGTAATGGGATATCAAAGTCATTTCGCGACTCGGCAAGTTTACGACGCAACAATGCCAGAGTAAAAGCACTGCCCCAGATAGGACAACCAAGACTACTCCAAAGATATGGAATGGCACCTAGATGATCCTCATGACCA
>JBMZPN010000034.1:0-12867 GCA_049620845.1 Puniceispirillum sp. (SeqCode)
GAATTATCCATCACGTCCAAACGACTGATTTTCATCGGATCATCGAGAAGTCTAGAATATCAACTTGGAAAGATAAACTCGGTTTCGGGACATCGTGACACCCTAGCTATAAGCCGATCAGGAAAAAGCAAAGTTGAGTATTTCGTCGGTGTTAACAGCGCAATTTGCTCGTTACCTGACAAACGTAACAAGACAGACCTTGAGAGCGACCGATTGAACTTTAGGTTTCAAGGCGAACATCTCGCAGAAGCAATTGAAAAAAACGTGGCTGGTGTGGCTTAGTATACTTGATCGCCAACACCCAATTTCCTGTTATCACAAATGTTTGAATTGAATGCCTTTGTTTAAGAAACACTTCCTAATGCGGTTTGCAATATCGATATAGTTCACTTTCAACATCACTGAATCCTTCAATCGGAATTTTGAAGTTGATATATCCTGCCTATCTATCACTAGAGCGACCAATGAGCCGTTTTCCTGACCGAATGTTATTTATAAATTGGCTAGCTTTTCGATGATTCAACAGCATCAAATAGTTTTCATTGGTTTTCATTAATGTCTTTTGTGGTGCCCTTTTATCCACCCGATATTCAATATTTCGCGTGCCGTCACCGTTTATTCTCTTGTTGGTAAGAATAACAACATAAGGCTTGGTATTTGACTTGTCACATTTGATCACAAGCATGTCATTTGTTTTCTGCTGCGTAATCTGTGAACCGATGAGAACTATTCCACGTTTACGTGAAAAATCATCTTCAACATCATCGACAATTGTGTTTAGAACAACCCTCTCCTCATCGGTAAAATCATCAACGATCAACCTAACTTGCCAATCTTTATGTGTCTGGATAGTTACCTCAGCGATTGCCGAACTCGAAAAAGCAACCAAACCTATCACAATAGCTTTAGACAGACCCACAAACCTGCACATTTGCATCATCCCCCACCAAAGCCCTCGGCAGATAGGATTTTATAGCCACGGTCATTCATACAACGATCAACCACGCCTGTTGGACCAAATTTGGCAATAGTTCTTGAATAATCAATGTTATTCGCACCTGACGCCGCGCCAATCGCACCACCATAAATTGCCCCTGCGGTTGCCGAACGGCCAGTGTGATAATCATTAGTATCACCAACAACTTGACCAATAACAGCACCAACCAGCGCACCAATTAACGCTGATTTCTGTGCATCCTCAATTTCCTTTTTGCGTTGTGCTTCATAAGTTGCTTGCACCCGCATCCCCAACATCCGGCATTCATCCAGATCCTGATTATAGGTAGCTACATCATAGCCCTGCCCTTTGACATCGATCACCGGTGCATAACCGGAAATATCAATGCTGGGTGACTCGGATGCACACCCAGCCAATATTAATAATGCCGCCATGGCACCAAATTGTTGCTTCAATGACATTTTGTTCCCCTGAAATTTGTTTCGCCTCCAGAGTAACAACTAATTTTTAAGAAAACGTTAACCTCGGCATCGCAATATATGGCGGTAAGGCTTTATATTCACCGCAATATACGGTAGTAATGGACTATCTTGCAGATAGTGGCCTGACCGCATTCTGTTCCAATCTGATATGAGTTGAACCAACCTGATACGAGTTGAATATGTCTGACCTGTTTGGCAATGCGGCATCCGATGACAATTATGATGCGTCGAATATTGAGGTGCTTGAAGGGCTAGAGCCTGTGCGCCACCGACCGGGCATGTATATTGGCGGCACTGACGAACGCGCCTTTCATCATCTGGCGGCCGAAATTCTGGATAATTCGATGGATGAGGCGGTCGCGGGTCATGCCAACCGCATCGATTTTCATCTGCAATCGGCCAGCACCCTGTCGATCCGTGATAATGGCCGCGGCATGCCAACAGGCAAACATCCCAAATTTCCCGATAAATCCGCCGTTGAGGTGATTATGACAACCCTGCATGCGGGGGGAAAGTTTTCCGGCAAGTCCTATGCGACTTCGGGCGGTCTGCATGGTGTTGGCGCATCGGTGGTGAATGCATTATCGAGCGCGCTGTCGGTAGAGATCGCGCGAGACAAAAAGCTGTACCGGCAGTCTTTTTCGCGCGGCAAACCGCTGGACAGCCTCGATGAAATTGGTAGCGCACCCAACCGGCGCGGCACCACCGTAACCTTTACGCCGGATACCGAAATCTTTGGGGAAAAGGCGCGTTTCCGCCCTGCCACCCTGTACCGGATGGCGCGATCAAAAGCCTATCTGTTTGCCGGTGTTGAAATCAGATGGCAATGCGATCCTGCCTTGCTGGCCGAAAATGATCCGGTGCCAGCCGAGGCTGTTCTGCATTATCCGGGCGGGCTTGCCGATTATCTGAATGACGCGACGCGCGACAAGGCCTTAATGGTCTCGACCCCCTTTGCCGAACTTGCCGAACTTGACGGCCAGAAATTCGAATGGGCGATCACCTGGCTTGGGGCGGGCGAAGACAGCTTTTTCCATTCCTATTGTAACACTGTGCCAACGCCATCGGGCGGCACGCATGAAACCGGCTTTCGTCAGGCGATCGTGCGCGCCCTGCGCAATTACGGCGATCTGGCTGGCAACCGCAAGGCGGCAGACCTGACCGCCGATGACGTGCTGGCCAATACCGGCGTCATGCTGTCGGTATTCTTGCGCGATCCGCAATTTCAGGGACAGACCAAAGACCGGCTTGTGTCGACCGATGCCACCCGCATGACCGAACAGGCGGTACGCGACCGCTTTGAACATTGGCTATCTGCCGACTCGGCGCGCGCCACCTTTCTGCTTGAGGCGGCAATCGAACGTGCCGAAGAACGCAAGCGGCGCAAAAAGGAAAAGGAAGTTGCGCGTAAATCGGCAACGCGGCGTCTGCGTCTGCCGGGCAAGCTGGCGGATTGCACGTCAAATGATATCGATCTGACCGAATTATTTCTTGTCGAGGGCGACTCGGCGGGTGGTTCGGCAAAACAGGCACGCAACCGCAAAACGCAGGCGGTATTGCCCCTGCGCGGCAAGATTTTGAATGTGGCCAGTGCCACCGTCGAAAAGCTCAGCGCCAATCAGGAATTATCCGATCTGGCACTGGCTCTTGGTGTCAAGTCTGGCAAGGATTTCAAGCTTGATGATCTGCGCTATGGGCGGGTTGTCATCATGACGGACGCCGATGTTGACGGCGCGCATATCGCGGCCTTGCTGATGACCTATTTCTATCGTGAAATGCCGCAACTGATCGAAGCGGGGCGCCTATATCTGGCGCAGCCGCCGCTTTATCGCATTAATCAGGGAGGTAAGACCTTGTATGCGCTGGATGATGAACAACGCGACGAATTGCTGGAATCCGGTTTTGACAAGCGTGGCAAAATCGATATCAGCCGGTTTAAGGGACTTGGCGAAATGCCACCTGCCCAGCTCAAGGAAACCACCATGAATCCGGATAGCCGCCGCCTGCTCAAGGTCGAATTGCCGCAACGTGATACCGTTGGTGCCGATCTGCGGCGTAATACTGATCAGCTGGTCAATACGCTTATGGGCAAAAAGGCCGAACTTCGCTTTGGCTATATCCGCGATCATGCCGAAGATGCGCTGGCCAATCTCGACGTTTAGCGATCACCAAATTCCGCATCAACTTTTGCAAATAGGGTCTGCAAGGCATCGGCAACCGCACTTTCGGCTTCCATAGTCGATAAATGCCCCACACCATCAAGCAAGACATAATCGGCATGCGGGCATAGCGCGGCCATTTCATCAGACAGCTTGGGCGGCGTCAGCACATCCAACGTGCCGCATAAAATCAGCATGGGTTGCCGAAATCCCCCTAGCGTCTCTTTCTGGTCTTGCCGACCAAGGATCGCCGTCTGTTGCCGGATGAAGGCTTGCCGCCCCACCGCTTCGGCCATGTTCAGCACACGGTTGGCTATCTGCGGGTCATGCACCGCATCCGGCGATAGCAAACGCGGCAAAAGATGCCGTGTCACCCCCTTGAAACGGTCACTATGCGCCAGCTTTATGGCCTGTTCGCGCTGTCTGCGATGTGCCGCACTATCGATCCGGCAGGTGGTATTCAGCAATGCCAGCCCGGCGATGCGATCTGGTGCACGGCGCGCCATTTCCATAGCCACATAGCCGCCCATCGACAAGCCAACCGGCAATATCATACCGTCCGATATGGCAAGCGCCCGCTCGGCCATGTCGGCAATCGTGTCATCTTGCAGCGTATCGGCGATCATGTGCGCTTTTTGGATGCTGTCAAAATGGGCAAGCTGCGCGGCAAACAAATCTGCGGTACATAGCAAACCCGGAATGAAAACAGGGGTAAATTGGGTCATATAATGCGGCTTAACTGAATGAAAGATTGACCTTACGACGTTTCCTCTGTATCACCGCCTCAGATAGTTTGGTAGCAGAAATTTATCTGGCATCCATTATTCGCTTTATAAATGTTCAAAGGAAGTCGTCCTTGAAATTTTCTGAACTCGGCCTCAGTGATGAGCTTAGTCAGGCTGTAGCCGATTTAGGTTACGAAAGCCCCACTCCAATTCAGGAAAAATCAATCCCTGTCGTACTGATGGGGCGCGACATTCTGGGTTCAGCCCAGACTGGCACAGGCAAAACCGCCTCCTTTACCTTGCCCATGATCGACATACTGGCATCTGGCCGCGCCAAGGCGCGCCTGCCGCGTTCGCTTATTCTGGCACCGACACGCGAACTTGCCGCCCAGGTTGCCGAATCTTTTGAAAAATTCAGCACGCATCACAAGCTTAGCATGGCGCTTTTGATTGGTGGTGTCAGCTTTGCCGACCAGAACGCCGCGCTTGATAAAGGTGTCGATGTGCTCATCGCTACCCCCGGCCGCCTGCTGGATCATTTTGAGCGTGGCAAGGTCATGCTGAATGATGTCAAGATTCTGGTGATTGACGAAGCAGACCGCATGCTTGATATGGGTTTCATTCCCGATGTAGAGCGCATCGTCAGCTTATTGCCACCATTGCGTCAGACGCTGTTTTTCTCGGCAACCTTGTCTGATGATATCCACAAAATCAGCAATAAATTTGTCAGCAATCCGAAAATCATCGAAGTGGCGCCTCCTGCCTCGACGGCAGAAACCGTGGCACAGCATCTGCAATGGACCGACACGAAAAATAAACGCGCCGTTCTGCGCGATCTGTTGCGGGCGGAAACGGTAAAAAATGCCGTTATTTTCTGTAACCGCAAACGCGATATATCAACCTTGGTAAAATCGCTTACAAAACATGGTTTTTCGGCGGTAGCCATGCATGGCGACATGACCCAGTCAGCCCGCCTCGAAGCGCTGGACAAATTCAAAAATGGTGACGTGCCTTTGCTGATTGCCTCTGACGTGGCGGCGCGTGGGCTCGATATCGCTGGCCTTAGCCATGTTTTCAATTTTGATGTGCCAACCAATGCCGAAGATTATGTCCATCGTATTGGCCGTACGGGGCGCGCTGGCAAGTCTGGTCGTGCCTTTACGATTGCCGCTGGCAAGGATGATAAACGCTATGTCGGGGCGATCGAAAGTCTGATTGGTAAAGCCATCCCGCTTATTGGTGACGCTGGCGATGCCCAGCCTGACGATTCAGAATCACCGGCAAAAGATGCCGGGAAAAAGCCAAAAGGCCGTGGTAAAAAACCAGCCGCTAAAGATGCGAAAACCGACAGCGTTAAACCTGAGAAAAAACCGGCATCATCAGCCAAGCCGAAACATAAGCATAAACGTAACGGCAATAATAACGACGAATTGCCATCTCCGCCTGACTGCAAAGGCGACACGCTAGAGGCGACCGGACATATACCTGCATTTCTGCAACGCTAGATCAAAATCTAGCTATTGGCGGCCAGCGCCTTTTCAACAATTTCGGCAAGATCATTTGACGGCTTTGCATTATTAATCTGCTGCAAGGCGGCAATCATTTGTGCTTTCCGCCGGTCATCATAGGCTGACATGCGTGTCAGCGGTAAAACCATGCGCGCAGAAATCTGGGGATTACGGCCATCAATATCAATCAGGCGATCGGCAATAAAGGCAAAGCCTGAGCCATCCTCGGCATAGAAATGCACAGGATTACCCGCCATAAATGCCCCCAGCACCGCGCGTAATTTATTCGGATTATTAGGATCAAATGATGGGTGTTCCATCAAAGTCTGCAGCCGAGCCACCGTGCCGCCAACAGCCGACATCGATTCCATCTGGAACCATTTTTCCATCACCAGGGCGTTATCCTGCCAGCGATCATGAAAGGCAGAAAGGCCGGCATCGCGGGCGGCAGACATGCTGTTATTCAGCGCCATCACAGCCCCTTGCGACAGGGTCATATTCGCATCATGAACCTGCGCCGAAGCTATCTTTTCTGCCTGCGTACTTGATGCCGCAACACCAAGCATCAATAGCGCATTCAGCAAAGCTCGTCCACCGTCGCTGGTGGCAAGCGATGCGCGCGATTCATCTGTCAGATGCGCAGCGATTATGTCGGCCAGATTATGCCCAAGTGCTGTCTGCAAGCGCATACGTGCGTGGAACAGAGCCACCGGATCGGCCGGATTAATCCGGCTTTCAAGCACCGATATCCCCGGCAAGGCAAACATGCCGGCTTTGAACGCATCAAGCAAATCAGCTTCATCCAGAATTTTTCGATAGGCACCGGACAAAGCGGCGGCATCATCATCTAAGCTATTGCCACCTGTTGCCGCGGCAATAATCGCATCAGCCGCCAGCGTCTGTGCCGCATCCCAGCGGTTAAAACGGTCGCTATCATGCGCCATGATATGCAGACGTTCAGCCGTGCTAAGATCATCCTCCAGCACCACAGGCGCCGAAAAATTACGCAGCAGACTTGGCGTCAGCACCTTATCATTAGCTAGTGCCGAGGGGGTGTAGAATGCCTGACGACATGTTGCGCTTTCCATCAGCACAACATGCTCGTTACTGCCCTCACCATCTGGTGTCAGGCTGGTTGCAACCGGCTGGCCTGCCTCGTCAAGAAAACCAATCCTCACTGGAATGGGCACCGGATTTCGCGGGGTCTTGGCTGCCGTTTCCGGCACCGTCTGTGCAAACTCAAGGGTCATGGCCGCCGCATCGTCATCATCGGCACGTTTGACCGAAAGATGCGGTGTGCCTGCCTGTTCATACCAGCGGGCGAAACCGGACATATCAATGTCGTTACTATCAGCTAGCGCGGCGACAAAATCATCACAGGTCACAGCACTGCCATCATGCCGTTTGAAATACAGATCCATGCCCTTGCGAAATCCGTCACGACCCAGATATGCCGCCATCATCCGAATGACTTCGGCACCTTTTTCATATACAGTGGCCGTATAGAAATTATTGATCTCGCGATAGCTTTCCGGCCGGATCGGATGCGCTGTCGGGCTCCGGTCTTCGGGGAATTGAGCCGCGCGTAGCAGGCTGACATCATCTGCACGCTGTACACCTTCATCATGCGTGTCTGCCGAAAAGCACTGATCGCGGAAAACTGTCAAACCCTCTTTCAGGGTCAACTGGAACCAGTCGCGACAAGTGACACGATTGCCTGTCCAGTTATGGAAATATTCATGCGCCACAATCGATTCAACACGGTGCAGGTCGGTATCTGTTGCCGTATTCATATCGGCCAGCACAAATTTGCTGTTAAAGATATTCAGACCCTTATTTTCCATCGCACCCATATTGAAATGGCTGACCGCGACGATCTGGAACAGATCAAGGTCATATTCCAGACCAAAGCGTTCCTCATCCCATTTCATCGAACGCTTCAGTGAATCCATCGCATGACCTGTCAGGCCAACATTCCCCTTTTCCACATATATATGCAGATCAACATCACGCCCTGACGCGGTGGTAAAACTGTCCTCGGCACATTCAAGATCACCGACAACGCAGGCAAAGAGATAGCTTGGCTTGGGATGGGGATCGTGCCAGATGGCAAAATGCCGGCCTTCTGATGCCGCACCTGTTTCCACAAGATTGCCATTCGACAGCAATTGCGGATAGGCAACATCCGCCTCGATACGCACCGTGAATGTGGTCATCACATCTGGGCGGTCAGGATAAAAACCGATCCGCCGAAATCCTTCCGGTTCGCATTGGGTACAATACATGCCACCAGACAGATATAGCCCCTCCAGCGCGGTATTCGTTTCCGGATGACAGATCGACTGGCTTTTCACCACACAGCTGTCTGGCAGATTTGTCAGATGAATACCCGCCTCATCAAATGGCCAGTCATCCTTGGCTATCTCCACATCATCGATAGATAGATGCTGCAATTCCAGATCACGGCCATTCAGCAGCATGTCATTAGCAGCATCGACTGCATCGGGGTTTTTGACCAGCTCAAGACGTGTGGTCACAAACGTCTGCTCATCAAAAATATTAATATCAAGATGCGCCGCAGTTACCAGATAGGCAGGCGGCATGTAGCCAGAACGATGCTTCAACATGATTTAGCTGGCATCACGGGAAGTTGTGTAGGCTTCCTGACAATGTTTCAGACAATAGGGCTTCCCGGGCACAATAGGAGCACCGCAGAATGTGAAACCATTGAATTTCGGATCGCCTGTAGGCCAGCAACATTTGCTGCGTGACCATTCAAGTTTGCGTAATTCAAGCCGAAGTGGCATTTCGCGATCTGGTTCTGGCACCGCCGCCACAGGCTTTACGGTTGATGATTTGGTTTTGGCAATCGGTGAAGGCCGCTTTGGCAATCCCATACGATGTGCTTTACCGGCAATCGAATTGCGCGACACACCCAGCGCCTCACCAATTTGCGAAATGGACAAGCCTTCCTCCCACAGGATTTTCAACTTTTCCAAACGCTCATCAGTCCAAACATTTGCCGTATCTGCCATATTAATCCTCTTAATCCGGGCATGGCCGCGCCATCGCCATCAAGACAGCCGTTATAACGGCACCAGCCGCCGAACTCAATTACCTTTATTGACCATTATATGGGCATGGCGTCTGATTTATTCCAGTGCGCCGATAAACCGCCCAATCAATTCCAGCTGGCAGTCCAGCATATGGCGGCCATAATGCGTTTGCAGGCCTTTTTCTTCAGCCAGAGCAAGCCATTCGGTTCGTTCTGGTACCATAATAATATCGGCAATCAGCGTATCGGCACGCACATTGTCCAATGCCAGTGGCAGGGCATCGCCTGCATGCAGGCCAAGCGATGTTGTATTGATAATGATATCGACATCACGCGCGGCTTCCAGAGCCGCTTCGGCCATATTGTCCAGAACATGCGCTTGTGTATAGCCTGCACCCTGCACCATCGCATCGACCAGATTTTGGGCTTTATCACGAGTACGGTTAGCAATCGCAATCTCACCCACATCTGCCTGGCATAAAGCCACGGCAATCGCCCGCGCCGCGCCGCCAGCCCCCAGCATCAAGACCCGCTTGCCTTTAATATCATGTCCCTTTAGCGCCAGTCCGGCCACAAAACCAGCACCATCAAAAATATCGCCATAAAGTCGCCCATCATCGCCAAAGCGCACAGCGTTCACCGCGCCGCATACGCGTGCCGCCTCGCCCAACTCGTCACACATCTCGGCAATGGGCACTTTATGCGGAATTGTGATGGTCAGGCCGCCAAAATTTTCCATAGCCCGCAAACCATCCATAACGGTCACCAGCATATCGGGCGTTGCATCAATCGGGATCATCAGATGATCGCGTTTTTCGGCAACAAAACGCGCATTAAACACCATTGGTGCCCGAACATGCGCCGATGGATGTGCGATAACGCCAAAAAGCTTTGTTGTGCCGGTTATTAACGGCACAGGGGGCAAGTGATCAGTCATGACTAAACCAGTTTTGTAAAAAGCGCATCATAACCAAGCCAGCGTCCTTTAGCTACTCAGATAAATTCATAAATGTGCATAAATTCGCCACAACATTTACGAGAAATTGTCACAGCTCTGCCCTTTTTGCGCCGCTATTAATGCCTAAATCTTGATCCGTCACCGGTGTTAGCTTGTCGTCACCCACTAGCAGGCTAACCCGATGACACCAACATTTTAACCGATATTGACAGGACATATTATGAAAAACCTTAAGCTTCCCGTTGTTCTTGGTGTCAGTTTGCTTATTTCAGGCGGTCTTGTTGCTGGTCTTGCAATGGCAAAGGACCGTGGCTTTGGCAAGGATCGGCATCACGGCATCTTTGCGGCCAAAAAAATCGATGTGAATAAAGACGGCATGATCAGCCGCGATGAAATTCTGGCGCGCCAGCAAAGCCGTTTCGACATGCTCGACACCAATCAGGACGGTATGATCGCACCCGATGAATATAATGCCAAGTTGGTTGCCATGTTTGAAAAGCTGGATACGAACGCCGATGGTCTATTGCAGCCTGACGAATTGCCACGGCATCATCACCATCACAAACATCATGGCAAGCATAAGCGCGACCGTTCACATGGCTATGGTATGTCCGAAAGCTAGCCACCGATCTAGCTGACTTCCTGTGCCAGTGACAGCACGTTAATGAGGTCTTTAGCCTGTTCCCCTCTGATAATGGCTAGAGACAACGCAACTCGCACCGCCGTTTCTCCCCGGCTCAAAGCGCATAAGATTGCGCTGGTGCGAGTTCGCTTTTTAGGCACCTATTCGCCGCTTGTGTCTCTATCAACAAAATCCAGCGACGCCGAATTGATACAATAGCGCAAACCTGTCGGCTGTGGCCCATCGGGAAAGACATGACCTAGATGCGCGTCACATCGGTTACAATGCACTTCGGTGCGGCGCATGAAAAAACTGCGATCTTCGGTCTCGCCGACAGCCCCATTCTGGCTAGGCTGGTAAAAGCTTGGCCAGCCGCTGCCCGACTCAAATTTAGTATCACTGTCAAACAGATCAGCACCACAGCAGATACATTGATACATGCCATCGGCATGATTGTCGCACAAGGCACCAGTAAAGGCGCGCTCGGTACCATGTTCTCGTGTCACATAAAATTGTTCTTCCGTCAGTATCTCGCGCCATTCGGCATCGGTTTTGGTGATTTTATCAGGCATGAAATTATCTCCAGTATGAATGCGCTTGGTTACGCGACTTCGATATTGCGCGCCTGCATGGCTTGCCAGATAGCTGCAGGCGTCGCTGGCATATCTATATGGGGTATCGACAGCGCATTGCAAACTGCCGAAATCACCGCATGTGGCGCGCCAATGGCACCAGCCTGTCCTGCACCCTTGACCCCAAGGACATTATTCTGACAGGGCGTATTGCGCATACTGATATCCAGCATCGGAATATGGTCGGCACGCGGTAACGTATAATCCATCAATGACCCGGCCAGAAGCTGCCCCTGATCGTCATAGACAACATGCTCATAAAGCGCTTGTCCGATGCCCTGAACAATCCCGCCTTGAATTTGGCCTTCCAGCATGACCGGATTTATGACAACGCCAAAATCATTGACACAGGTAAAACGGTCAAGCTTCACCTTACAGGTTGCCGGATCAATCTCGACCTCGGCAATATGACAGCCATAGGGATAGCTGGGGCCTTCGCTGGCATAGGGCTGGCGCGTATTAAACACATGCTCCGCTTTATCATCAGCCTTATCATCAGCCAGGGCGATAACAAGATCTTCCAGCGATATCGACCGGTTACTGGTCTTATCGGCAAAGATACCATCGTCAAATACCAGATCTTCCTGGCCACAATCCAGTTCTTGCGCCGCCAGAGGACGCGCCAGTTCCAGAATAACTCCCGAGGCCTCAGTGGCGGCAGACCCGATCAACACGGTCATCCGCGCGCCGCCAGTTGTGCCTTCGGGCATCGTCGACGAGTCTCCCTGCTCAACGGTGATTTTATCGGCATCATAGCCCAGCTTGTCAGACAGTATCTGGGTCAGCGTCATCCGGTGTCCCTGTCCGTTACATTGCTGTGAAGCCAGCACTGTCATATGCCCATCGGCGGCAAAGCTGATATGCACACCGCCATCACTGCCATCACCACTTTTTTCCAGATACATGCCAAGGCCAATGCCGCGATAAAGCCCCTTGGCACGCGCCGCGTCCCGACGTGCGGCAAATCCGTTCCAGTCAGCGCGTTGCAAGGCCGTTTCAAACAAGGCCGGCATATCACCACTATCAATGGTGATACCAACCGCCATCGGATAGGGCATCTGATCCGCCTTGATAAAATTACGACGCCTTACATCAACACGGCTGATACCTGTTTCTAGCGCAATATGATCCATCAGCCTTTCCAGCGCATGAATCAGTTCTGGCCGTCCAGCCCCGCGATAGGCATCGATGGCGGGCGTATTTGTTACCACCCCGCGCACGCGCAGGCTTGCCACCGGAATATCATAGGTGCCGGTCAATGCCGAATTGGCCGAAATTGTAGGAATAGCTGTTGAAAAGTTGGACAGCCACGCGCCCATATTGGCGTGCACATCGGCTTCATAGGCCAGAATACGCCCCGTATCATCAATGACCGCACGCGCCTTGGTACGCGTATCGCGACCTTGTATATCCGATAGAAACCCGTCGGACCGCGGCTGTTGCCAGCGCACCATAAGGCCAAGCTTTCGCGCCGCCCAGCTCACCAGCACCTGTTCGGGATGCAGAAAAATCTTGAATCCGAAACTGCCGCCAACATCCTTTGTCAGCAGACGGACAGCATCATGTTCCATATTTAATGCATCGGCAATCTGTGTTGAAATTGAGCGTGCACCTTGCGTGCCACACCATACCAGAAGCGTGTCCGGATCATCACCTGGCGCGGCGATAATCGGGCGCGTTTCAACCGAATTGACAATGACACGGCCATTAATCACATCCACCTCGACAATTTTGTGCCCATCCTGCTTGGCGGCGGCAAAACTGTCCT
>JBMZPN010000035.1:0-12595 GCA_049620845.1 Puniceispirillum sp. (SeqCode)
CTATTTTTGTGCGACTGCAATATCTATGGGGGATGATACATGTCGGGTGATAATCTTAATGATCCCTCTATACCGCATGTATTTGCGCCGCATGTTGCCGAGCAGGCTAGCCCGAATCCCAGTTTTGAGCATGCCGATTACGCGCCATTAGATAAGGATGAAAATGCGCAGGCGGATCTTGAGGCGCGTTGGGAAAACGTGTCAGCGCGGATGCGTGTCGATCTGGGTGACGCGGCATGGCGCAGCTGGATCAAGCCGCTTCGTATTGGCGATTTGCAAAATAGCACGCTGACGATTGAGGCCGATTCGAGTCTGGCGCGTGACCGGGTGAGCAGCCAGTATGCTGACCGGCTCCGGGTGATCTGCGCCGCCGAATTTTCAGGCGTCAAACGCGTTGAGATTCGCCTCGCCACGCGCGCGCAATCGATTGCCGGACGGCCACCACGCATAACCGATACAGCCAAAAGCACCGCTACAGCCGACAATACAGCTATCGGCACCCATGAAAAATTTGACCCGCTGGCCGGACTTGATCCGCGCTATACTTTTGCCAATTTTGTTGTCGGCAAGCCGAATGAGCTGGCCTTTGCCGTGGCGCGCCGTACCGCCGAAAGCGAGAAGGTCGCGTTCAACCCGCTATTTCTATATGGCGGGGTCGGGCTGGGTAAAACGCATCTGATGCATGCGATTGCCTGGCATATCCGTGCGCAGACACCATCGCGCAAGGTGATGTATCTGTCGGCGGAAAAATTCATGTATCGCTTTGTGCGGGCGCTGCGGTTCCGCGATACGATGTCTTTCAAGGAACAGTTCCGTTCGGTCGATGTGCTGATGATTGACGATGTGCAATTCATCAGTGGCAAGGATTCCACGCAGGAAGAATTTTTCCATACGTTCAATGCTCTGGTCGAAGATGGCCGTCAGGTGATCATTTCGGCAGATAAATCGCCAACCGATCTGGAAGGTATGGAAGAACGTCTGCGTAGCCGTCTAGGCTGGGGCATGGTTGCCGATATTCATCCGGCAGATTACGAACTGCGTCTTGGTATTCTGCAAGCCAAGGCCGAACGCGCCAATATCCAGATTCCCGACAAGGTGCTGGAATTTCTGGCGCATAAGATTGTCAGCAATGTGCGCGAGCTGGAAGGCGCATTGAACCGGATTATGGCACATGCGATGCTGGTCGGCCGCGAAATAACCATCGAAAGCACGGCGGATCTGCTGGCCGATCTATTGCGTGCAAGTAGCCGCCAGATCAGCGTTGACGCGATCCAGAAACAGGTTGCCGCGCATTACGGAATCCGCGTGTCGGACATGTTCTCGGCGCGGCGTGCACGCAATATCGCCCGTCCGCGTCAGGTGGCCATGTATCTGACAAAGAATCTGACATCTTTATCCTATCCGGAAATCGGCCGCCAGTTTGGCGGGCGTGACCATACGACGGTGATGCATGCGGTCAAAACAATCGAAACGCTGACATTATCGGACGCGCGACTAGGCGAAGATGTCGTGCTTTTGCGGTCGCTTCTGTCGAACTAGCCATATTGTAGCTGTGATTGCCTGATAGGCCGGTATTTAGCGGCTGATTATGCCCGCTTTCTGGCAATTTTCGAGACCCACCGCGAATCGCTAAAAACACAATATTTTGGTGTTAGTTTGTTATAATCATGCTATATTTGGCGATTAGAGGGCGTATGAACGGCTTAGAGTTTAAACGGCTGGGGGTTTGTGCGCATGTGTCCCCCGCTGGTCGGGCATGGTAGCCGAAGCGCTACAGAATGAGAGAAAATAGATGAAACTGGCAATTGATCGTATGAGTCTTCTAAGGCCTTTGGGTCATGTGCAATCCGTTGTGGAACGTCGCAATACGATACCTATTCTGGCGAATGTCGTTTTGCGCGCCGAGGACGGACAGCTGTCATTGACAGCCACCGATATGGATATGGATATCACCACCGAAGTTGGCTGTGCTGTGGCGACAGCAGGGACAACAACGATGTCGGCGCATATGCTGTATGATATCGTGCGTAAGCTGCCGGACGGATCCGAAGTCGAATTATCGATTGGCGATGGCCATGCGATGATTAGCGCGGGACGTTCGAGCTTCCGTCTGCCAACCCTGCCGGTTGAAGATTTTCCAGCTATCAGTTCAAATGATCTGCCGACCAATTTCGTGCTGACGGCGGCCGATTTCCGCGATCTTGTCGATGCTACCAAATTTGCCATTTCAACCGAGGAAACGCGCTATTATCTGAACGGTATCTATCTGCATAAATCGGATGCCGGTGATCTATGCGCGGTGGCGACTGATGGTCATCGTCTGGCATTGACCAAACAGACTTTGCCAAGCGGTGCGGCGCAGATGCCATCGATCATTCTGCCACGCAAAGCGGTGAGCGAATTACGCAAATTGCTGGATGATTATGATGGTGATGTGACGATATCAATGTCGGAAACGCGCGCCGAATTTGCCTTTGGTGCCGTGCGCCTGACAACCAAGCTGATTGATGGCACCTTCCCTGATTATACGCGGGTAATCCCGACGAATAATGACAAGATCATGCAGGTTGATGTCGGTGCCTTTTCAGCCGCGGTTGACCGTGTTTCGACGATTTCATCGGAGAAATCAAAATCGGTTAAAATCGGGTTGCGTGCCGGTGTCATGACCCTGTCGGCGAGCAATACCGATGCGTCAAGCGCCACCGAAGAGCTTGAAGTCAGCTATAGCGGCAATGAAATGGAAATCGGCTTTAACGCGCGCTATCTGCTGGATATTGCCGGTCAGGTCAATAGCGAGATGGTCGAATTTGCCCTTGCCGATCAGGGATCGCCAACGCTGGTACGGACGCCTGGTGATGATGCCAGCCTGTTTGTGCTGATGCCAATGCGTGTGTGAGTGACATTTGACAGCGCTTTCCCACCATTTCAGACAGGTTCCGGATGCAGGCGGTGCGCAGAACAGCAAAGCCGTTCGCGAAGAGTTCGAACAAGGCCGGACGCAACCGCAATTATGGCTGTCGGGATTGCGGCTGAACAATTTCCGTAACTATGAATCGATACGGCTTGAATTCGGGCAGGCGCCGGTGGTGCTGGTTGGTGCGAACGGGGCGGGCAAAACCAATTTGATGGAAGCGGTTTCATTATTGTCGCCAGGCAAGGGCATGCGCCGTGCGAAAACCGCCCATCTGGGACGGATCGGTGCGGCGATGCCGGACTGGTCGGTATCGGCGGCGCTGGAAACCGAGGACGGGGTGATGCAGATTGGCACAGGCGTGCCGGCTGACTCGCAGACAGGACGGCGGATCATGCGGCGTGAAGGCATGACCGTCTCGCAAGCCGATATCGCAACCCAGCTATCGGTATCATGGCTGACACCGCAAATGGATGGCGTGTTTATCGATTCACCCGGGACAAGGCGGCGTTTTCTTGACCGGCTGGTGATTGCGTTTGATGCGGCACATATTGGCCGGACGAACCGTTATGAAAAGCTGATGCGCGAACGCACCTTATTGATCAGCGAAGGACGTGGCGATGCCGGCTGGTTTAACGCGCTGGAAGCCAGCCTTGCCGAAACCGCGATTGCGATTACGGCAGCACGGCGGGCATTGATTCATGATCTGAATATCGAGGCCAAAGATGGTTGGCATGGATTTCCGGGCGTGCGGTTTGAACTGCAAGGCGATATCGAAAGCTGGCTTGACGCGATGCCCGCGCTAGCTGTTGAAGATCGCCATATGGCTGCCGCCGCCGCATTGCGGGCAGACGGCACAAGTACCTTGCCAGGCCCGCATGCCAGCGAAGTTAATGCCTATGATGCGGTTAGTGGTACACCTGCCTATCTGGCTTCGACAGGTCAGCAAAAGGCATTGCTGATTGCTGTGGTGCTGGCGCATGCCCGCTTGCAGGAACGCCGGCTGGGACGCCCGCCAATCATGCTGCTTGATGATGTGGCGGCGCATCTTGATGCCAAACGCCGATCCGCCCTGTTTGAGGCATTGCACGACCTTGGCGGACAAAGCTGGTTTAGCGGCAGTGATGCCAGCCTGTTTGAAGGGATAGGCAAGGCGGCGCAATTCATGAAAATACATGAAACAGAAGATGATTCCGGCATGACAACAAAAACGCCCAAATGCGAGTGGTTGATATGAGCGAAGACGAAAAGACAAACACATCTGACGAAATCACGGCCTCTACGGCGGTTGATGGAGATTATGACTCCGATTCAATCAAGGTGCTGCGCGGGCTGGATGCGGTGCGTAAACGGCCAGGCATGTATATCGGCGATACCGATGACGGGTCGGGACTGCATCATATGGTCTATGAAGTCGTCGATAATGCGATTGACGAAGCGCTGGCAGGCCATTGTGACATTGTTCAGGTTGTGCTGAATGCCGATGGCTCGGTCAGCGTTACCGATAATGGGCGCGGGATTCCGGTCGATATCCACCAAGAGGAAGGCGTATCCGCCGCCGAGGTGATTATGACCCAGCTTCATGCGGGCGGTAAATTTGATAATAATTCCTATAAGGTTTCAGGCGGTTTGCACGGGGTCGGCGTATCGGTGGTCAATGCTTTGTCCGAATGGCTGCGGCTGACGATTTTCCGCAATGGCCGCAAGCATGAAATGACCTTCAAGATGGGTGAAGCTGTCGAGCCGCTGACAGATATGGGTGATGCAGAAGGTGAGACCGGTACGCATGTGACCTTTTATCCGTCACCGGAAATTTTCTCGTCAATCGAATTTGATTTCACGACGCTGGAACACCGGTTGCGTGAACTGGCATTCCTGAATTCGGGCGTGCGGATCAAAATGACCGATAACCGGACAAGCGAAGAGAAAATCTCCGAATTTTATTTTGAAGGCGGTCTGGAAGCCTTTGTTGACTGGCTGAACCGGTCGCGTTCCGAAATGCATCCGACAATCACGGCGACAAGCCAGCGTGATGATATTACGGTTGAACTGGCGCTGGCATGGACTGATTCATTCCATGAAAATACGCTATGCTTCACCAATAACATCCCGCAACGCGATGGCGGGGCGCATTTGGCCGGTTTTCGAGGTGCGATGACACGCGTGGTCAATAATTACGCGCAATCATCCGGCATCGCCAAAAAGGAAAAGGTACAGCTGACCGGCGATGATTCGCGCGAAGGACTGACAGCGATTGTGTCGGTCAAAGTACCCGACCCGAAATTTTCATCGCAGACCAAGGACAAGCTGGTGTCATCCGAAGTGCGTCCGGTTGTCGAACAGGCGGTTGGTGACTGTCTGAACCAATGGTTCGAGGAACATCCGGCCGAGGCCAAGAAGATCGTATCAAAAGCCTATGAAGCGGCGGCAGCGCGGGAAGCGGCACGTAAGGCACGTGATCTGACCCGCCGCAAAGGCGTTATGGATATTGCGAGCCTGCCGGGCAAACTGGCCGATTGTCAGGAACGTGATCCGGCAAAATCGGAAATCTTTCTGGTTGAGGGTGATTCGGCGGGCGGATCGGCCAAGCAAGGGCGTGATCGGGCGAATCAGGCGATACTGCCTTTGCGGGGTAAAATCCTGAATGTCGAGCGTGCGCGGCTGGATAAAATGCTGTCATCAGCCGAGATCGGTACGCTGATTACGGCGATCGGGGCAGGCGTTGGCAATACCGAAATGCAGCTTGATAAAGTGCGCTATCACAAGATCGTCATCATGACCGATGCCGATGTTGACGGCAGCCATATCCGTACATTGTTGCTGACGTTTTTCTTCCGGCATATGCGGCCTCTGATCGAGCAGGGCTATCTGTATATTGCCCAGCCGCCGCTGTTCCGTGCGAAACGTGGTCAGTCGGAAGTCTATCTGAAAGACCAGCGCGAACTTGATATCTATCTGATGACAGCCGGTCTGAAAGATGCGGTGCTGGTTGTCGATGGTGGTAGCCAGATGGCAGGTTCTGATTTGACTGATGTGACCAATAATGCGGTGACAGCCAGCCGTCTGATCGAACAGGTGACGCGGCAGGTCGGCCACCGTGATGTGGTCGAGCAGGCGGCGATTGCCGGATTGCTGAAAAGCGCGACGCTGGATAATGACGAAGCGGCAAAATATCTGGCGACACGGCTGGAAAATGTTGCCGATGAGCTGGAAAAAGGCTGGCAAGGCAGCGTCGAGGATACCGTACATGGCAAGGCGATTGCCGTTCAGCGCCGTTTGCGGGGCATCACCGAAAAATATGTTATTGATCGCCGTATCATTGGCCTGCCCGAAGCGGTGCAGCTTGATGGCATGACAGCGCATCTACAACAGATTTATGCCAAATTTGCGACATTGAACGGGGCATCGCAAAGCACGGTGATTCACGGCCCAAGCGATCTGGCGCAGATTGTGTTCCAGACCGGCCGGAAAGGCGCACAGATTTCGCGCTATAAGGGACTTGGCGAAATGAATCCCGACCAGCTATGGGAAACAACGCTTGATCCCGATCAGCGGACATTCCTGCAGGTGGTGATCGAACATGAAGAAGATGCCGATAATGCATTTTCAACATTGATGGGCGAAGCGGTTGAAGAACGTCGGAATTTCATCCAGACGAATGCGTTGCGTGTCGCCAATCTCGATATCTAGGGGTTTCTATCCCGATGCAACTGACGGTGTGCCAAGCTTTGCGATTACCCCGCCTGATTGCGGCGAAACCTATGATGGCACGCGATGTCAGGCTGGATTTGTTTGGTGAGATACGAGGTCATGAGGGATGCTGAGGCGGCGTTTTCTTGGTGAAGCCGATACCAATGTCAGAAATCCGATTGATCCGTCGGTTGTTCTGACGATACGCTGGCTGGCTATTTGCGGCCAGCTGATGGCGTTGATGTTCACCTATTTCATACTCGGGTTCGATCTGCCGTTGATACCGGCGCTGGCCATTGTTGCCTTGTCGGTGCTGATGAATCTGTGGCAGAACCGGCAAGCCAAGGATGATAGCGGGCTGGTAGAACAAAATCTGCTGGCACTGATTTTTGATATTCTGCAACTTACGGCTCTGCTGTTTCTGACAGGCGGCCTTTTGAACCCCTTTTCGGTTTTGCTTCTGGCACCTGTTGTGGTGTCGGCAACGATGCTGCGGCGGCGCGCAACATTGGTGCTGATAATGACTGTCGCGGCCAGTGTGAGTGGGCTGGCATTATATAATCATCCGCTGCCATGGGATCAGGATATGGTCAAACTGCCCAGCCTGTATGTTGCCGGATTATGGATGTCGCTGGTTTTATCGACGATCTTTATTGGCGGCTATGTGTGGTGGGTGGCTTCGGCGGCGCGCAACCTGTCGGAAGCGCTGTCGGAAGCGCAGCTTGCCGTTGCCGAAGAACAGCAGGCGGTGGCGCTGGGATCGCTGGCGACAGCGGCGGCGCATAAGCTTGGCTCGCCTTTGAATACGATCACGGTGATCAGTCATGAGCTGAGCCGTGAAATTACCGAGGATGATCCGATTTACGAAGATGTCCAGCTATTGCGCGCCGAAGCCGAAAGATGCCGCGTTATTCTGGGGTCACTTGAAGATTACAAATCACAAAGCAATCCCGATTTCGAAACCGAACTGCCGATCAATGTGCTGATCGAAGATCTGTTGCATGAACGATTTGATGCCGACCTTATCGAGGTCAATGTCACGCATGATGCCGTTTCGATGGATGAAGTGCCGGTTGCCACGCGGCGCGCCGAGTTTATTCAGGCGATTGAAGATATCCTGCAAAACGCGCATCAATTCGCCCGTTCCAAAATAATCGTGCATATTGAATGGTCATCAGAAGATATCCATATAAGCATCAATGACGATGGTAACGGATTCAAGCCATCGATATTAAGCCGTGCTGGCCAGCCCTGGAATAGCAGTCGTGTGGGGCAAAGCGGGCATCGCGGACTGGGCATTTTTATCGCGCGTACGCTGATTCAGTCGATTGGTGGATCGGTTATATTCGGGAATGGTAAAAATGGCGGGGGTGAAGTTAGGGTTAGCCTGCCACGGTCGAGTTTTGTGGTGGGGTGATGCCATATGCCGATCCATGGGCATATCGTCTATGGGCATATCCAAGGGGGACAACATGGCAGCATGCAGAATGGTCATGCCGCCAAGGATAAAAGGAACCTTAAGGTGACAGATAAATCGCTGTTGATTCTTGATGATGATGCGCCACTTCGTAACCGGCTGAAGCGTGCCATGGAAGCCCGCGGCTTTGATGTGGTTGATGCTGGCAGTGTCGCCGAAGGCATCGAACTGGTGCGCACTTCGGTGCCATCCTATGCGATACTCGACATGAAGCTTGAGGATGGATCCGGGCTGACATTGGTTCAGGAATTGCGCAAGCGCGATGATAAGTGCCGGATCGTGATGCTGACCGGATTTGGCAATATCGCAACGGCGGTAGCGGCGGTGAAAGCCGGGGCGCTGGATTATCTGCCAAAGCCAGCTGATCCGGATCAGATCGTCGCGACCTTGATGCAAACCGGCGATGGCATGCCACCACCACCGCAAGACCCAATGAGCGCCGACCGTGTACGTTGGGAACATATCCAGCGCGTATATGAACAATGCGGGCGGAATGTATCGGAAACGGCGCGTCGTCTGCGGATGCACCGGCGAACATTACAGCGAATCCTGAGCAAGCACGCGCCGCGTAGCTAATCCAGTTTTGGCAATATACCGGTTTTTTTCATCAAAGCTTTGACCTTGTGCGCAGGCGATAATGCGCCTATACAAAATCGAGCCGTTTGACTTATCTGTTGATTCCGCGGTACGGCTGGTTCCATTAATGAATATCTGATGAAATTAGACTGTTGTCACTATGAAGAAAACAGAAGCTGAAATCGCAACCAAGCTGGTCCGTGGCGGGCTTGTCCGATCACCGCATCAAGAAACCTCCGAAGCGCTCTATATGACTTCGGGTTTTGTCTATGAATCTGCCGAACAGGCGGCGGCGGCATTTCGCGAGGAAACCGATAATTTCGTCTATGCCCGCTATAACAACCCGACCGTAGAAATGTTTGAAAGCCGCCTTGCCCTGCTGGAAGGGGCGGAAGCGTGCAAAGCGACTGGTACAGGTATGGCCGCGGTTTTTGCGGTGATGGCGAGCCAGCTGGAAAGCGGTGACAGGGTCGTTGCCAGCCGCGCGTTGTTTGGTGCCTGCCATGTTATTCTGACAAAGACTTTGCCGAAATGGGGTATTGAAACGGTGCTGATTGACGGTACCGATCTTGACGCCTGGGCAAAAGCATTGGAAACGCCAACAAAGATGGTCTTTTTCGAAAGCCCGTCAAACCCGTTACTGGAGCTGGTTGATATAGCCGCGGTAGCAGACATGGCACATGCGGCAGGTGCCGTGGTTGTCGTCGATAATGTATTTGCCACACCTTTGCATCAACAACCGCTTGAGCTGGGTGCCGATATTGTCGTCTATTCAACGACCAAACATATTGACGGTCAGGGACGGCTGATGGGTGGCGCGGTTCTGGGTGATCAGGCGTTTATCAAGGATGTTTTTGTTCCCTTTTACCGGCAGACCGGCGCAGCGATCAGCGCCTTTAACGCATGGGTGATGCTGAAATCGCTTGAAACGCTGTCATTGCGGGTGGAAGCGCAATGCGCCAGTGCCGCGCAGATTGCCACGATGCTGGCCGGACATAAGAAGGTCAAAAATGTGTGCTATCCGGGGCTGGAAAATCATCCGCAACATGCGCTTGCACGTGCGCAAATGTCTGGTTTTGGTAGCATCATTGCGTTTGAAATTGACGGTGGTGAAGCTGCGGCCTATCGCGTGCTGAATGCGCTATCGGTGATCGATATTTCGAATAATCTGGGCGATAGCAAATCGCTGGCCTGCCATCCCTATACAACAACGCATTCAAGCCTGAATGATGACGAGCTGGCCGAATTGGGAATCACGACATCGCATCTGCGGCTTTCGGTCGGGCTTGAGTCGGTGAATGATTTGATGAATGACATCGAACTGGCTCTGAATAGCCTAGGGTAATTATTTTGGAAACGGCCGCCATTTATGCGTTCGGCGCTGCTATCTGCTGGACGCTGGCGGGGTTATTCGGCCATGCGCCTGCCCGTGCCCTTGGATCGCTGCATTTCAACCGCCTGCGCATGCTTGCCTCGACAGTTATCATGGCGGCGCTACTGGTTATGACGGGGCGTGCCTTTACGTTTGATCCGGTATTTATCTGGCCGCTGGTGCTGTCGTCGGTGATTGGCATTGTGCTGGGTGATTTTTTCCTGTTTCTGACGATGCGCCGAATGGGGCCACGCCGCACAAATATCCTGTTTGCGTCCAACGCCCCGATGACAGCGATACTAGGCTGGTTGCTTCTGGGGGAAGTGCTGGCGCTTTATGACGGGATAGCCGTGCTGTTTGCCTTTATCGGTATCTGTCTGGCGATTATCTATGGCAAACGGCGTGATCTGATGCATGTCTGGGAAGACGTAACGCCGCCTTTGTCACTAGGCATTCTGTTTGGGTTGCTGGCCGCTCTGGGACAGGCCATCAGTGCGATTATCATGCGCCCAGTGATGAGTGACGGGCTTGATCCGGTTATGGCCAGCCTTGTCAGGGTGATGATCGCGGCGCTGTTTTTCTGGGCAAGCTATCCCTTTGACAAGGCACAACATAAAAAACCAATTTTGCCAGACGCCAAGATGCTGGTGCATGTCTTTTTCAATGGTCTGTTTGGTCTCGGTGTTGGCATGGCTTTGTTTCTGAAAGCGCTTGAAACCGGACATGTTGGTATTGTGGCGATTCTGACAGGGACAACGCCGGTGCTGATACTGCCGTTTGTCTGGGCGCGCACGCGAGTGATGCCAGCCTGGGGTGCATGGGTTGGTGCCTTTCTGGTTGTTGTGTGCGCCAGCTTGCTGGTACTTTAAGCTGAGTGACGCCATAATCTGATGCGGCAGGTGCATGATGACCGAACAAAAACGTAATATGGCGCTTCTGATCCTGCTGGCGCTTGTATGGTCGTCCTCCTTTTCGGCGATCAAGGTAGCAGTTGTCGAAACAGGACCGGTGACGCTGGTCGGGTTGCGTACACTGATCGGGTTTTTCGTTCTGTTGCTATTCATACAGTTTCAGTCCGGTTTCGAATGGCGTCCCTATCTGCGCCATCTGCCCTATCTTTTTGTCATGAGCGTAGTCGGGATGAGCTTGCCATTCTATCTGATTTCGGATGCCGAACTGGTGCTGGATTCGTCACTGACCGGCCTGTTGATGTCTATAGGGCCTTTGCTGACAATTATCGGGGCGCATTTCTTTGCCGAGGGCGAGCGCATGACGGTCAATAAGATGGCTGGTGTTCTGATTGGGCTGAGCGGCGTTGTGATATTATTCGGACATGCGGCGCTGAATGCGGGTGGGACACATATCATACCGCAAATTCTGGTTTGCTGTGCGACGGGATTCTATGTAACGGCGGCCTTGATGGCACGGCGGTTACCGCAGGTGCCAGCCTTATTCATCGCGCTGGTGATCATGGGGTTTGTGACGCTTCAGATGCTGCCATTGGCGTTTATGTTTGAACAGCCGCTGGCATGGCAGGGCTGGTCGCAGGATGCGTGGCTGGCGATTTTGTGGCTTGGCGCTTTGCCAACCGGCTTTGCCTTTTATCTGCGCTATTATCTTATTAAACGAGCCGGAGCGGGCTTTACGGCATTTATCGGCTATCTGATTCCGGTATTTTCAGTTTTTCTAGGGGCGCTTTTGCTTGGCGAGTCGCTGGGCATGGATAAATTCATTGCGCTGGGGCTGATTCTGGCAGGTCTGGCGGTGGCGCAACGCACATCACAGGATTAGCCATTTTAAGCGATTTTAAAAAAATGCATTGTAATGTTTAAAAAAAGTAGACGAAAAAGCAAAAAACAACGTAACTTATCGCGGTTTAAAAAAAGGGACTACTGATTATGATGCCGCGTATTTGGAAAACTGGATTACATAAAGCGCCGATTATAGGACTTTCGCTTTTGCTGGCTGCATGCCATCTGCCCCAGCCACCAGTCACATCAACGCCGTTGAAGAAAACGCATTCGAAATCGGCAAGCGCCGTGGAAAATGCTGAAACAACACCGCCACAACCGCCCAGCCTCGAATTTGAATGGGATACAGGCTATTCAAATGTCATCTCGCCACCTGCCGATATTCGCAAGGCCGCATTGGCGTCATGCAAGGCGCGGGGCTATGACCAAAGCTTTATGATCAGTCTGGCTTTGAATGAGGGTAATGTGCGCGCGCTATTTGGATGCCGTGGCCCGAATTAGGCCACAGACTTTTTAAGTAGAGGGTGAAGCTGGCTGTTTAGCCCGCATCGGCGACTAGGTCTGCTGCCTCGATGCCTGCCAGTGCGGCGGTTTCGTCATTGTCCGATGTATCACCTGAAATGCCGACCGCGCCAAGCAAGGCACCGCTTTTATCACGGATCAATACCCCACCAGGTACCGGTACAAAATTTCCATCGGCTAGGCCGTTCATGGCCTGAATGAAATAGGCCTGCTGTTCGGCGCGGTTCATCAGCGCGCGCGTGCCAAGACCAAGCTGAATCGCCGCCGATGCCTTGCCCAATGCGATTTTGGCGCGT
>JBMZPN010000036.1:0-12459 GCA_049620845.1 Puniceispirillum sp. (SeqCode)
ACACCAAAACTACCCCAGCCATCATGCTTGCCATGCAAGCCCCAGCGGATAGCCGCGCGGGGCGGCATATGCGGGTCGCTCCGGCCAATTTGATGCTCAATGGTGAAAGTTGCCTTCGGAAAACTCGATCGTAACCCCATCCAGAACTGGTCTGCAGCATCATGACTATGGGCGGTTATGCCGCCTGGCAATTCCAGATGACAGGCGCGGTCATATTCTGCCGGAATAACCGCCATATCACCTGCCATCATTCGCGCAAGAATATCAGCGTATTTTTGCCCCCATTCATTATCATTGCCACGGCCTTTATAGGGACCCGGCACATCAATCGACGGCGCAAATGGTTTGACACAAGACGCCACGCCACCTTCACGTGCAATAAGGTCAGCCGCATAATCTTTGGGGTTCCAGCCAAGTTGGCGAACCACAGCACCCTGATCGCGGATCAGCCATTCATCATTGATCTGGTTATTAATTGCATGACAATCGGCAATCACGCGGTAACTAAGCTTGGTGCCTGTTGCCTTGCCATAAACCCCATCGGCGCTATGCGTGGCGGTTGAAAGAATGCGATGCGAAGACAGCATGCCTTCTTCTGGCGATCCTGACCAGATCACATCCTCACCAAGCAACTGGCGATCAGGAAATTCAGCCAATGTTGCCATTGTTGCCGCAATAACATCCTTATTGCCAATAACCACCGAACCGGGCGATCTTACAGGAATATCCGGCGTGTAATAATGCTCAAGCGATGCAATACCGCGTTGTTCCCAGATTTGCTCTGTTATGCCAATGATATAATCAGGAAAGTCCTTCCAACGACTATCAAACCCCTTCATGTTCCCATCCCTCTTGTATTCTGGCCGAACCGCGAACAATCAAAGCGCCGTCCAGTTCAACATTTCGCAATTTGCTATTCCCCTGCTCAATCCGCGCCATCAAAATGGCAATCGTTTCGCTGATCATTCTATTGACGGGTTGCCGCACCGTTGTCAGATCATAACTTGTCCAGCTGGCCAGCTGCACATCGTCATAGCCAACAACTGACACATCATCTGGCACCGATAGCCCCAATTCAAAGCGCAGAACGTCCATAACAGCAAATGCCATATGATCGTTGGCAACAAAAACAGCATCGGGTATCACCGACTTGCTGAACATGTTACGCGCGGCAATGCGTGCTTCTTCCAGCACAAAGTTACCGCATTCACGTGCAAACAGCGTCTGCCCGTCCTCTTGCAGACCTCTGATAAATCCGGCCTCGCGGTCATGCTGTGTCGACGCCCCGTCCCAGCCAGCTATATAGCCAATACGCTGATGCCCGCCAGCAATCAGAAAACGGGCAAGTTTATATCCACCTGACACATTGTCCGATGTGACCGAAGAAAAGCTCACATCACTTTGGCGACGGTTGAACAGCACAACGGGAATACCGGCTTCGTCGCATCTTTTGGCCAGATTAGATGACATGGCAACTGATGCCATAATCACACCATCGACCTGATAATCCAGAATTTCTTCCAGAACCTGATCAATATTACCTGCGGTTTTCGACGCCATGAAAACAAGTACGTGATAGCCTTGTTCCTGCAAACTCATTGACAGACGTTCCAGCGCTTCGGGGTAGAACTGATTATCGAGATAGGCAACAACAAGGCCAATAATGCGTGATTGGCCGGTAATCAGCGACCGCGCCAGAACATTTGGTCGATAGCCAAGCGCATCTGCAGACCGCTTGACCTTATCGGCCATTTTCATCGATACGGATGCACCGGGCGTAAACACACGACTAACTGCCGACTGGCTGACGCCAGCATGGCGGGCAACGTCCATTGATGTTGGGTTTTCGCGCGCCATTAGTCTGCTGTCCACCCCCCGTCAACAAGCAATGATGTGCCTGTCACCAGTCCGGCCGCATCACCAGCCAGAAATTGCACCGCGCCCATCACATCTTCAATTTCGCCAACCCGCCCTAGCTTGATTTTGTCCTCAATCCATTTCACCCGGGCGGGACGGCTAAAGGTTTGCTCGGTCAGCGGTGTACGGATAAATGTTGGGCTGATTGTATTAATCCGGATTTTATGGGATGCCAGCTCGATAGCCATGGATTTGGTAAACCCTTCAACGGCAAATTTCGACGCACAATAGACACTTCTATCAATCCCACCCACAAAGGCCATCTGGCTGGATATTGTAATGATCGAGCCTGCCAAGCCAGCATCAATCATGCCTTTGGCAACTTCACGCGCCAGAAAGAAGGCACCCCGAAGATTGACATCCATCACCGCGTCAAAATCGTCGATTGACGTTTCTGTTGCGGGTGCATGTCGCGCCAGACCGGCACTATTCACCAATATTTCATATGGTTCATGCGCATCCAGAATCGCTTTCGTCGCCTCGCAATCGGCAATATCATTACTGATAATCTCTATCGGCCAGCCTTGTTTGGCAAAGGCCTCAGCCACCTCTTCCAGTGCTGCCTGTTTGCGTGCCATTACCGTTACATTCGCGCCTGCTTCGGCCAGCGCTACGGCACAACCCAGCCCAATACCCGAAGAACCACCCGTAACAAGTGCACGGCGGCCATCAAGTCTGAAGGACGGGGTTCTTGGCAGATCGATCATTCGGCAGCCTCACCATAAGGTACATTCTGCCCACCATAGCGGCGCACTCTGATATTGGCCTGTTCGGCGTGGCCGACAAACCCCTCAAGCATACATAGGCGCGAACAATAGGCACCCACGGCAACCGCAGCTTCATCCGTCAGCACTTTCTGATAGGAATGTGTTTTCAGATATTTACCAACCCAAAGCCCGCCAGTGTAACGCCCTGCCTTTTTTGTCGGCAATGTATGGTTGGTGCCAATAACCTTATCACCATTGGCAACATTCGTGCGCGGGCCCAGAAATAACGCCCCGTAACATGTCATATTCTCAAGAAACCAGTCATCGCGGTCAGTCATCACCTGCACATGTTCCGATGCGATATCATCTGCCACCGCCAGCATCTCGTCATAACTGTCACAAACTATGACTTCGCCATAATCGCGCCAACTAACCGATGCGGTTTCTGCTGTTGGCAGAATGTCCAGAATACGATCGATCTCTGCCAGCGTTTCTCGCGCCAGCTTCTCCGAATTGGTCAACAGTACGGCTGGCGAATTATAGCCATGTTCTGCCTGCCCCAAAAGATCGGTGGCGCATAGTTCGGCATCAACGGTTTCATCGGCAATAACCATCGTTTCCGTAGGACCAGCAAATAAATCGATACCTACACGGCCAAAAAGCTGGCGCTTTGCTTCGGCCACAAAGGCATTACCGGGCCCCACCAGCATATGCACCGGGTCAATTGTTTCCGTGCCGATGGCCATGGCACCAACCGCCTGAATACCACCCAGCACATAAATCTCATGAGCACCGCCCATATGCATGGCCGCCACCACTGCCGGATTGGGCTTACCTTCAAAAGGTGGCGTCATCGCAACAATGCGCGGCACACCAGCCACCGACGCTGTCAGCACCGACATATGCGCCGATGCTACCATTGGAAATTTACCCGCAGGCACGTAACAGCCAACCGACTGCACAGGGATATTTTTATGACCCAGAATAACACCCGGCATAGTTTCGACTTCAACATCTTGCATCGATGCACGCTGGATTTCGGCAAAGGCACGTACTTGTGCCTGTGCAAATTTAATATCTTCCATATCGCGGGGGGAAACTTCAGCTATCAGCGCGTCTATCTCATCGGCACTAAGACGGAAACTTGGCGGTGTGAATTTATCAAACTTTTCGGCCAGATCACGAACCGCGGCATCACCACGCGCTTCGATATCAGCCAGACTGCGTTCAACAACATCGCGCACCTGCGCGTCATCTTCTGAACGTTCGGTTTGTGGCTTGCCAGATTTTAGATAGGTAACCGCCATTTTCTACTCCTCACGCACACCGGAATCATGATCTGGCCGCGGCGGTATCGCCTCGCCTCGGTCATAAATTTCCCAGCCCTTCCCATTAAAAACATCAACACCAAGCTGTGCCATCACATGCGGAAAATCGACCATCACCCAATTATCGGCAATTTTGCCATCCGCCACTTTCCAGAAATCCATATAGCGTATTTCAACGCGTTTACCGGTTGCGGCAATGCCCATGAAATCACCCGAATGCACAGCTTCCTGCCGCCCGAATGCAGCCGCCCATTCACCCATGAACAGCCGTGCCTCATCGATACATACCTTATCGGAAAAAGCGGCCTGAAATGGACGTTGCCAATTATCCTGAAACGCTTGCAAACCCATTTTCGTGCCACAGCCTTGATTGCCCATCCAGCGGAAACTGTCAGCGAAAAAAGCACCAATATCATCAATACGATGGTCATTCAGACCATCAACCATGCCCTCTATGACACGCCTTGTGTCATCGGTTTTGGACATATCGGTATCGCGGGTTAGCGTGGCTTGATCTGGGCGGGCATTTGTGGTCATGGTCTGTCCTTCCCTAATCCTGAATACGATTGCCGGTTGTGACATCAAAAAGATGGCAGATCGATGCCGGCACGGAAATCACCGCGGGTTCGCCAATTTCACTCCGCACATCCTTATGCGCTTTGACTGAGACCATTGCCCCACCTGCCTTAACTGTAAGCATCGTGGCATCACCCAGCAATTCAGCTGAATAGACCGGCGCTTTAATCGCACCTGTTTTGCCAAGGCTGGCATCCTCGGCACGAAAACCAAGCCGGACAGGGCCATCCGGCCCCTTTAGACCCTTAACAGTGATATTCTCACCACTAAAGACCCCGCCTTTTAACACCCCATTCAGCAAGTTCATCGCCGGATTACCTATGAAACTGGCGACAAAATCATTTGCAGGATTGTCATAAATGTCGGTTGGCGTCCCAATCTGCTGGACAACGCCTTGGTTCATCACAACCACACGGTCTGCAAGCGTCATCGCTTCAATTTGGTCATGCGTTACATAAACCGTTGTCACCTTCAACTGGTGGTGCAGATGCTTAATCTGCGCGCGCGTTGACACCCGCAACTTGGCATCGAGATTAGATAAAGGCTCATCCATCAAAAACACATTTGGTTCACGCACAATAGCCCGTGCCAGTGCCACACGTTGACGCTGTCCGCCAGACAGCTCTGATGGCTTACGATGCAGAAAGTCGGTTAATTCGACCATCTGCGCGGCGCGCATCACGCGTTCATCATGGTCAGCGCGGTCAACTTTGCGCACATGCAGGGGAAAGCGGATATTCTCATAGACATTCATATGCGGATACAGGCCATAGGACTGAAACACCATGGCGATATCACGATCCTTTGGCTCCAGATGATTAACCACCTTGCCATCGATACTTATATTGCCCTCGGTAATCTCCTCTAATCCGGCGATCATCCGCATGGTTGTCGTCTTGCCACAGCCAGATGGACCCAGCAGCACCAGAAATTCTTCATCCTGAATCTCCAGATCAAACTTATCCACGGCAACAAAGTCACCCCAGCGTTTGGTCAGATTGTTCAGCGTGATACTTGCCATTCTAGCCTCCCTATCCCTTTACCGCACCTGCGGTCAGGCCACTTACAATCTGGCGCTGGAAAAACATCACCAGAATAAATAACGGTGCCGTGGCCGATACAACGGCTGATACCGCATACATGACATTGCCCTCTTCTTGCGCCGAGCCCAGGAAGCTGGCGATTTTGGGCACCATCGTCTGATTTTCCTGCGACAGCAAAAGACCCGTCAGGGCAAAATCATTATAGGCCAGCAGAAAGCTGAACAGTCCGGTTGTGATGACACCTGGCCACATCACCGGAATAATCACATAGCGAAAAGCTTGAAATCTTGTGCAGCCATCGACCATCGCGCTTTCATCAAGATCCTTGGGAATATTCTGGAAAAAGGAATGCAGCATCCACAAGGTAAAAGGCTGATTGATAGCCACCATGACCACAATTGTTGTGCCCAGATGCCCATATAGATTTAACTGGAAAAATGGCAGCAGATAGCCGGATACAAGCGTTATATGCGGCATGGCACGAAATACTAGTGCTACGATCAATATCCAGAAAGCATAACGATAGCCCGAGCGCGACAAGGCATAACCGCCAAGCGTGCCTAAGGTCAATGAAATGGCCACAACCGAAAAGGTCATGATCAGCGTATTCACTGACGAACGCCAGAATTCTTCCTTTATCCAGGCACCTTCATAGCCATTACCGGTGAAATAGCCACCTGTTTCAGCCAGTGTAAAAACACCATAAAGTGCATTTTGCCAATCCAGCTTTGAGAAAAAATCTGCCTGAACTTTGAAACTGCCCCATAATGTCCATAGGAACGGTACCGCCGCAACCGCCAGCCACATGGCCAGAAATACCATGGCTGAAATCGATAATAATGATGGTCGCTTGAAAGATGCTACAATGCTCATCCGCGCACCCCATGTGCCCGCCATGTGCGGATCAGAACAGGCGTCAACAGAATACAGACACCTATAATTGTCAAAAGCGACGTTGCGGCTGCCGAGCCAAAAAGTATATTTCCATCGGTACCGCGCAGATCATTATAGATAATCCACGATAATGACGTTGCGCTGGCTTCGGCATTGAAGCCGACAATCGGTTCAAAGACACGGAAATTATCCATCAACTGCATCAATGATATAAACACCACCAAGGGCACCAGATGCGGGATGACCACATAGCGCACCTGCTCCCAGCGATTGGCACCGTCAATCATCGCGCTTTCCAGCGTATCTTTGGGCACCGTCTGCAAGCCTGCATAGAAAACAATGAATGAAAACGGAGCAGAATGCCAGACACCGTAAACGATCAAGGTAGCCCATGTCAGCGCGGGCGACGCTTTGAGTGACAGGTCTGGATTATCGAAAATAAGCTGTAAAGTACCACCAATCACACCATCAGCATCTATCATCCAGAACAGGATAAGCGATCCGATCAGCGGTGTGACAATCATCGGCAATAAGGAAACGAAAATGGTTGGGCCTTTGAAAAAAGATGGCAGGCGGTTTACCGCAAGCGCCACAAAAAACCCCAGAATTATAACAAACGGCGTGACCAGAAATGTATAGGTCAGGGTAAAACTGAGCGCCTTGTAAAAAGGCAGGTTAAGAACCTTCGACATGAATTCGGCTAAACCCGATCTGGCCACCCACGCCTGCGAAATCTCTGCCGTAGCCAGATGATTCCGATTCAGATATGTGCCCAATCCATTGAACTGGCCAAGTGGCTGCGCATCACGCAAAGCCGCCGTTGCCTGTGGATCGACCTTTTGGACAGTTGTACATCCGAACGGACCGCAATTTTCAACCGTCACAAAAACCTGATCATGCGCGACAAACAGCGATTGTACGGCAACTGAAACAATCGGCAGGGCAATGAACAGAAGCATTGCAAGTGCAGACGGCCAGATAAAGCTCATAAATGTACGATGTGGCATGGTTCAGATCTTAAATTTAATCAGGCTGGAGAGCGATAACGCTCTCCAGCCCGTCAGCTTCCTAGAGGAAGCCCTTTTCTTTAGCTGCCGCACGATACGCAGCTTCAATATCGGCAAGCGCCTGTTCGGCACTTTCCTTACCTTGCAGGAAGTCGGCAAGCTCGCTACCAGCCGCGCCATGCAATGTGCCCATATATGGCAGCATCGGATAAGGTGCCGCCGCGCCTTTGGCGGTTGCGATCACGCCAACACCAGCCGCTCTTGACGGAACGCCGTCCATCAGCCAGTTGGCTTTATCGACATTGGCTTTTGCCATCTCTGGTGAAATGCCAACCATGATCGCCTTGAATGTGGCTTCGGCATCGGCATCCGAGATATTTTTGGCAATCGCAAAACCGTCCCACCACAATGTAGATGATGGAATTGATCCACCCGCAGCTGTCGGCGCACTAGCAAATTTTGTGTTCTTTTCGATGTCAGCAGTAGAGCCCTCACCGTCAGTCACGGCACCGGCACGTGAACCCCACAGATTGGTTAGCGCGACATTGCCAGCTTCCCATGATGCCTGAACAGCGTTTGAGTCATGCGTCAGGAAATCAGGATTCATATATTCGCTAAGTGCCTTCATCATGTTCAATGTGGCAACACCCTTGGCGTTATTAATCGCTGGCTCGGCTGAACCGGGCTTGAAGAATGATCCGCCATGGCCAAGATACATATTGACGAATTCTTCACCCAGATTCCAACCAGCCTTATAGGTGCCGGCAATCGGATAATCCATCAGACCCTTGTCTTTAATGGCTTTGGCCGCGGCCAGCACATCATCATAGCTGGCAGGCACACCAACGCCCGCTGCATCAAGAATGTCCTGACGATAGAACAGGTGCTGGGCGTTCGCCATAAAGGCAATCGCCATTACATTACCGTCGACGGTGATCAATTGCGACTTGGCAATACCCTTACCATATTTCGCGACATAATCATTCAGCGGACGAACAAGATCGTCATTCATCAGCGTAACAAGCGTGCTGTTGGTCGCATGTGATGTGGTATATTCAGCTGGATTGGCTGTCATAGCCGCAACGATAAGATCTTTGTAATCCTTATTCAGATTAACGGCCACAGACGCGCCATCACCATCACATTTCATCGCTTCTGCAGTCACAGCCTGCGAGGCAGGAAAATCATTCGCAATAATACGCACTGAACCAGAGCTGATTCCACAACCAGCAAAGGCCGAAGACGATCCGACAATTGCAACAGCGGCTGTCAGCGCTATTTTCGACAACATGTTCATAAACTCACTCCTTGAAAAGTATTTGTTTTATCAAAATACGGCTACCCGCCGCCCATAGCCTAAGCACTAGATTTCACCTAAGCAGAACTCCATCAAGAACTTTGAATACGTATGCAAAAAATGTAAAGAACAAAGTTACGCATGGAGCTTATTTTCAAAATTCATATTGATGTGGCGTCAGAACCCAGACATCAAAAGCACATTCAGGATGGCTTGATCTCAAAGAACTGGCGGTTTGGGCCATAGGGGTTTGCCGATGTCATCGCCCGCATGCGCGCCAGCACATCAACACCAAGCTGGTTATAGACATGCAGCAGATCAACCAGTACCCAGTTTTCGCGGATCAGTCCGTTTTCACAGCGCCAGAAATCAAGACTGCGCATGGTGATTTTCTTGTCTGCAGGCACAATGCCAAGAAACCCATCAGCACTTAGCGTCATCGCCATGCCTGGCCAGGCCGTTACGCCGACATAGTTATTATCACCAAAAAAGTATCTTTTACCCGGGCCTGCCCTACGGTCGGGCATAGCCGCCAGAAACGGAATTTGATGCCAGTTGCGAAAGCCGGAAATACCGCGGCCTGTGCCAATGCCTGACGGGCCATACCAGCTGAAATGCGGATGCCAGTATCTTTCCAGCTCCATTGCGGCCGCCCCCGACGTGGCAAATTTGCCCAGACCTGTCAGCATATCCAGAACCAGCTTTACACTGGCATCGGCGCTATCTTGCGTCCATGCGGGCAGAAACAGACCATCCGCCGTAGCTGGCGCTGGCACAAGCCATTCGCGCCCCATGCTAGGGCTCATTGGCCACACCCCTGCCTGCATCATGATTTCGGGAATATCCCAGAGCGACTGCATCTCGACCACTTTACCATCCTCAAAACGGTAAAATTCATGAAACCGCATACTGGCTTGATGGCCGGTAGGTGGAATATCAAGAAAGGGTGCCATAAAGGTACCTGTGTAATAGCCACAGCAACCCACCCAGTCGCTAGCGCCATCATCATCCGTTGCCACGCCAGCCATGACCAGATAGTCACGACGCTCAAGATCCGGAAACGCCTGATATAGCGGCATCAACGCCTGCGCCATCAACGCATCCGGCTCAGCCAGTGTTTCAAAGGGATGCGCCATATGAATGATGGCATCCGGCGCGAACAGTGCGGCAATCTCGGCACTAACGCCATCGGGCGTAAAATCATACATGGCCTTGCGGAATGGCTTGATACGATCCTTGTTAACCGAATGTTGTGATGTCATGGGAACCCTCTGGCCAAACGATAAGCACTAACGATAGGCGCTAAAGCAAAACTACGAACATGCCAAACCTAGACATTGATCAAAAACTTTGGCAAGAGTTTTTGCATACCTATTCAAAATAGGTCATGATTGCATATCAATATCAAAACACCTGCCTGCTAAGCATCCAGCTACACCGGACATGACATGACCCAGGACGATCAAACTATCATTGCCGCCAAACAAATTGCACATGCACATCTGCATAATCTTGCCAGTGATGGCGATGTTAAAGACGCCTATCATGCTGATGCGCATTTATGGGCAAGCCATCCCTTTAACAAGCTTCAAGGGCATGATGCCATCAATGGCTTTTGGCAACAGCTTCGCACTGCGTTGCCTGATCTGGAACGGCGTGACAGCATTTTTACAGGTGGCTACAGCAAGCCCGATGCCCGCATGGATGCCCGCATAGATGATAATAGTCTGACAGGCCGGTTATTGATCGCAACGATGGGCAATTATCAAGGTACCTTTATGCAGGATCTATGCGGTATTCCGGCCACAAATGGTGTCGTCAATATCCGCTGCTGCGAAGTGCATCACATGGTTGATGACAGGATTGCCCATTCCTATATGCTGATCGATCTTCTTGATCTGATGCGTCAAGCCGGGGTCTGGCCGATCGCACCGTCACTGGGTGCCGAGGGCGCATGGCAACCCCCATCCGGTAGCGCTGGCATACGCTTGGATCAACAGGATTCTGCCGCTGGTGATATTGCTTTTAACACCGTTATAGACATGCACAATGCGCTACTGACATTTGATGGCAAGTCTCTCGACAGTATGCAACATGGCGCTTATTGGGGCGCATCTTTTCTCTGGTATGGTCCGGCGGGCATTGGCACAACACGTGGCATGGACGGCTTCCGTGCACATCATCAGATCCCCTTTCTGACAGGCTTTCCCGATCGTCAGGGTGCGGGGCATTATATCCGCATTGGTGATGGTAATTTTGTCGTCACCGGCGGCTGGCCATCCGTGACGGGCACGCATACAGGCGAATGGCTCGGTTTACCAGCCACTGGCAAGCATGTCGAAATGCGGGTCATGGATTTCTATCATCTGGTCAATGGCAAAATCACCGAAAACTGGGTGCCGATAGACATCCTGTACATTCTCTACCAGATGGGCTTTGACGTTTTTGCACGCCTTCAACATCTGCGCGGCAACCCCAGACGCGATCTCTAACACCTGCCTCAGCTACATATAACCAAGGTCACTCTTTGACCATTCTATGAACGACAAGGCTGATAATCAGCCCGCAAATCGCACCATCCAGAACCATCCATAAAGGCGATGAGAAGGAGGTTAAAAAGCTTTGTGACTGGCTGGCAATTTTTTCATAGGCATCGCCGATAAATAGCATCATCGTAAAATTGAACCACGCGCCCATCAATGGCCCCAGAACCCACCATTTGAATTCAACCAGAAGCACCGGATGTCTGATATCAACACTCAGAATACCGACAAAAAGCCCCAGATTTATTAAATAGAACAGCGTTCCAAAACGGATAGCCCAGCCCAGACTCGGCAGTGTATAAATAATGATAAGCATCCCCAGAAGGCCAAGGACAAAACCGGTTAGCTTGCCATAGGCGGTACGCATCACCAATGTTTTGTTATGTTCATGCATCGATCATTCTCCTAAAACAGCAATTATTTTAGACTATCTCGATGCCTAGCATGGCGTATGGCGCACCACATTGATCTAAATCAATTTGGACGCATGTCTAGGATGTTGGATGAGACCGGTTTATGCCGCCGTCATGGCAACAGCTATTTTGGCGGCTAGTCTGGCATTGTTCAGCACCAGCGCGATATTCGTTTTCAATGAATCACCGCCTGTCAATGCGACCATATGCTGAAGCAAAAAGGGCGTAAGATCCTTGCCGCTGATCGCCTGTTGGTCGGCCGCCGCCAGTGCCGCATCAATCGCCGAACGGATATCGGTGGCGGCAATGGCATCTTCTTCGGGCACCGGATTCATAATCACCGCCCCGCCGGCCAGCCCGAATGACCATTTCGCCGATAGAATGGCGGCAATCTCTTCTGGCGTCTCGGCACGGCTAGTCAGGGGCACGCCTGATGTGCGCGACCAGAAAGCCGGCAATTCATCCGTCTGATAGCCAATCACCGGCACCCCCAGCGTTTCCAGATATTCCATCGTCAGCGGCAGATCAAGGATCGCTTTCGGCCCAGCACAGACAACCGCAACATCGCTTTTGGCCAGTTCCTGCAAATCGGCTGAAATATCAAAATTCTGTTCTGCCCCCCGATGCACCCCGCCAATGCCGCCTGTTGCAAACACCTTTATGCCGGCCTTTTGCGCCAGAATCATGGTCGCGGCCACGGTGGTGGCACCATGCCCCTTTTGCGCCAGAATTTG
>JBMZPN010000037.1:0-12388 GCA_049620845.1 Puniceispirillum sp. (SeqCode)
ATCCTGAAACATGAAGCCAATACCGCGCTTTTCGGGCGGAACACTGTGGTCAGGTGATGATACAATCTGATTTTGTAAAAGAATTTTTCCACTATTTGGGGTTTCCAGTCCCGCGGCTAGTCTTAGCAGAGTTGTTTTGCCACATCCTGATGGCCCTAAAAGAGAAACAACCTCGCCCTCATCTACAGTAAAGCTGACATCACTAACTGACAGTGTACCATTATAGGCATGTCCAACATTCTGGAAATCAAGCATGCCGCTCTCCGTCATGGGTTACGTCTGACGTTACAGCATCTTCATTCTCGGCCATATCTTCTTCCAGCCATGCTTCGGCAAGCAAATCTTCACTATCAATATCTTCGTCGGTTTCATCATCGGTATCGCCATTATCCATGAGACGACCAAGCACCTGTCCCTTGCGTAATAACCCTGCCGCTTTGAGATCGGCCATACCCGGCAGATCGGATGTGTCGCTAAGACCGAAATGATCGAGAAACCCGGGACTGGTGCCCCATGTTAATGGACGGCCAGGCGTACGGCGACGTCCCCTTGGCTTGATCCACCCCAATTCAAGCAGAATATCCATAGTGCCTTTGGATAGTGATATACCCCGTATTTCTTCAATTTCGGCTCGGGTAATGGGTTGATGATAAGCAATGATTGCCAGTACTTCGAGCGCCGCACGCGATAGAGGCCGCTCAACCACTTTATGCTGGCTTAGACGTTCGGCAATTTCCGGTCTTGTACGAAACGCCCACGCATCGCCAACTTGACATAATTCAATACCGCTTGTCGTGTCATAACGCGCCGCGACAACGGCCATAACTTCGGCAATATCGATATCCTCGGGAACATGCGCAGCCAGATCACGCACACGAACAGGCTTGTCAGACGCAAACACGAGTGCTTCGAGTGTTGCAGCCCATGTTCTGGGATCATTATCGGTTAAGGTACTTGCGTCGGTCACGATACATCCTTCGATTTCAAGTAGAGAGGGGCATAATTAGTGTCTTGCCGTAGCCGAATCAATCCATCACGCGCCAATTCAAGTGAAGCCACAAAATGAGATGCTGTGGCCGAACGTCTGTCCATTGGCTTGTCGAGTCCGGGCGGAAGAAAATGTTGTAACACTGTCCATTCTGGGCTGCGGCCAATAAGGTTGCGCAAACGCTTTGCGGCTTCCTGAACAGAGTAAAGATAGGTAGCCGCAATCGTCAGGGTTTCCCCCTCACCTTGCGAACGAATATCACCATAACAAGCAAGCAGGTCATAAAGGCTGGCTGTCCACATCGACTCGGTGGTTGTGCTGAAACGCTCAGCTTGACCCCGCACAAATCTTTGCTGACCCAGTCGGGGTAGCGAAATAAGACGCTTGGAGGCCTGCTGCATAGACTCAAGGCGCATCAACTGATATTTAAGCGCGTCAGCCATATCAGCAATTTCTTCATGTTGCTCAGGCTCGGGTTCAGGCAGCAAAAGCCGCGATTTCAGATATGCCAGCCATGCCGCCATGACCAGATAATCGGCGGCAATTTCAAGATCGAGTGAGCGGGCATTATTGATGAATTCAAGATATTGTTCGGCAAGTGGCAAAATCGAGATGCGTGTCAAATCGACCTTTTGCTCGCGCGACAGAGACAGCAATAAATCAATTGGCCCCTCAAATCCATCAAGATTGACAAACAGTGAGAGCTGATCGCTCTTTTGCATTGTTTCCGTCTGTTCCGAACCGTCATCAGGCATTTCATTGTCAATGGTTTCTTGTGACATTTACTGACCTGCCGCTTTGACTTTGCGCAAAATACAATCCTGACCAGCGCGCTTTAACAATGTGCACAAATTATCAGCCTCTTCCCGAACCAGAGACTCGGTTACAATGCGCCAGAAAATGCCGTTATCCTTGGTTTCAATCTTACTCGTTTCCAGAATAGTGTCATTCAGACGTGTTCTATGTTTTTCCGTCAACAGACTGGCAACCTCGGCTGCTTTGTCGGCATTGCGAAACGCGGCTAGCTGAACACGATAAAGTGGATCGTCGGTTTTTGCCTTCTTTTTCTTGTCACCGTTACTTGGTTTTTTGGCTTTAACAGCAGGTTTAGCTGTCGGAATTAGCGAGGTTGGTTTCTGTTCATCAGAGAGATTTTCATCCGATGATTTTGAAGCAGAGGTTTGGTTATCTGCATCCGTTGGTTCTGAGGTGACCGAGGCGGTTTTCGAAATTGTGTTATCATCGGTCTCAGTTTTAGTTTTAATTTCAGTCTCTGCTTTAGTCTCAGCATCAGTCGCATTATCCGTCCTGGTTTCAGGTACTTTATTAGCTTTCTCTTCTGCCAGTGCGACAGGTGGTAACTCGGGATCACTGGATAAAGGACGTAGATTTTCAACATCAACATCAGTCTTGGCATTATTGGCAATCATGCTCATAACAGCCGAGTCCTGATTCTTTATAGCCTTGCCACCAACATCATCAGGTTTGACTTTGATCGGGCCTTCCTCGGCAGTGATGATTTGAACGTCATTCTGATCTGCTGGCAGAAAAATAGGCATCAAAAAATAGGTAACAGCACCGGCAGCAATGGTGATGAACACCAGAACCAGAAGACTGCGCCATTTTTTTTCGCCTTTTTTATCACCTTTGACAGCCATTACGACTCCATCACATTTCGTCTAACGCTTTAATGGATAACACATTTAGGCCTGTGGCAATAACGAAACTTGTGGCTTTGACGAGTTGCAAACGCGCGCCAGTGACAACCGGATTATCATCGAGAATAAAGCGCAAATCAGGGTTCTCACGACCAGCATTCCACAAAGAATGGAATGAACTTGCCAGATCGACAAGGAAGAACGCAACGCGATGCGCCTCATGCGCCCGCGCAGCCGACTCAACCAGCTTAGGCCAGCTTGCCAGCATTTTCAGAACGGCTAATTCGGCTGGGTCTTTGAGAACGGACAAATCCGCCTCGCCCGGCACAGCCTCTATCTGGCGCAGAACCGAACAAGCCCTTGCATGGGCGTATTGTACATAAAATACCGGATTATCACGTGATTGCTCGGTCACCTTGGCATAATCAAAATCAAGCGTTTGATCGTTGCGGCGGGTCAGCATGATAAAGCGGATCACATCCGCCCCTACAGCATCAATTACATCACTGACAGTAACAAAATTTCCTGCCCGCTTTGACATTTTGACCGGCTTGCCATTTTCCATCAGATTAACCAACTGACAAAGCCGGATATCAAGCATGTTCTTCTGCCCTGACATGGCTTCGACAGCAGCATTCATCCGCTTTACATAACCGCCATGGTCAACGCCAAAGATGTCGATTAACTGGCCTTTGGTACGTTCAAGTTTGTCAAAGTGATAAGACACATCCGATGCAAAATATGTCCAGCTACCATCGGACTTTTGTAAAGGTCGATCCGTATCGTCACCAAATTCACTGGCGCGGAACAAAAGCTGTTCCCGTGGTTCCCAGTCATCTGGTTCTTTGCCTTTAGGTGGTTCCAGCACCCCCATATAGACATGCCCATCAGCTTTCAATTTATCGACAGCCTTTTGCACCGCCCCGTTTTCAACCAGTTCGCGTTCGGATGAAAAGCGATCCATATGAATGCCCAGCGACTCAAGATCCTCTTTAATGCCATCCAGAATTTCGCTTACCGCAAAAAGTCGAAATGTCGATAGCCACTCTTCTTCTGGGCGTTTATGGTATTTATCACCATATTGTGCGGCCAATTTAGCCCCAACCTCTTTCAGATATTCACCCGGATACAGGCCAGCTTCGATTTCGATTTCATCGCCAAGGGCTTCGCAATAACGCAGATAGGCAGATCGAGCCAGAATATCGACCTGTCCACCGGCATCATTTACATAATATTCCTTAGTAACATTCCAGCCGCTAAATGCCATCAATCCCGCCAGCGCATCACCAATAACCGCGCCCCGCGCATGTGCGGCATGCAAAGGGCCTGTCGGGTTAGCAGACACATATTCGATATTTACATTGGCGCCTTGTCCGGCATTGCTGCGCCCATAATCATGACCAGCCTTTAGAATGTCGGTGATTTCCCGCGCCCACAGAAGCGGATCAATGCTTAAATTGATAAAGCCCGGCCCGGCTATTTCAACATCATCAACCCCGTCTACTTTTTTTAACTCTTCTGACAATAAATCAGCAAGATCACGTGGCTTCATAGCCGCTGACTTGGCAAGCACCATCGCCGCATTAGTGGCAAGGTCACCATGTTCAGGATCGCGTGGCAATTCAAAAACGACGCGGCTGGTATCCAGATCTTTTTTGATATGTCCCGCTGCGCCTAATTGCGTAATTGCCGCGGCAAACTGAGTCTCGAAATAGGTAAAAATATTCATTTAGTTTAAGTTCGCTTATGTAATAGTGGGTATGGATGCCAAAATCTAACGCAGTATCGGACCAAGGTCGAACAGGCGTTCATGTTCAAGAATAGCATAACGGTCAGTCATCGACGCGATGTAATCTGCAATCACGCGTGCGATAATGTCGTCTTTCTGTTTAGCTAGTGCCCCCTGTTCGGTTTCCTGCCATTCATTTGGTAGAGTGTTAGGCTCCGACATAAACAGATTAAACAGATCTGTCACCACCCGCTTTGCTTTACTTGTCATGCGATTAACCTTGTAATGGCGCCACATGTTCGTGAAAAGGAAATCCCGCAAAATTTCAAGGTCACGCGCCATTGGTTCTGAAAAGGCAATGACGGCGCCATTGGCAGCTCTGATATCGTCCGAATGCTTGGCATCTATATCTGCCAGATTTGCCGATGATGTCGCCAGCAAATCCTCAACAAAAACGGATATCAGACGGCGAACTAATTCATGTGTTGTGCGTGTCATGTCAAGTTTACCATGCTTGCTGTCGATATCACGCAAAGCCTCGGCGACTTGCGGTAACTCGCGAATATCATCAAGCCTGAACAGATCAGCGCGCAAAGCATCATCAAAATCATGCGACAGATAGGCAATATCATCGGATAGATTGGCCAGTTGTGCCTCGGCTGATGGATAACTTGTCAGATCAAGCGACATGTCGGCATCAAGTTGTTTGAAACTGGCGGGAATAGCATCTTTTGTTGCCAAGGGGCCATTATGTTTGACAACGCCTTCCAACGTTTCCCATGTCAGATTCAATCCATTAAATCCGGCGTAACGTCTTTCCAGACTGGTAAGAACACGCACTGTCTGTTCATTGTGATCAAAGCCACCAAATGGTTGCATCAACCGGTCAAGCGCATCTTCGCCCGCATGGCCAAAAGGCGTATGACCCAGATCATGCGCCAGAGCAACAGCCTCGACCAGATCATCATTCAGACTAAGACTTCTTGACATCGAACGGGCAATTTGTGCGACTTCAAGCGAATGTGTCAGGCGAGTCCGGAAATAATCACCTTCATGATATACAAACACCTGCGTTTTATGCTTCAACCGCCGGAATGCACCGGAATGCAGTATGCGGTCGCGGTCACGCTGATAGGCCGTGCGTGTTTCCCAAGGCTTTGCGCTTTCCGATAGCGTCGGGGCGCCCTCATCAATGAGCCGTCCCCGACTTTGCGGAGCGTGGCAAGCATAGCACTCCAAAGCGCGATCTTCAGTTATCTTAGTCACCTGATAAAACCTGATAGCTCAAAACGTCATGAGGAAGCTACTTTACGCCCAATCAATTCAAACCGCAAACGTTGGGTGGCTTGATTTAAGCACTATAAAAGCCCATATTCAAAACATTCCTTCATGGCACAATGTTGAAAGAAAAATGTCAGAGATCGTAAGCAAAGATTCCAGTAGTGAGACCATCACGCCTTCAAAGCCGGCTGGCATTTTCAGCCTGACCAAAGCGGCAGCTGAACGGATTACGACAATGCTTTCTGCCGAACCTGATGGTAGTTTTTTCCGCGTTGCTGTTTTGGGCGGTGGCTGTTCGGGGTTTCAGTATCAATTCAGTATTGATACCAATCGTGACGATGAAGATTGTATTTTCACCAGCCATGACGTTGACGTTGTGATTGACGACATGTCACTGGAACTTGTCGACCATGCTGAACTTGATTACGTACAGGATCTGATGGGGGCATATTTTGCCGTGAATAATCCCAATGCTACCGCATCATGCGGGTGCGGCACCTCATTTTCGGTCTGACAATGCGTATTGCAAGCTGGAATGTAAACTCTGCCAAAGCACGGCTAGAACATATCACAGGCTGGCTAGCTGGAAATAATACTGACATTTTAATGATGCAGGAAATCAAGTCACAGGATGACAATTTTCCACGCGATGCCTTCAAGGATTTAGGCTGGCATATCGCTGTGCATGGCCAGAAAAGCTATAACGGCGTTGCCATTGCCAGCCGGTTTCCGATTGAGGATGTGATGAACGGCCTGCCAGGTGATGATACTGACGAACAGGCACGTTATATTGAAGCCACCATTAACGGCGTTCGCGTTGGCAATATTTATCTGCCTAATGGCAATCCGGCACCTGGTCCCAAGCTGGACTATAAACTGGCATGGATGGCACGGCTTTATGATCAGGCAGTCAATTTGCTTTCAACCGAAATGCCTGTCGTTCTTGGCGGTGACTATAATGTGATTCCGCATGATATTGATTGCTATGATCCGGCTGGCTGGGTTGGTGATGCCCTCACCCATGATGATAGCCGTGCTGCCTTCTTTAAAATCCTGCATGCTGGCTATATGGACGCCTTGCGTGCCCTAAATCCGTCGGGCGTGCATTACACCTATTGGGATTATCAGGCAGGTGCATGGCAACGCGACAACGGGTTACGGATCGACCATCTGCTGCTGTCACCTGAGGCAGGTGACCGTCTGATTGATGTTGGGATCGACCGCACGCCACGCGGACTCGAAAAACCCTCGGATCACACGCCCATCTGGTGCGAACTACGCGACTGATTATCACCATCATGAAAATTATCACTTTAATGTGATTTGAGCCGTGTGGCTTAATCTGTAATTTTAACGTCTCCATACCTATGGAGATAAAAATGATGATTACATTACAGCATTTTTACAATGTGCCAGAGTCGACGTTGATTCCGTTACGCGATAAGCTAAAAGCCTTTAATGAAACAGCCTTAAGTTCAGGTATCAATAAACAATTTTTCATTACGGCCACCAATGAGGATAATGTCGAGGTCGGCGCTATTTATGCGCGTATCCGCTATGATTGGCTTTACATACATATGCTGTGGGTTGATGAGACATGCCGTGGTCAGGGTGTAGGGACATCACTGATAAATGCGGTAGAGGATGAAGCGCGCTCTCTTGGCATACGACGTGGCCGGCTATCAACAGCGGATTTCAGCCCAGGTTTTACGCTATACCAAAAACTTGGCTATCAAGTGTTTGCCGAAATACCGATATCGTCATTTGACAGCATTGGAAGTGATAATCATATGGAATATCTTATGTGGAAGCTGGCATTATGAAATGAAAAAAGGCAGGGAAAACCCTGCCTTTCGTATTTGGAATATAATGTAATTTGGTAATGACTATATATCGGCGTAAACGTGACTTTCAGCACGCGCCCCCGGATGCGTTAATGCGCCCTTTTCGGCTGAACCCACCGTCTGGGCATATTTCCAGATAGCACCGGCATTATAATCTGTCTCACGAGGTTTCCAGTTTGCCCTTCGTGCGGCAAGCTCTTCATCGCTAAGATCAACATCAATTGTGCCAGCTTCGGCATCAATCGTAATCTGATCACCATCTTGCAACAGGCCGATCGGTCCACCGACCGCTGCTTCCGGACCAACATGACCAATACAGAAACCACGCGTAGCGCCCGAGAAACGACCATCTGTAATCAAGGCCACCTGATCGCCAGCGCCCTGCCCGTAAAGCGCGGCTGTCGTGGCCAGCATTTCGCGCATACCAGGGCCACCCTTTGGACCCTCATAACGGATTACCAGAACATCACCCGGCTTGTAATCACGACGTTCAACCGCGGCAAAGGCATCTTCTTCGCAATCAAAACAACGTGCTGTGCCGGTGAATGTCAGCACTGACATGCCTGCAACCTTAACCAGAGCGCCTTCAGGAGCCAGATTACCTTTTAACCCGACAACGCCGCCAGTTGGTGATAATGGGGCATCCGTAGTACGCACAATCACCTGATCTGTTGGGAATTTCATGTCACCGATATTTTCGGCAATCGTCTTGCCTGTTACGGTCATGCAATCGCCATGGATAAAGCCGCCATCAAGCAAAGCCTTGATCAAGACAGGCACACCGCCGATTTCATACATGTCACGAGCCACATATTTGCCACCAGGTTTCAGATCGGCAATATAAGGCGTACGGCGGAAAATTTCGGCAACATCGTGCAAATCAAATTCAATACCGCATTCTGATGCCAGAGCTGGCAGATGCAGACCGGCATTTGTCGAGCCACCAGATGCCGCAACGACTGTGGCCGCATTCTCAAAAGCCTTGCGTGTCAGGATATCACGTGGACGCAGATTGGCACGGACAAGATCCATAACAATCCGGCCAGAATGATAGGCATATTCATCGCGCGACTCATAGGGCGCAGGCGCACCAGCTGATCCGGGGATAGCTAGGCCGATAGCCTCGGAAACACAGGCCATGGTGTTGGCGGTGAACTGGCCACCACATGATCCAGCACTTGGACAGGCAACACATTCCAGCGCGTGCAAATCTTCGTCTGACATATTACCAGCAGCATGCGCACCGACCGCTTCAAAAACATCCTGAACGGTTACATCCTTATCCTTGAAACGTCCGGGCAAGATCGAGCCGCCATACATGAAAACTGAAGGCACATTCAGACGCGCCATGGCCATCATGACGCCTGGTAGAGACTTGTCACAGCCCGCAAGGCCGACAATCGCATCATAACAATGGCCACGAACAGTCAATTCAATCGAGTCGGCAATGACTTCGCGGCTCACCAGCGAGGATTTCATACCAGCATGACCCATAGCAATGCCGTCAGTAACGGTGATTGTGGTGAATTCACGAGGCGTTCCAGCATGCTCACGAACGCCGCGTTTGGCCGCTTGCGCTTGACGAGCAAGTGCAATGTTACATGGCGCAGCTTCGTTCCATGTTGAGACAACACCAACAAGCGGCTGCGCAATCTCTTCTTCGGTCATGCCCATCGCATAGTAATATGATCTATGCGGTGCTTTTTCTGGGCCAACCGATACATGGCGGCTAGGCAAATTCGACTTGTCGATTGGCTTTACACTGTCTGGCATTATCTCACTCCTTGGTATTTTATTCTTTACTGGTTAACGCAATCGGCTGAGCGCTACATTCAGCCCTTCACGCTTTACATTTTCTTCTTCGAGACGACGCCTGTTCTCAACAATAACATCGTCTGGAGCTTTTGCTATAAAGCCCGGATTATCGAGTTTGCGGGCAATTTTCTCAATCTCGGCGGTAACCGCACTAATTTCCTTATTCAGTCGGGCTGCTTCTGCATCCAGATCAAGAATATCGGCCAATGGCAAGGCTATATCCAGACCATCAACACGTCCCTGAGCACAACCACTACCAAAATCTTCGGTTTCTGTCACTGTTTCAAGTCGTGCTATCCGCAGTAAAGCGGCTTGCTGATTGGCTATCGCACGATTTTGCAACGCTGTTGCCCCATTGATTAGCAAAGCTGGTTTAGCCGATAGCGGCACATTCATTTCGGTACGAATATAACGAATTTCGCTGATTAGCGAGATGATAAAGCGCACTTCATCAACCGCGTCATCGCTGGCAATGTCAAAAACTTCAGGCCATGAAGCACCAATCAGCAAATCCTTGCTATTGAAAATCTTTTCATTCAGTTCTTCGGTCAGATACGGCATGAACGGATGCAAAAGACGTAAAGTGCCAGCCAGAACAGCACTGGCGGTAGCTTTGGTCTCAAGCGTTGCCTCATCATCGCCAGCGTCAGCATTATCCTTGCTGTTCATCAATGTCGGTTTGATAAGCTCAACATACCAATCACAATAAGAATGCCACATAAACTGATACAAAGCATCAGCCGCTTCATTAAACCGATAGGCCTCAATCGCCTTGGATGTTTTCTCGATGGTATCGTTAACTTCTTTTATAATCCATTTGTTTATAGACTGTTTTGCATCTTCAATCTTAATATCATTATCAATGATACAGCCATTCATTTCTAGAAAACGGCAGGCATTCCATATCTTCGTAGCAAAGTTGCGATACCCTTCCAGTCGCGGTATCGACATTTTGATATCGCGCCCCTGTGCGGCCATGGCAGCCAAAGTAAAGCGAAGCGGATCAGCACCATATTGATCGATAAGGCCAAGCGGATCGATAACATTGCCCTTTGACTTGGACATTTTCTGGCCTTTTTCATCGCGTACCAGCGCATGAATATAGACCTCGCGGAAAGGCACTTCGCCATCCATAAAATGCATCGACATCATCATCATCCGGGCGACCCAGAAAAAGATGATATCAAAACCGGTAACCAGAACATCACCGGGATAATAACGTTTGACAACCTCATTATCTTCAGGCCAGCCAAGCGTTGAAAATGGCCATAATCCACTGGAAAACCAAGTATCAAGCACATCTTCATCGCGGTTTAGTTCAACATCCTTGCCATAATGGGCTTTAGCAGAAGCATAGGCATCAGCTTCATTTTCTTCGACAAATGGATGTCCGTCAGGGCCGTACCATGCCGGAATACGATGCCCCCACCATAACTGACGCGATATACACCAAGGCTGGATGTTGCGCATCCATTCAAAATAGGTTTTGTCCCAACGCTCAGGAACGAATTTTGTACGTCCATCCTCAACAGCTTTAATCGCTGGTTTTGCCAGTTCTTCGGCATTGACGTACCATTGATCCATCAACCATGGCTCAATAACAACGCCTGAACGGTCGCCATGTGGTACTGAATTGGCCACAGTTTCAACACCAACAACCATCCCTTCAGCCTCTAGATCGGCCAGTATCTGTTTTCGTGCCTCATAGCGGTCTAACCCATGATACTTTTCTGGAATCTCTGGAATGACTTCCATCTTCGCGTCGGCAGTCATCAGATTAATCAATGGCAGGCCGTGGCGACGCCCCACCTCAAAATCGTTGAAGTCATGTGCGGGCGTGATTTTAACAGCACCGGAACCTTTTTCCATATCCGGATATTCATCGGCAACAATCGGAATTGGCCGGTTGGACAAAGGCAGGATACACATTTTGCCTACCAGATGTTTGTAACGCTCATCATCTGGATGAACAGCGACGGCACCATCACCAAGCATGGTTTCAGGGCGCGTTGTTGCAATTGAAATATACTCATCAGTAGTACCTTCGATGCGGTACCTCAGATGCCACATCGGGTTTTCGCCATCACGCTGTTCGACTTCAAGATCCGAAATCGCCGTCATCAGTTTCGGATCCCAATTGACCAACCGTTTGTCACGATAGATCAATCCTTCGCGATGAAGGCTTACAAAACATTTGATGACCGCCTCAGACAGACCATCATCCATTGTGAAACGTTCGCGTGCCCAGTCAGGTGATGCCCCAAGTCGTTTCAACTGGTTCTGGATCATGCCGCCTGATTCGGCTTTCCATTCCCATACCTTGTCAATGAAACCATCACGGCCAAGATCACGGCGATTGATATTTTCGGTAGCCAGTTTGCGTTCGACAACCATTTGCGTGGCAATACCAGCATGATCAGTGCCTGGTTGCCATAACGTATCGCGCCCGGTCATGCGATGATAGCGGATAAGCAAATCCTGCAACGTGAATGTCAGCGCATGTCCCATATGCAAGCTACCCGTCACATTCGGCGGTGGCATCATGATTGTGTATGGCGTGCTAGATGATGACGGATCACATGCAAAATGTCCGCTTTGATCCCACATACCATACCAGCGTTCTTCAATGCTCTGCGGATCATAATTTTTGGGAAGTGTGGGTTCAGTCATGACATATAAATTAGCTGTGAAAACGATAGGCGAAAAAACATATACGGTGTTCTAAATGAGCCGCACAAAAATTGCCATCTTTTTGATGTAAGAATGCAGGTGACTAAAATCGCCGTCGTTTACTCGACTATTCCCCATACGCCTTGTTTCGGATCGGAATAATACCGGTAAAAATCGGAACAGGTGATGGTGTATCAGCCAAAGCTGGCAAAACGTCGCCAAGCCCCAGATTATCCGCGGATAAACGGCCTATGGCTGCCTGAAAACGATAAGAAGCAATGATCACATCATGTTCCGCAGACACAAGGCTCAACTCAGCAGCATTGACATCTTGTTCGGCATCAAGCTGATCGAGGATTGTTTTTTGACCAAAATTGACTTCGCTAACAATACCTTTTGCCAC
>JBMZPN010000038.1:0-12125 GCA_049620845.1 Puniceispirillum sp. (SeqCode)
CAGGCCGCCCCCATATTCTTTGAGCTCACGGCGCAGAATTTTCCATGCGGCAACCGGATCATCGGCAGTGGCATCGACCAGATGCAATAGCACGCGGCATCTTTCAACATGCCCCAAAAAGCGATGACCAAGGCCAGCCCCTTCATGTGCACCCTCGATCAGCCCGGGAATATCCGCCATGACAAATTCCTTGGCATCGACAGCGACAACGCCCAGATTCGGATGCAATGTGGTGAAAGGGTAATCGGCGATTTTGGGCTTGGCGGCCGATACGGCGGCCAGAAATGTCGATTTGCCCGCATTGGGCAAGCCAAGCAAACCAGCATCAGCGATCAGTTTCAGGCGAAGCCAGACCCACATTTCCTGTCCAGATTCGCCGGGTTGTGATTTGCGCGGTGCGCGATTGGTTGATGATTTGAAAAAGGCATTGCCCTTGCCACCCGCACCGCCTGTAGCCAGCACGATTTCCTGACCTTCTTCGGTCAGATCAGCCAGAACTGTCTGCTGATCATCGGACAGAATCTGGGTGCCAACCGGCAAACGCATGATCACCGGATCGCCCGAAGCACCACTGCGGTCGCGACCGGCACCCGGACGCCCTGATTCGGCTTTGAAATGCTGTTGATAGCGATAGTCAATAAGCGTGTTAAGCCCGTTGACGGCGCGCGCAATGACATCGCCACCGCGCCCGCCATTGCCGCCGTCAGGCCCGCCAAAGGGCACATGGGCTTCGCGCCGGAAACTGACCGACCCAGGGCCACCATGACCGGAACGCGCATAGATTTTTGCCTGATCCAGAAACTTCATCTATCTAATCCGAGTCTCACTATTCCCCTAACGCCACATATATGAATCTATCATATATCTGCGGTCTGTATTTGCTTTCATCCTGAAGCTATCAAATGGCAACAGGCCGAAAAAGCAACAGGGGAATAACTGACCCGTCATCCCCCTGCTAAATTCTGTGGCTGCCACGCGTGCCAGCCTATATTGGCCAGCTAGGCTATTCGGCAGCCTCTGCCATCGGCATGATATTGACAAACATCTTGCCGCCAGATTTTTCCTTGAAAGCGACCTTGCCGTCAGTCAGGGCAAACAAAGTGTGATCTTTACCCATGCCGACATTTTCGCCAGGGTTCACCTTGGTGCCGCGCTGACGCACGATGATGTTGCCAGCCACAACTGACTCGCCACCATATTTCTTTACGCCCAATCTGCGGCCAGCGGAGTCACGACCGTTTCTGGAACTACCACCTGCTTTTTTATGTGCCATCTTTTTAAACCCTTATCTGCAATGCGGTATATGAACCGCATCTATATTGGATGATTTAAACCTTATTTCTTTTTAGCGGCGGCCTTTTTCGGTGCTGCTTTCTTGGCTGATGCCGTTGTTTTCTTAGCGGCGGCCTTTTTTGGTGCGGCCTTCTTTGGCGCGGCTTTCTTTGGTGCTGCTTCAGCCTTTGGCGTGGCAGCTTTCTTCGGGGCTGCCTTCTTTGGTGCGGCGGCTTCGGCCTTTGGCGCGGCGGCTTTCTTCGGGGCAGCCTTTGGTGCCGCAGCTTTCTTTGGCGCGGCCAGCTTTTTCGCATCTTCGGCAATATCGGTGATTTTCAGCAAGGTCAGATCCTGACGGTGACCTTGGGTGCGGCGATGGTTCTTGCGGCGCTTGCGGCGGAAGATAATGATCTTAGGGCCACGGGTCTGGCGCATAACGGTAGCACTGACACCAGCACCTTCGACGGTTGGTGTGCCAATTGTCAACTTATCGCCATCACCAAGCATGATGATATTGTCCAGAACAACCTGATCGCCTTCTTCAGCGGCAATCCGCTCAACAAGAATGGTGTCGTCTTTTGCAACGCGGTACTGTTTGCCGCCTGTCTTCACCAATGCATACATGGCGATAATCCTTATCTATCTTCATCTATCCTGATTATGGGGCAACAGCTTGGCTTTTGCTGGAGCTACCAAAATCGAAGCAAACCTAAAAAGTGTCATTGTGTTTGCCGGATATTTGCCCAGCTTCATCTGACACGCTAGCGCACAACAAGCAAGGCTGTGAAATACAGCCTGTTGCCATTGCGTCGCGGAATATAGACCGTCCCCCCCGAATGTCAAGCCTGCATTGGCATTCGGCACTATAGAATATGGCAAAGACAGCCATGCCAGACAATCCAAGCTATCTCTATTGTCTGAATATGCATGCGAAATGGCTAAAAGCCCGATTTTACATCGATTCTTGTCACGTTTTAGGGGGTTTCAGCCGCGTTTTAAGAGTTTAACCACCCGGAAACAGGCGGTCACGCACCGGATCATAGGGATTGGCACCCATTTCAAGATGCAGGGCATCTCCTTCATAGGGGTGGGCACGCGCCACATCCTCATTCAATTCAACGCCAAGACCGGGGGTTTTGGGGGGAATCACATAGCCATCTTCCCAAGTCAGCGGGGTTACAAGCAGATCAGCGTGGAACCCATCCATTTTCTTTATTGATTCCAGAATCAGGAAATTGGGTGAACAGGTGGCAAGCTGTATGTTTGCGGCGGCAACAACAGGCCCGCAATATAGATGCGGTGCAATCTGTACATAATGCGCTTCGGCCATGGCGGCAATTTTCTTGGCTTCAAGGATGCCGCCAACCCGCCCCAGATTAGGTTGCAAAATCGCCGCCGCCCCGCTTTGCAGAACCCGGGCAAATTCAAATTTGCTGCATAGCCGTTCACCGGTTGCGACCGGTATCGAGGTGCCTGTGGCGACCTTTGCCATTTCTTCAGGCATGTCGGGAGGTGTTGGTTCTTCAAACCATAAGGGGTCAAAGGGTTCGAGTTGTCTGGCCAGACGAATGGCACCGGCGGCGGTAAATTGGCCATGCGTGCCAAACAGCAAATCGGCCTTATTGCCAACAGCATCGCGTATCAGGCGGCAGAATGTGGTGCTTCGCTCTAGCGCATCAAGATCGGGCATGCGCCCGTCAAAAACGGTATATTGCCCCGCCGGATCAAATTTTACCGCGGTAAAGCCATCTTTTACGGCTAAAGCCGCCGATTCGGCGCTGGCAACAGGATCCTGATAAAAATGTGCCGGATCCTGCCCTGCGGCTGGATAAAGATAGGTGTAACTGCGCAGGCGTTCATTCACCATGCCGCCAAGCAGATCATAGACCGGCTTATCAACCGCCTTGCCGATAATGTCCCAACAAGCCATTTCCAGACCGCTGACCACGCCTTGCATCGATATATCAGGACGATGGCTAAAGCCCGATCCATGCGCGCGTCGCCAGAAGCGCTCTATCTGGAACGGATCATTGCCGTCGAGATAACGGGCAAAGACATCCTGTGCCATGGTGCAGATGATTTCGGGGGCAAAGCTTGCCGCGTAAATTTCGCCAATGCCTTTGATCCCGCATGACGTTTCAAGCGACACAAAGATAAAATAACGCCCCCCAATGGAAGGTGGCGGTGTGCCCACAATAAAGGTGTCGAGGGATGCAAGTTTCATCATCTATTCCCTTTATTCGACCCGTTAAAGATAGTGCGCCAGTGACAAAGGCAGAATGTGATGCCAGCCCCTGCGACGCAAGTATGAATTTTGGTATGATGAAAAAAACAGCCAAAGGGAGCACATGATGTTTACGACGTTACTGACCATAGCCCGGCGACATATCATCTGGTTTGGTGCTTTTAAATTTGCGGCAGGTCTGGTGGTTGGTTTTATGCTGGGCATTTACTTTCTACCCATTCTGACTGCCGAAAAGGGGCTTGATGAGCACAGTCTTGCGGCGCGCCAGAATAGCGCCGAGCGGATCGGCGTTTTCACGCGTGATCTGGCCGGATCGGATCGGTTTCACTGGGGTGAAGGGCAGATCATGGTTAGTGATTCGCATATCTGGCTTGATGGCGAGATCGCACCCGGACCTGATTACCGTTTGTATCTGACCCCGTCCTTTGTCGAAAATGAAGAGGAATTTCTGGCGATCAAGGATAAGTCAGTGATGGTCAGCCCGATCAAGGCATATAAGAATTTCAGCGTCGAGATACCTGCCGGAATTTCAGCTAGGTCTTATCCGGCAGTGCTGATATGGTGCGAGGCGTTTGGAGAGTTTATTACCGCCGCCACGCTTGAATAGATGCGCCTGTGTCTGATCAGTTCTGAATGATGGGCAAAGGGTGGTGGGTTCATGCAAAGGAAGTTAAATCCGTGTTACCATCACTTATGTCGCTAAAGATACCAGCATCAGATGATATTTCGCTGGATGCGGCTTTGCGCATTTATGAAGCGTTGCGCCCCATCATGCCCAAAGCGGAAGCAGGTGCCCAGCGGGTGGCTGACCGGCTGACCGATATTGTGCCGCAATTCGATGCGCTGATTCTGGATGGTTTTGGCGTTATCAATATGGGTGCCGATCCGGTCGACGGAATTCATGATTTTCTGACGCATGCGGCTGACCATGGCGTCACCATCATTGTGCTGACGAATGGTGCCACATTGGAAACCGAGATGACGGCGCAAAAATACGCCAGGTGGAATTTACCAATTCCTTCGCATCATGTTGTATCAAGCCGTAATGCCTTTATCCGTGATTTTCTGGAACCCGGTGGCTTTGGTCAGGTCGGTATTCTGAGCAAACATGCCAGCGCCCCCGCTTTTGAGGGTATGTTGTCGCTGGCCGATTATGATGGTGATGATGCGTTCTGGGCGCGCGCCGATCATTTTGCCTTTCTGAGCGCGGTTGACTGGCAGGAAGGCGATCAGGCGCGGCTTGAAGATGCTTTGCAAAAGCGCCCCCGACCCGTGCATATCGCCAATCCCGACGTGACATCGCCGCAACCCGCATTTTATGCTCCGGAACCGGGTTATTGGGCGGCGCGGCTGATGCAGACATGTGATGTGCCGGTATATTGGTATGGCAAGCCGCATCAGCCTGCTTATAAGCTGGCTCTTGATACGCTTCGTACAGTCACCAGACGCGATATTCCACGGCACAGAATTGGCATGGTTGGTGACAGTCTGCATACGGATATTCTGGGTGCTAGCGCGGCAGGGATACAGTCGATTCTGCTGACGGGCTACGGTTTGTTCCGCGAGGGCGGTGCCAGCCAGGCTATCGAAAATAGCGGCATCTGCCCAGACTGGATTGTTGATCAATTATAATGCCCGGGCTATGACAGCAACGGCTGGGCGTTTGTGCCAGATAGACAGGTGATGACCATGAGTTCAGATAACAGATTACCCATTACAGATCGTCGTTTCCTGCTTGAAGGGTTAGACGTGATGGTGCGAATCGGCATTTACGATGCCGAACGGCTGGCACCACAACGTGTCATCATCGATGTCGAGCTGGTTCTGGGTGCCGATACCGAGCCGCAGGCAGATGATGTCAATGAAACGCTGAATTATGACCTGATTCGCAATACGGTGATGGATATTGTCGGTAGACAGCATTTCGACCTGCAGGAAACATTGGCACGCGCGCTTTTTGACAATCTGGCAATGCTGCCCGATGTAACCGGATTGCGTGTGCGCACAGCCAAGCCCGACGCCTATGAAGATTGCAAAACCATCGCCTATCAACTATCCAGCTTTGACTGATCCGGTCTAGCCGATAGCATCTATTTTTGTGTAGTCTATGACTATGTGTTGAGATGGTCTTGGTATCCTTAGGGTTAGAGGATGATCCATGGATATGCGTCTTTGGCCTGAAACATATAAATGAAATCACATATATGGATGTGAGTCGGGAACGATAATGTATCGCGATACTGCCCAGATACAGACATTTTACGAGACACCGTTGGGTGCCACGGTCATTCGTTTGCTTGATCCCTATATAAGGCCGTTCTGGGATCATCGTGCCGATGCCTATAATGCTGTTTTTGGCTATGGGCCTCCTTTTTTGAACATGGTTGATAAGGTGGCGAAAGCCAAGGCGATGGCTTTGATGCCTGCCCGTCATGGTGCGGTGATCTGGCCGCAAACAGATCAGGTGCGGACGATTCTGAGCAACGGACATAATCTGCCATTGCCCGATGTACAGCTTGACCGGTTGATGCTGACACATGCGCTGGAATTTGATGCTGATCCTGCGCATTTGCTTGATGAAAGCTGGCGTGTTCTTGACGGGGCTGGCAAGCTTTTGGTGATGGTGCCGAACCGGCGGGGCATCTGGACGCATCGTGAAACAACACCGCTGGGACATGGTCGCCCATTTTCGCGGCGCCAGCTTGAAACAGCGCTGACGCAACATGGCTTCGAGGTCAATCGCGTGCATCGGGTGGTTTTCATTCCGCCAGTCCAGCGTGGACCGCTTTTGCGTTTTGCCAACTCATGCGAGCGCTTTGGGCAACGATGCTGGCCTGCATTGGGTGCTATATTGCTTATTGAAGCCACGAAAATGCTCTATGCACCTGCGGGAAATACACGTAAAGTCGCATCCGGAAAATCGTCTGTCTTGCAGGTTCTGTCACCTTCGCCATACATTGACAGCTGATGGCCAACCAATATGGGGATTCAACCCCAATGTGATTTAGTATGGGCGGCGCAAGCTGGCCATTGGGAATGATGTTTATGACCGATAATCTTGATGATTTGCGCAATGAGATCGACGCAGTGGATGATCGTATCCTTGAGCTTATTGCAGCACGGATGGATTTGTCTGACCGGGTAACTGCCGCCAAAGCCGGCAAGGCTGCCTTTCGTCCCGGACGCGAGGCGGCATTGATGCGCCGCCTTGCCAGCCAGCAGCCTGATATATCTGGCGTGATCCTTCTTGGTATCTGGCGGCAAATTCTAGCGGCCAGTCTGAGCCGTCAGGATGCAGATTTGCATTTCATTGTACATGCGGATGTCGCACCAACAGCAACATGGCATATGGGAAGCGCCTTGCAAGCACGCTATGCCGACACGATCTCCGAAATTGCCGCGCAATTTGCCAGTCAATCAGGCCAAGGTGACACACATTATGCGCTGGTGCCAGCGGACAATACACCCGAACTGGCAGCCTGGCTTTATGAAGATCAGACGGCCTTTGTGATTGCACGCACACCACTTTTTGATATGGACGCAGTGCCACCAGCCTATATTATCGGCCCGGCTATGCCCGATGCGTCAGGTGATGACATCAGCCTGATAGGCGTGCTAAACCCCGATGCAGGCTATATGATCAAAAGCGAGGCCGGGTATCATCCGGATAGCATGGCGGATCAGGCTGACGATGCGCGTATTCTTGGCATCTATGCACGATAACTACATAAACGTTAAAAGATGAACGCATGACAATTCTATATGAAAAAGTGACGATTATCGGGCTTGGCCTGATCGGTGCTTCAATCGCGCTGGCAACGCGCCGTGCGGGCGTGGCTGGCCAGATCACGGGCTGTGATTCGGGTGATAATATCGCCGATGAAATCGCGTCACTGAAGCTGGTTGATAACTTTGTCGCCGATGCAGGCGATGCCGTTAGCGATGCCGATCTGGTGATTATGGCGGTGCCAGTAGGGGCGCTTGGGGCGCTTAGTGCAGAGATCATTCCAAAGATGAAAGCTGGTGCCGTGCTCACCGATACGGGATCAACCAAGCGTTCGGTTATTCGTGATGTTGCGCCTAATGTTGCGCCGCATATTCACTGGTTGCCATCGCATCCGATTGCCGGCACCGAGCGTTCGGGGCCATCGGCTGGCCATGACACATTGTTTGATGATCGCTACTGGATCATTCTGCCGCTTGAGGTGCCAACGGATGTGGTTGACCATTTTGCCAGCTATGTCGAAGCGCTGGGATCGGTTAGTGAGCGCATGGAGCCCGATTATCATGACAAGGTGCTGGCCTTGACCTCGCACCTGCCGCATTTGATCGCCTATACGATTGTTGGCACGGCGGTCGATCTTGAAGGGCAGTTAAAAAATGACGTGATTCGCTTTTCGGCTTCGGGTTTCCGTGATTTCACCCGCATTGCGGCTTCGGATCCGGTGATGTGGCGTGATGTATTTCTGAATAATGACGAAGCGGTGCTTGAGATGCTGCAACGTTTTTCCGAGGATTTATCATTTCTGCAACGTGCGATACGCTGGCAGGAAGGCGACAAACTCGAGGAATTATTTAGCCGGACACGAGAAATCAGGCGCTCAATTATTGACGCTGGCCAAAGCTAGAGACGGATAATTTCAGTTACATATTTGGCATATTCACGGGTCAGAAGACGGATGATCACCGGATCCTGCCACCAGCGTTCGATATCCAGCGCGTCAGGGCTGACCGCCCATTGATGAATATCAACATCAGGAATCGCCCGACTAAAGACAATTTCGGCGCGGGGCATATGATAATTCGCTGTCACCAGACGGATTGATTTGAGGCTGTTAAGTTCAATCCATGCGCGCGCTGCCAGCGCATTGCCGCGTGTGTCCAGCGCGCCATATTCAAGCTCAACACAACAGAATAAAGCGCTCACCTGCTGATCGTTTAAATTCAGCTCTTGAACCAGAACGGCCTTATTGACGCCCTTGCCAACACCAGAAATCAAAAGCTTGTCCGTGGTGCCGCTGACCAGAAGATTCAGCCCTTCGACAAGTCGCTGCTGACCGCCTGTTGTCACCACAATGCCATCGGTATGATCGAGTTTGGTGAAATCGGCTTCGCCACGTGGCAAGGTCAGAACGAAATGCTGAAAAGATGCCAGTATGAAAGCCACGAAAACAAAGCTGACGGTCAAGGCGGTTCCGCGGTTACGAAACCTGTTAAATAGTGTCAAGAATGTCGTTCTATCCGCCATGTAACCCTTATCCTGTGGCTTTGGTGCATCAGTTTGCATCTCAAGCTTAAGGTTAACCATAGCACTCGTGGCAGGTAATTACAAAATATGGCTTGGCTATAAGACGATAATTTGTTCTGGCAAAGCTTTGCTGGCAATTATCAGAATTGAGGAATCGATTCTTCGGCAAGGTAGCTTTCGACTGTACGCTTGGCGCGTAATTCATGCACCGCGCCATCAAGCACAAGCACCTCGCCAGCAGGTGGACGTGTATTATAGGCCGAGGCCATAACCGCGCCATAGGCGCCAGCCGATAACACCGCCAGCAGATCATCGCTTGCCAGTGCGGGCATCATGCGATCGCGGCCAATATAGTCGCCAGTTTCGCAAACCGGCCCGACAATATCGGCCAGCCCGATATCCGGTCCCGCCGCATGTACTGGTACAATCGAATGATGGGCTTCATACAGAGTTGGGCGAAGCAGATCATTCATTGCCGCATCGACAATGACAAAGCGCTTATTGTCACCTTGCTTGATGAAAATGACCCTGGTCAGCAATATTCCATTATTGGCAACAATCGCCCGTCCGGGTTCAAAGCCAAGCTTGAAGCCGGCCTTATCAAAAATCCGTGTCACCATATCGCCATAGGCGGTGAAGTCTGTCGGGCTGGCATGATCATAGTCAACGCCAACGCCGCCGCCCAGATCAAGCACCGGCACATCAAGCCCATCAGCGCGCAAAGCCGTACCCAGATCGAGCAAGGCAGTATAGGCCGTCTCGAAAGGTGCCATGTCGCGTAATTGTGAGCCAATATGAACAGCCAGACCCGATGGGGCGATATGCGGATCATCTGCCATCACGCGATATAGATCGGCAGCTTCGTTCTGGTCGGTCGAAATGCCAAATTTGGTATCGCGCTGACCAGTCGAAATTTTGGCATGGGTCTTGGCATCAACATCGACATTGACGCGCAAGGCAACAGGTGCCACGACGCCCATTGATGCGGCAACAGCGCTGATCGCGGTGACTTCGGCTGGCGACTCGGCATTGATCTGGCCAATGCCAGCGGCCAGTGCCTGTTCGATTTCAGCCTTGCTTTTGCCAACCCCCGAAAAGACGATATCCGCCGCCGACATGCCCGCGGCCAGTGCACGGCTAAGCTCGCCACCCGACACAATATCAGCACCTGCCCCTTCATGAGCGAGCAAAGCCAGAATGCCAAGTGCCGAATTGGCCTTCATCGCAAAATGCACCTTGCCATTTACCGGCGCAACGGCGGCGGCAAAATCACGATAGGCTTCACGGATGCCTGCCCCCGAATAGACATAAAGCGGGCTGTCATGGGTAGCGGCAATCTGTGACAGTGGCATACCATCAACAGCCAGTTCCCCATTATCAAGTCGATTGAATGCACACATATCTGATCCTAGCGCTTTTCTAATCCGTTAGTCTTGTACGCTTATGGTTTGAAAAAATGCCCGACTATTCAGTCACGCTTTCGGTCTTTGCCGGTACATCGGACGGGCGGTAAGGGTCACCGCGCTTGCCGCAGGCGGTCAGGCCTGCAACAGCAAGCAAAGTAACAAGACAGGTAATCACGCATTTTTTCATCATGACAGGTCCCTTTATTTCTGAATGCCAAATCGTGACCGCGCATCGGCTATGCGTGCTTTTACCTCGGCAGGCGCCGTGCCGCCAAAGCTAGTGCGCGCCGCCACAGCACTTTCAACGGTCAGAATGCCCATGATATCGGCCTTGATTCGTGGTTCGACAGCCTGCATTTCGGCCAAGCTAAGCGCGTCAAGGTCGCATCCCTTTTCAGCCGCCAGCGCGACAATCGAACCGCTGGCATGATGCGCCTCGCGAAAGGGAAGCCCCAGCTCGCGTACCATGTAATCGGCCAGATCGGTTGCGGTTGGAAAACCGGTTGTCAGCGCGGCGCGCATCGCATCCTTATTCGCGGTCATATCACGCACCATGCCGCTGGTGGCGGCAATGGCAATCGCCAGCGAATCTACAGCATCGAAAACGCCTTCCTTGTCTTCCTGCATATCCTTGCCATAGGCAAGCGGCAAGCCTTTGAGGACGATCAGCAAGCCGTTCAGCGATCCGATAATGCGGCCGGGTTTGGCGCGTACCAGTTCGGCAGCATCAGGATTGCGTTTTTGCGGCATGATCGATGAACCGGTGGTAAAGGCATCAGATAGGCTGATAAAGGCAAAACGGTCAGATGACCAGATCACCATTTCTTCGGCCAACCGTGACAGATGTACCGCACAGATTGATGCTGCGGCCAATAATTCGAGGGCAAAATCACGGTCTGAAACCGCGTCCATGGCGTTTGCCGCTGGCCGGTCAAAGCCCAATAGTTCGGCTGTCTGTGTCCGGTCAATCGGGAATGATGTGCCCGCCAGTGCGGCCGCGCCCAATGGCGACTCATTCAGCCGGGCCCGGGCATCGATAAGGCGACTCCGGTCACGACCTAGCATCTCGACATAGGCCATCAGGTGAAAGCCAAATGTTACCGGCTGGGCGGTCTGTAAATGCGTAAAGCCGGGCATGATCGTGTCGCAATGTTCGTCAGCCTTATCAAGCAGTGCCGCCTGTAAAGCCGCCAGCGCATCATCCAGCGCATCGATACTGGCGCGTACCCATAATTTAAAATCGGTGGCTACCTGATCATTGCGCGAGCGCGCGGTATGAAGCCGCCGCGCCGGTTCGCCAATCAGATCGGCAAGGCGGGATTCGACATTCATATGGATATCTTCAAGCGCCGCAGAAAAGACAAATTCACCCGCTTCGATTTCGACAGTGATCTGGCTCAGCCCGTCATGGATGGCTACACAATCAGCGTCGCTGATGATGCCACAGGCGGCCAGCATAGTCGCATGTGCCTTTGACCCGTCGATATCCTGACGATAAAGTTGCTTGTCGTAAGAAATCGACGCATTAATGTCCTGCATCAATTGTGACGGGCCACTTGAGAAGCGGCCACCCCAGATGCTAGACTTAGCCGCATCACCGACTGATGTTGTGTCTTTTTTGCTCATTTCACTAACCAGATAGCTGTATCACCATGCTTTATACGCGGCTTTTGCCGAATTATCAGCCAAAAACATGCCCAAAAGGACTGGCAATGTCACGCCGTCAGCTTATGGGCGTGCTGGGTGCCTCTGCGCTTATGCCATTTTTGCCAGTTTCAGCCAGTGCTATGCAGATGCCCGATATGCAAACCCCGCCATCAATGCAGGCCGAGATTCTGGATGTTGATGGACAGGCGTTCCATATTGACGATTTCAAAGGCATGCCAATTCTGGTGAATTTCTGGGCAACATGGTGCGCGCCCTGTATTGCCGAATTGCCAGCTTTGCAACAGGC
>JBMZPN010000039.1:0-12074 GCA_049620845.1 Puniceispirillum sp. (SeqCode)
TGCGGGGTTCTAGCAATAACGACCCAGAGATTTATTTCCCTAAACGGATCGTCAATTCATGACCATTGTCATAGTCAAACTGTTGTTTTGTAATCGAGTGCCCGGCAATCATCGGTATTCCAGGTAACAAATAAATCTGCACCTATTTCCAGCCCCAATGATCCCGCCGTATTTGGCACCTTTACAATAAATTGATCATTACCCGTCACCATCATGCGGCAACGGATGTGATCGCCCAGATAAATCAGCTCCAGAACCTTGGCGCTAAGCGCACTCATGGACTTGGTTTTCTTGTCGGAAATTATGCATCGCTCTGGCCGGATAGACAGCATTGTTTTTGAACCTGCGCCATCAATATTGACAGCAAGAGCCTTGACCATATCACCCGTTTCCAGCTTAACGCTGGCAACCTTGCCACGCACATTGTCCACGATGCCGGGAAGCTGGTTATTCTCTCCGATGAACTGGGCGACAAACGCATTTTCCGGCTTCTCATAAAGGGTAACCGGATCATCAAGCTGCTGGATGATTCCATCATCAAACACGGCAATCCTGTTCGACATCGTCAAGGCCTCGGATTGGTCATGTGTCACATAAACAACCGTCACGCCCAGATTTTCGTGAATATGCTTGATTTCATATTGCATATGTTCGCGCAACTGCTTGTCAAGCGCGCCAAGCGGCTCATCCATCAAAACAAGGCTCGGATTGAAGACAAGCGCGCGTGCCAGCGCGATACGCTGCTGCTGGCCTCCGGAAAGCTGGGCTGGCTTACGATCGGCAAATTGCCGCATCTGCACCATATCCAGAACATTACGGACTTTATCTTCCACATCGGACGTATCCAGTTTCCGCACTTTCAGCGGAAAGGCCAGATTTTCGGCAACGGTCATATGCGGAAATAGCGCATAATTCTGGAACACCATGCCGATACCGCGTTTATGCGGCGGGATGTTATTGATCGCTACATTATTGAGTTTGATATCGCCATGCGTTGCGGTTTCAAAACCGGCAAGCATCATCAGGCACGTTGTTTTACCCGAACCTGACGGGCCAAGCATGGTGACAAATTCACCCTCGGCAATATCGAGGTTCAAATCCTTGACGACAAGCGAGACACCATCATAGCTTTTCTGAACACCCTGAAAGGACACAAAAGCGTTTTGCGGTGCGGACATTACTGACATTTACTTAACTACCAATACAATCTGTATCTATTAATTGTGTTTTAACCATGCTGTCCCAGTTCGGCATATGTCAATTACTTTTTGGGCAGAATCTAACTCAAAACACTTACAAAATAACCATTTGGCAATTGGCCAATTATATCCAGTGCTTTAATTGAACAACAGTAATGTCAAAAACGATGCAGGTCGGATTATAGTCTACCCAGCATGCGACATCTAATAGCATTTTTCGCCCGTACCACACGCCTCTATCGCATCTGTATTAATTCGATTGACCGGATCTCGATTTTTCTCTAATGCCAGAAAACAGATCATGGCTACGTAGCGTTTACGGGAATAATCTTACAGGAGTATAAAATGTCCGACGATCAGATGCTTCATGTTACCCGCTGGCATAACGGGGAAAAGACATACCAACCTTTTTCTGACGGCGAGATGACGCGCCGCAGTGATGCCATGATGCGCATTATGGGTGATCTGGATATCGATGCCTGTCTTTTCACCTCCTATCACAATGTCTGCTATTTTTCGGGGTTTCTATATTGCCAGTTCGGGCGGCGCTATGGCGCGGTTCTGGGCAAGGATGGCGTCACCACTATTTCTGCCGCAATCGATGGTGGCCAGCCTTGGCGCCGTTCGACAGGCGACAATGTGACCTATACTGACTGGCGTCGTGACAGCTATTTCACCGCCCTCAAGGACCTGCTCAAAGGCGTAAAACGTCTTGGTATCGAATTTGATCATGTCAATCTGGATTTGAAAGTCCTGCTTGAAGAACATTTTCCGGGTGTCGAACTGGTCGATTGTGCCGCCGCCGCGATGAATCTGCGCACCATCAAAAGCGCCGAAGAACACGTCCTGATCCGCAAAGGTGCCGAAATGTGCCGCGTTGGTGGCCGTGCGGTGATGGAAGCTGTAAAAGCGGGCGTGCCCGAACATGAAGTCGCGATCGCCTCGACAAATGCCATGGTACGGGCAATTGCCGATTCCTTTCCCTTTGTCGAATTGATGGATACATGGACATGGTTCCAGTCGGGCATCAATACCGATGGGGCGCATAATCCGGTCACCAACAAGCTGATCGAAGATGGCGATATTTTATCGCTTAATACATTTCCGATGATGTTCGGCTATTACACCGCGCTGGAACGCACCCTGTTTTGCGGGTCGGCATCAAACGCGCATCACGATCTCTGGCAGAAAAACTGCGCCGTGCATGTGCGTGGCATGGAATTGCTGAAACCCGGTGCAAAATGTGCCGATGTGGCAGCCGAACTTAATGAAATGTATCGCGAATGGGACTTGTTGAAATACCGGTCATTCGGCTATGGCCATTCCTTTGGCGTGCTGTGCCATTATTACGGGCGCGAAGCCTCGGTTGAATTGCGCGAGGATATCCAGACCGAGCTGAAGCCGGGCATGGTCGTGTCGATGGAACCGATGATTATGATCCCCGAAGGCGAGTCAGGGGCTGGCGGCTACCGCGAGCATGATATCCTGATTATCACCGAAGATGGCGCGGAAAACATCACCGACTTCCCGTTCGGCACCGATGAAATGATCGTCGGGCGGTAACGTCCGGCGGTGTCTATTCACCCACAAAAAGATCGCGGCTTGAGGTGCTGAGGCGGGTGCCGCCATTCTCCTCAAGCACAAAGCTTTCGCCCAGATTCATCGCCACGCCGCTTTCGCTATCCATCAGGATCATATGCATGAAAAAGGCCATGCCCTGTTCGAGCTGAACCGGATTGCCCTGATAGAACATCGGCCAGTCCATCCAGTTTGGCGAAAAGGTCGCGCCCATCGAATAGCCACAGGCATTCAGCCGTGCATGGCCATAGCCGCGGGCGTCCATAACGCGGGCATGGGCGTCAAACACATCGCCAACATTATTGCCAACGCGAAAGGCATCATGACAGGCGTCAAGCGCCTCGACGCACGCCGCATGCATGTCAATATGTGCATCGAGCGCCCGCCCAATCGGTATCGTCCGCATCATGGCCGCGTGATAATGCCGGTACGCCCCCGCCCATTCGAGGGTCAGCTGGTCTTCATCCTGCAAAATTTTGCGGCCGGAAAAATACCGGCACAGCAACGCATCCCTGCCCGAACCGATGATAAATTCATTGGCCGGATAATCGCCCCCGCCAGCAAAGATCACCCCCTGCATCGCGGCCAGAATCTCGCCTTCATCAGCCCCCGGCTTGGCCAGCGCATGTGCCGCATCCAGCGCCGCATCCGACAATGCGGCTGCCCGCTTTATATAGGCGATTTCGGCAGGTGACTTGACTAGCCGCAGGCGCGAAATCAGTTCCGACGCATCAACCATCTCGCCAAAGCCATCCAGCGCCGCATTCAGCCGCATGGCGTTGCGCCCTGTCAGACCATAGGCTTCATATTCGACACCGAATTTTCCGTCTTTCAGGCCAAGCTCGACCAGAATATCGCGCAAATCATCAGCTGGGCTGGCACCATCGCGGTCAACCCATATCCGTATATCGGCTATGTTCGACGTATTCTGTGCTTGGCGCAAATCGGGGGCGCGTGTCATCAACACAATATCGCCATTGGCGGTCAGCACCAGCGTCTGGAAAAATACATAGCCAAAGGTGTCATAGCCTGTCAGCCAGTACATCGATTCCTGCCGGAATATAAGCATGGCATCGAGGCCGGATGTTTGCATCTCGGCCATCACCGCCATCTTGCGCGCGGCAAATTCGCTGTCAGAAAAATGTAATGTCATCAAAAACTCCGGTAAGGTTTACGGGTTTGGCTGGCTGGGAAAATCATCAACAATCCCAGCCTTTATGTAAGCTAGTCTTTATGCGGTGCGCCGTGCATGATCGATACGGCCGATGATATTCAGCAATATCTGCGCGGCCAGTGTCGTTGTGCTACCCGACAGATCATAATCCGGCGCAACCTCGACCAGATCAAGGCCAATCACATCACCGCGCTTGATCAGGCCAGCCAGCAATTCCAGCACTTCATAATACAGGAATCCGCCATGTGACGGCGTACCTGTCCCCGGCGCGATTGACGGGTCAAAACCGTCAATATCGATGGTGACGTAATAGCGTCCCCCTGCCGGAATGCGATCCAGCATGGCATCTACCCCCATCGCGCGGAACTGGCGCACCGACTGGATATCGGATCCCATTTTGCGGGCATCCTCATAGCCATCGCGTGCCGTAGACGACACATTGCGGATACCGATCTGCGACAGCCCTGTCACATAGGGTTTTTCGGCCGCGCGCCGCATCGGATTACCATGCCCATAGCGTACGCCATGTCGTTCATCGACAAAATCCAGATGCGCATCGATCTGCACCAGATGGAACGGCTCTTGGTCTGCAAAGGCATTGATACAGGGAATATTCACCGAATGGTCGCCGCCAAGCACAATCGGAATAGCACCCGCTTTCAAAATGGCGCGGACACCCGCCTCTATATTGGCATGGCTCTGGATCGTGTCGGTATGGATGATATCGGCATCGCCTATATCGACAATCCGTACCTTGTCCGCTTCCAGATAGGTGACATCATCTTCATGGTCATATGCGCCTGCATGACCAAAGGAAAACAGCGTTGATGCCTCGCGGATACCGCGTGGTCCAAAGCGCGCCCCTGCCCGAAATTGCGTGCCGAAATCGAAAGGCGCACCCAGCACCGCAAAGTCGGCATCGATATTGTCCCAGTCCGGCTGATATGGATATTTGCCAAATGTGCATAAACCAACGAAAGGCAGGTTCAAACGCCCTGTTTCATATCCATGTCCGCTCATCTGGTACGTCCTCAATTCTTCTATGTTATATGACAGCCTGCCAGCCTGTGGTGCCTTACGCTAATCCGGCAAGCAGTCGGAAAACGCTAATATAGTTAAACCGGCCATGCAACCACCGATAGCACCGCTGGCACCTATATCATACGATTGCAAATTTGGGCTTTACTCGGATCGTGTTACGCGCAAAAGATATGTTTTGAATAGAATAAAAGAGGTTTTTATGATGCTTTCGGATGCGCAAAAACAGCATTATGACGATCATGGCTTTGTCGCCCCCATTGATATCTTTTCCACCGACGAAATCACCGCAATTCGGGCTGAAATTGAGGCGGCTGACGAACAATGGCATGATGAACTGGCTGGTGCGGGACGCAATAATGCCCATTACGTTTTACCTGTGCTTGACACGATCACGCATGACAGCCGCATCCTCGACGCTGTTGAATGCCTGATTGGCAGGGATATTCTGGTCTGTGGCACAACCTTATTCATCAAACCGCCACACACTGAGGGGTTTGTAAGCTGGCATCAGGACGCCCGCTATATCGGGCTGGAACCGCATAACTGGGTCACGGCTTGGCTGGCAATCGATGATGTTGATGAACAAAATGGCTGTATGCGCATGGTCAGCGGATCACACAAGGCGCCCTTGCAAGACCATGTAGATACCTTTGGCGAGGATAATATCCTGACCCGCGGACAGACTGTGCCAGATATCAAAATCGAAGATAGCGTGCCGGTCATCATGAAAGCTGGACAGCTATCGCTTCATCACCCCCGCATCGTGCATGGATCAGGGCCAAATCACAGTGACAAGCGCCGGATGGGCTTTGCGATCCAGAGCTATATCGGTGCCAATGTTGATCAGGTGATAGGAAAAATCTGGGTGCAACATGCCCGCGGTGATGATAGCTATCAATATCATCAATATGCCGACCGCCCCAACATGGCGATGCATCCCAAAGACCTTGCATTCAGACAAAAGGCAAATGACTGCCTATCAGAGATTTTTTACGCCGGCGCAGATAGAAAAGGGCAATTTTAATGAGCAATTTAGATCAGGCGATCAAACAATGCGGCATCGTTGAATGTATCACCAACCAGAACCATAATCCGGGTATATTTCCGGATGATGACCGCGTACTTAGCAACGCCCAGATGCAGACCGCCCAGTTGGTCATTGCCGCATGGCCGGGCTACCAGCCAACACAGTTAATCGACCTTGACCTTGCCGCTAAAGCCTGTGGTGTAAAATCGGTTCTCTTTAAGGATGAGTCAACACGGTTTGGCCTGCAGTCATTCAAGGCTCTGGGCGGTGCTTATGCCATTGCCGACGTACTGGCTAGCCATGTCGAAAAGGGTGGCAAGCCAGAAGACTTCACCGCCGCCACGGCAACTGACGGCAATCATGGTCGCTCTGTTGCTTGGGGCGCACAACAGGCTGGCTGTAACGCCAAAATCTATATCCACGCCCATGTCAGCACAGCACGCGAAGATGCCATGAAGGCCTATGGTGCCGATGTGATCCGTGTTGATGGCAATTACGAAGCCTCGCTGGCCGCCTGTAAAAGCGATGCCGAAAAACATGGATGGCAGCTTGTATCCGATACGTCATGGGAAGGGTATCTGGATGTGCCACGACAGGTGCTGGCAGGCTATTCAATCATTTCAGCCGAAGTCATGGATCAGATGGGGGATCAGCGCCCAACCCATGCCTTTTTGCCGGTTGGCGTTGGCGGGCTTGCCAGCGGCATCGTCGCGCCGTTCTGGAATGATATGAACAATGATATGTGCAAGGCCATTTCGGTTGAAAGCGCAATGTCCGCCTGTTTCCTCGAGAGCATCCGCAATGATCGGCCAACCTTGGTGGATATTGCCGAAGAAACAATGATGGCTGGACTGTCATGCGGAGAAATCTCGTCTCTGGCGTGGAATCTATTGCGCCCCACCCTGTCACATTGCCTCAGCATTACCGATGATGGTGTTGCCCCCCTCATGCAGGCCTTTGCGCAGGGTCAGTTAACATCAGACAGCATCAAGATCGAAGCTGGCGAATGTTCGACATCCGGCCTCGCCGCTTTGTTCGCCGCGGCATCTGACTACGCCATCAAAGACCAGCTTGGCCTTGATGAAAATTCAACTGTGCTTTTAATTGGCACCGAAGGCGCAACCGATCCGGCATTATATAGTGAAATAACTGGTATCAACGTCTAACCTCAAAGGGATAAAATATGAACATGGATCGCGGCTTTACGTCAGAGGAATTTGAACAACGTTGCCAACGCGTCCAGGCAGCAATGCAAAGCTGTAATGCTGATGCCTTACTGCTCAGTTCAGAAGCTGAAATTCGCTATTTTACCGGCTTCATGACGCAATTCTGGCAAAGCCCGACACGTCCATGGTTTATTCTGATACCCGCCAGTGGAAAACCGACAGCCATAATACCGACAATCGGCGTACCGCTTATGCAGGAATGCTATATAGGCGATATAAAAAGCTGGCCATCCCCGGCTGAACATGACGATGGCATCAGCCTTGTCCATGACGCGATCAAAAGCGCGATAGGCGCCAAAGGCAGGCTTGGTATGCTTATGGGGCGTGAAACCGCGATCCGTATGCCACTGGCTGATCTTGATATTTTACGCGCACGTCTGGGTGATATCGAATTAGTCGATATGACAGCCGATGTTCAGCATATCCGTATGATCAAATCACCAGCCGAGATAGCAAAATCACGTCATGTATGCGGCATGGTATCATCTGTTTTTGCCGACCTGCCAAATTGGGTAGCAGAAGGTCTGCCGCTACGTGAACTGTTCCGTGAATTCAAAATTCGGGCGTTGCAGGCCGGCATTGACGATGTGAGCTACCTTGTCGGATCCGCTGGTCAGGGCGGCTATTTTGATATAATAGCCCCGCCAGATGGGCGCAAACTTGCCGCTGGCGATGTCTTTATGCTGGATACCGGATGCATATGGGACGGCTATTTCAGCGACTTTGACCGTAATTTTGCCATTGGCCACGCCAGCGACGACGCCAAAAACGCGCATCATCAACTCTATGACGCGACCGAGGCGGCCTTGGATATCCTGAAACCCGGCATAACGGCGTCTGATTTATTCCACGCAATGGATGCTGTTTTGCGCCCAGGCGCAGATGCTGGCGATGGCGGCGGTGATGTTGGCCGTTATGGACATGGCCTTGGTACGCAACTGACTGAGACACCGTCGCACACAATATGGGATAAAACCGTGATTGAGTCAGGCATGGCACTGACCATCGAACCTTCAATTATCTATGGCGATGGTTTTCTCATGGTGGCCGAAGAAAATTTGGTCGTAACCGATAACGGTTTTGAGTTATTATCACATCGTGCTGATCGTGATCTTCCGATCATCACATAATGACCCGTTGATAAAGGAGACAGATGATGGATGAAAATCGTCTTGACAAAGTGTCATTCAGCCGCCTGCCTTTTGACGTGATCGCACCACAGGATCAAGCTATACAGCTTGGCCTTGTTACGCTGGAAACTGATCTGACAATCGAAAATGAATTTCGGCATTTTCTGGGTGATGGCGCGCTATCACTGATCCATACACGGATCGCCTGCGATGATCAGGTCACCGCTGATAATCTGACCATGATGGAAGACCGTTTTGCCGAAGCATTATCATTATTTCCGCCGCAATATGCGTTTGATGCGGTTGGCTATGGCTGTACATCGGCATCATTATTGATTGGCGAAGACAATGTCGAAAAGATTATCAAGTCACATATAGATACCAAACATGTGACAACGCCAATGACCGCCGTCAAACGTGGTCTGTCCAAATTGGGGGCACGCAATATCGGATATCTGGCACCCTATATTTCGGACATTTCGCAAAAAATGTGTGATGATCTGTCTTCTGCCGGATATAGCATTGCCACTGCCGCCAGCTTTGATGAAGGCCGTGACTCGATTGTTGGCTGTATATCGCCGCATGCCATTCTGGCCGCGATCACCGCGGTTGCCGGCAATTCTGCCAGCACACCGCTTGATGCTATTTTTGTGGCCTGCACATCATTAAAATGCGCGCCGATCATTGCCGAAGCTGAAGCCAGTCTGGGCATTCCGGTCATTTCCAGCAATTCGGCATTGGCATGGGATATGGCACGGCTGACTGGCCTTGCTGTCGGGTCGGCGGGAAAAGGCGCGCTCTATAGCTAGACGCGTGTGCCCTCACCCCTAGCGCAGCAGAATACTGTCATCAATGCTGGCCAGATCGCTTCTGCCGCATAAACCCATCGTGACATCAAGTTCCTTATGGATTATTTCCAGCGTCTCGCGCACACCATCCTGTCCACGCGCCCCAAGCCCATACAGAAAGGCGCGGCCAATCAAAGTTGCCTTGGCACCAAGCGCAATCGCGCGTAACACATCCTGCCCTGAACGAATACCGCTATCCATCCAGACTTCAGCCTTATCGCCAACAGCATCAACAATCGCCGGAAGCGCCGCAATCGCAGACATCGCACCATCCAGCTGACGACCACCATGGTTGGATACGACAATGGCATCAGCGCCAATGTTAACAGCCGCTTTGGCATCCTCGGCATCCAGCACGCCTTTGATAATCAGCTTGCCACCCCATTGCTTGCGGATTGCCGCCACATCGTCCCATGACAAGGACGGGTCAAATTGGCTATTCGTCCAGCTTGATAATGACGACATATCCTCAACGCCCTTTACATGCCCAACGATATTACGAAAATCACGGCGTTTTGTACCAAGCATACCAAGGCACCAGCGGGGCTTGGTGGCCATATTGATCATGTTTTTTACCGTCAGCTTTGGCGGGGCGCTCAGACCATTATAAACATCCTTGTGGCGTTGCCCGAGAATTTGCAAATCAAGCGTTACCATCAAGGCAGAACAATTTGCGTCACGCGCGCGTTCAATCAGGCGCGAGACAAAATCGCGATCCCGCATCACGTAAAGCTGAAACCAGAAAGGTTTATTTGTATCTTCGGCGACATCCTCAATCGAACAGATCGACATGGTGGACAACGTAAAAGGCACACCATATTCAGCCGCCGCGCGAGCGGCCAGAATTTCACCATCGGCATGTTGCATACCAGTAAGTCCGGTGGGTGCCAGCCCAACAGGCATGGTGACTTTTTCCCCTAGCATGGTCATTTCAGTTGACCGCTTGCTCACATCCAAGGCAACACGCTGGCGGAATTTAATGGCCTGTAAATCAGCTTCGTTCGCCCGATAGGTTGACTCGGTCCACGAACCGCTATCGGCATAATCATAGAACATTTTTGGAACGCGACGTTTCGCGAGCTTTTGCAAATCATCGATACATGCAATTTTGGTCATTCGACAGGCCTATATCCTAAAAGCTTAAACTCACAGCAATTAGCATATTTGTAAAGCCTGTCAGCTTCGTTTCAGCATCATATTCATGAAAGCAACCGGAACCAGTCCGGCGATGACAATCATCAAGGCCGGTAAGGCGGCCTGCTCAAGCATTTCGTCCTTGGCAAATTGATATGTAAAGGTCGCCAATGTTTCAAAATTGAACGGACGCAATAGCAATGTCATGGGAAGCTCTTTCATCACATCGACAAAAACCAGCAAACCCCCTGCTAATAGTGAGCTTCGCAAAAGCGGCAGAATAATAAGCTTTATACTGCTTGAATATCCATGCCCGAGAATGCGGCTTGCATTCATCATGTTGGGCGGTAATCGCCTGACGCCGGATACCATTGCCCCATAGCCGACAGCCTGAAATCGTACAACATAGGCAAACAGCAAAACCCCCAGACCACTAATCAGGATGCCCAGTATATGTCCGTTGGTGATCGTGGCGATCAAGCGATCAAACGCACTGGCAAAAATCAGCACGCCAATCGCCAGCATAGTTCCCGGAAACGCATAGCCAAGCGATGAAAGCAATGCCAGCGAGCGCACCCATTTGCCTGAACGATATGTTGCCGTAAGTACAATAAAACATGAAACAACCATGACCATGATTGATGCCATGCCGGCAATCATCAGCGTATTTGAAATAATGCCGGTGATGGCTGTAAAATCTGCGCCTGAGTTGCTGTCCAGCACAAAGCTAAGCAAGACCAGCACTGGAATAATAAAGCCTAGCGCAAGCGGCACCATGCAAATCACCCAGCATATTAACGACTGGCTTCCATAAAGCGTGATCGGCGTTACTGGTGTTGGCGGTTTACCATTGCCGGAAAATTGCTGGCGGGCTCGTGCATATAATTCCAGTCCCAGCAAACTGACGATAAAGACAAAGCCAACCAGTGAAATCTGCGCGGCGGCAACGATATTATTCATCCCCAGCCAGACATTAAAAATACCCAGCGTAATGGTTGGAATGGCAAAATATTCAACGGTACCGAAATCCGAAACCACTTCCATCAGAACCAGTGCCAGCCCTGCCATAATCGCAGGACGGGCAAGCGGCAGACCCACTGTCCAGAATTGCGACTTATTATGCACCAGCGCAATTTCAAATAGGCTGGCGGGTGTCAGACGAAAGGCCACACGGGTGACCATATAGACATAAGGATATAAAACAGAGGCCATCACCAATATTGCCCCGCCAAGCGACCTGATCTCGGGGAACCAGTAATCCTGAGCAGTTTGCCAGCCAAAAATACTGCGCATGCCACTCTGCACAAAACCCGCATATTCAAAGAAATCGGTATAGGTATAGGCGATAATATAGGCCGGTATTGCAGCTGGCAGTAAAAGCGCCCATTCCAGAACTTTCTTGCCTGCAAAATCATATCGCCCCACAACCCACGCGGTACTAACACCAAAGCCAATCGCCAGCACGCCAACCCCAACCATCAGGATCAGCGTGTTGAAAACATAGGTGCCCAGAACCGTATCAAGCAGATGTGCCCATAAGCCGCCACTATCACCGCTGGCTGTTATCACAAGCGCCACGACTGGGGCAAAAAACAACCCGCACAGCAACACGACACCAACTAACCAGCGGTCAACATATGGGCTTGAAATACCTGCCCAGTTGCTAAGGAGTCTCGCTACCATAAAGCCTGTTTAACTGTTCTTCCTGATTGATCAG
>JBMZPN010000040.1:0-11648 GCA_049620845.1 Puniceispirillum sp. (SeqCode)
GTCCATGGCATCGCCCGGATGGATCTTGTTCTGGATGCCGTCAAGGCCAGCCATCAGCATTGCCGAGAACGCCAGATACGGGTTCGCGGTTGCATCCGGGAAGCGGACTTCGACGCGCTTGCCATTCGGTGAGTTCACATGCGGAATACGGCATGATGCAGAACGGTTGCGTGACGAATAGGCGAGAAGCACAGGTGCCTCATAACCCGGGATCAGACGCTTGTAGCTGTTGGTTGACGCATTAGTGAACGCGTTCAGCGACTTGGCATGCTTGATGATGCCGCCGATATAGAAAAGCGCATTTTCAGACAGGTCAGCATAGCCATTACCGGCAAACAGAGGCTTGCCGTCAGACCATAGTGACTGGTGCACATGCATGCCCGAACCGTTATCGCCAGCGATCGGCTTTGGCAGGAAGGTCGCGGTTACGCCATAGGCGTGGGCAACCTGATGCACGGCATATTTATATAGCTGCATATTGTCAGCGGTTTCCAGCAGGGTGCCGAACTTGACGCCAAGCTCATGCTGCGATGGTGCCACTTCGTGGTGATGCTTTTCAACGCTAACGCCCATGCCAGCCATAACGGTCAGCATTTCACCGCGGATGTCCTGACCGCTATCAAGCGGTGGTACCGGGAAATAGCCGCCTTTTACGCCCGGGCGGTGACCCATATTGCCTTCAGGAAAGTCTTTGGCGCTGTTATAAGGGCCTTCGATCGAGTCCACCTCATACATGGCGCGGTTCATTGATACGTCGATCTTGACATCCTCAAAGATGAAAAATTCGGCTTCCGGACCAAAGAAAGCGGTATCGGCAATGCCTAGACCTTCCATATGCGCCAAAGCGGCTTTGGCGGTGCTGCGCGGGTCGCGTGAATAGGCGGCACCTGAGCTAGGCTCAAGCACGTCACAGAACAGCGCCAATGTCGGCTGGGCAAAGAACGGGTCGATATAGGCACGGTACAGGTCAGGCATCAAGGTCATGTCTGACTCATTGATCGCTTTCCAGCCGGCGATTGACGAGCCGTCAAACATAAAGCCTTCGGCCAGTGTTTCTTCATCGATGGTGTCGATATGCTGGGTAACATGCTGCATCTTGCCGCGTGGGTCGGTAAATCGCAGGTCAACATAGGTAACATCATTTTCACGGATCATTTCCATGATAGCTTTTGCGTCAGACATACTGGTATCCTTTCATGTCTTTGGTCATTTGCCCCGTAGGTTAGAATAGGCAAACTGGTTCAAATCCGGCAGATGCCCCGCCGGGGTATTGTATGTTAAACGGCGTCTCCGCCACGCTCTCCGGTACGAATCCGGATGGCTTCATCGATTGATGAGATAAAGATTTTGCCATCACCGATGCGGCCGGTCTGGGCAGCTTGCTGGATGGCGTCAACAACACGCTCAAGCATACTGTCTTCAATCACAACTTCGATTTTAACCTTGGGCAGAAAATCCACGACATATTCAGCACCGCGGTATAATTCTGTATGCCCCTTCTGGCGTCCAAATCCTTTGGCTTCAAGCACGGTAATGCCCTGAATGCCAACCTCATGTAGCGCTTCTTTAACCTCGTCAAGCTTGAAGGGTTTAATAATCGCTTCGATTTTTTTCATGGTTCTGCTTTCAATGTCCAGCCTGCCGCTGCAATCGGTTTGCTGGTATGTTTGTTAATTATCGAACTCGCCCGAGCCAAATGGATGAATCAAGCTGTTCATTTACGAGCGCATATTCTGCCCAGTTAAGTCTTGTAACAAGATGCAGACCGCGCATGATCGGGGCGCCGTGACAGATTTTGAAGAAATTGCCATTACAATAAGCAGATTGCTTAAATTTTGTGCAAAGTTTTCTATGGGCGCCAACTAGGACTTCAGGTGAATTTGCGGAAAAAACGGCTTCTATCAAACATATCTTCCAGGTTTTCCATGCGTGTGCGTGTGTTTGGCCAGATTCGCTCCTGAATTTCGGCGATCATGATTTCCAGCAAAAGCAGGTTGGTGACTGCCGAGTCCCATGCCGATGGCACGGCAATCTGGTTGGAAAAGCTGTAAGTGGCAAATTTGCTGACAGGGGATCGCCATTGATCGGTGAACAGGACGATTTTGGCGCCTTTCTCAGCCGCGATCTCGGCAAGTTTCAAAGTGCTGGTTTCATAGCGCCTGATATCGAAAATAATCACGACATCATTCTCATTTACATCAAGCAGATAATGCGGCCATGCATTTGAAATTGACTGGATATGTGTCACATCCGAGCGGATCACTTGCAGATGCAGGAACATATAGTCGGCAAGGGATCGTGTGATACGACCACCAACGACAAAAACGCGGCGTTTGGTATCTGCGATCAGCGCGCATGTATGATCAAAGGTTTCGGTATCAAGCTGGCCAAGTGACTGGCTGATATTGCTGATGACCGCATCGGTGAAACGGTTCAGGATATGACCGGTAGGTGCCTTATCTGCCCATGTTTCGCGTTTGGTGATTGGATCCGAAATCTTGGCTTCTATTTCCATGCGAAGCGCGGCCTGAAAATCAGGAAAACCGCTAAAATTCAGCTTTTGTACCATCCGCGCAACAGTTGGCGTTGATACGTCAGCGCGCTTGCCAAGCGTCGTGATTGTGCCAAGTCCAGAGGCTGGATAATTTTCCAGAATACAGGATGCAAGCTGACGTTCGGCACGCGTCAGATTGTCAAACTGGCTTTTGAGTCGTTCGGCTACGGTCAGATGTTCTTTGGTCACGTCCTGTCTCCCAAATGTAAATTACAACACATTAAAGTCTGATATGAAGAATTATTTTCAGAAAAATTCTTGACAGGCTGGTAGTAGATGAAGAATTATTTTCATACAGGGGTTGCATGATGAACTTGACTGATAGTGACTATGATGAAGATCTCGAGCAGGTTGCCACATTGGTAAACCCGCAAGGTGCCTCATCTGTGCTTCTCGTCTGCGAACATGCATCAAGCTTCATTCCACCCGAATATGACGGGCTTGGGCTTTCTGAAGATGATCAGGCTAGTCATATTGCATGGGATCCGGGCGCTTTGGCTTTATCCCGTCATCTTTCTGATTTACTTGATGCGCGGCTGGTGCTTAGTAAGGTATCCCGGCTGATTTATGATTGTAACCGTCCTCCCAAAGCGCTTGACGCGATGCCCGCGTCAAGCGAGGGCAGGGCAATACCGGGCAATGTGGCTATTGATGAAAATGAACGTGCACAACGGATTGCGCGGTTCTATGATCCATTCAAGGCGTTATTGGCTAATACGCTGGACGCAATGGCGGATAAGCCGGTTCTGGTAACGATTCATAGCTTTACGCCTGTTTTTCATGGCCAGACCCGCAATGTCGAGTTTGGTATTTTGCATGATAGTGATCGTCGCCTTGCCGATCTGATGCTTGAGCATGCCCCAGCTCATACGAAGCTGAATGTTATGCGCAATGAACCGTATGGCCCAGAGCATGGCGTGACCCATACACTCAAGCAGCATGGTGTTGATAATGGTTATCTGAATGTCATGCTGGAGATCAATAATCGGCTTTTGACCGGTGATGCCGAACAAAAAGCCATTGCCGACATGATTGCAGCTTTGTTGCGTGATGTGCTTGGCAAGCTGAATAAGGGTGAGGTGGCTGCATGAAGTTGTAGCGTCACCGCTGATACGACCGGCGATGACGTTTGTTAGTGATGAATGTGTCGTTGTGAGTCGATAGCACTGTCTGTCGACAGATTTAGTGAAAATATTTAACAACCAAAGAGGAGAAGAAAATGAAGAAAATTACCAAAAGACAATTTTTGGGCGGATCGGCCGTAGTTGGCGCGGCGGCGACACTAGGTGCGCCGGCGATCCATGCGCAGCAGGCTATCAAATGGCGTTTCCAGACTTATGCGGGTGCGGCACTTGGTGAGCATGTTACGAAGCCGGTTATTGATAAGATCAATGAAGCGGCCAAAGGTGAACTTGAGATCGAGCTTTATTATGCCGATCAGCTGGTGCCAACCGGCGAGTTGTTCCGTGCCTTGCAGACAGGTACCATTGACGCCGTTCATTCGGATGACGATTCCATGGCATCGCCAGCCGAAGTGCGCGTGTTTGGTGGTTATTTCCCGATGGCAACACGGCATGCGCTCGATGTACCGGTGCTGTTTAACCAATATGGTCTGGCTGATATCTGGACCAAGGCCTATGAAAAGGTTGGCGGGGTAAAGTGGCTGTCAGCGGCAGGTCAGGATCCATGTAACTTTAACACCAAGAAAGAGATCACCAGCCTTGCTGATCTCGATGGTCTGAAGCTCTACACCTTCCCGACAGCTGGTCGTTTCCTGAGCCAGTTTGGCGTTGTGCCGGTATCAATCCCTTATGAGGATACCGAAGTTGCGGTTCAGACAGGTGAACTGGATGGTATGTCATGGTCGGGTATTACCGAGGATTACACGGTCGGATGGGCTGATGTTACCGACTACTTCCTGACCAATAATATCTCCGGTGCCTGGATTGGTTCGTTCTTTGTCAATGAGAAGCGCTGGGCTGATCTGCCTGAGCATCTCAAGAGCATCGTCATGGCGGCTATTGAAAGCGGGCATCATTACCGTAACCAGTGGTACTGGGGTGGTGAAGCCAAGCTGAGAGCAACGGGTACCAAGCTCAAATTGCGTTCGATTCCGCAGAATGAATGGCGCCAGGTTGAAGATGCGGCTGATAAGTTCTGGGAAGAAATCTCAGAAACCGGGGAAACCGCCGAGAAAATTGTCAATATTTTCCGTGATTACCGGAAAGTTATCAATTCGGCCGGTATTCCATATTCGTTCTCATAAAATATCTGCTACGCTCACTAAGCCTGTTTCGATAGGCTTAGTGAGTTTTTTGTAAAAGGTCAGAACCCGTGCATCTCCTTCATTCATATGTCGCAGTGATAGACAAGCTGAATTACCGGTTTGGCCGTTTTGCGATGTATTTGTTGCTGGTCATGCTGGCCATTTTATTCTGGTCATCTGTTTCCAAGGTATTTTTCCGGCCATCATTATGGACGCTTGAAATGGCGCAATTTGTGATGGTCGGCTATTACATGATTGGTGGTCCATATTCGATTCAGATGGGTAGTAATGTGCGTATGGATCTGCTCTATGGCCGCAGAAGCGATTATGAAAAGGCATGGATTGACGCGTTTACCGTTATCTGCCTGTTTGTGTTTTTATGTTTTCTTTTATATGGCGGCATCAACAGCCTGTCTTATTCCCTGCAATTTAACGAGCGCAGCTATTCGGCATGGCAACCCTATATGTGGCCAGTCAAGCTGGTCATGGTCGTGGGCATTTTTCTGATGCTGTTGCAATCTGTTGCTGAATTTTTCCGTGACATTATCAAAATCAAGTCAATGAAGCATGGCTCATCAAATCATGTGGGAGACGCGTGATGTCATACGAAGCGATTGCAATATTAATGTTCTCTTCGATGATGTTATTGCTGATAACCGGTCAAAGGGTTTTTGCCGCGATTGGCTTTGTAGCTGTTATTTCGGCCTTTTTCCTGTATGGCACAGGTGGTTCGGAGCTTGGCTTTACCGCATCGATGAAGCTGATGAAATGGTATCCATTGCTGACATTGCCGATGTTTGTTTTCATGGGCTATGTGATGTCGGAAAGCCGTATCGCCGATGATCTTTACCGCATGTTCCATGTCTGGATGGGGCCGTTAAATGGTGGTCTTGCGATTGGGACGATCGGACTGATGGTGCTGATTTCGGCAATGAATGGTCTGTCGGTAGCCGGTATGGCCATTGGTGCGACGATCGCACTGCCCGAATTGCTGAAGCGTAACTATGACAAGATAATGATTACCGGCGTCATTCAGGCCGGATCGTCACTTGGCATTCTGGTACCGCCGTCGGTTGTGCTGGTCCTTTACGCCATGATTGCGCGCCAACCTGTCGGGCAATTATGGCTTGCCGGTGTGTTTCCGGGATTGCTGATGGCGTTTCTGTTTATTGTCTATGTTGCGGTCAGATGCCGGTTACAGCCGCATCTGGGCCCTGCGCTGAAAGATGAAGAGCTGAATATCCCGATGCAGGAAAAAATGCGTCTTTTAAGGGCGGGACTGTTACCAGTGTTCATCTTTGTGACGATGATGGTGCCATTTGTGAATGGCTGGACCAGTCTGGTTGAAAGTTCGGCGCTGGGCGCAGTGTCCGCCTTTGTCGTAGCGTGCCTTCGCGGGCGAATGACGCGCGAGGTTTTTGAAAACTCAATGCGCAAGACATTAGGCATTTCATGTATGTTCATGTGGATCATTCTGGCGGCGCTGGCCTTTGGCGCGGTGTTTGACGGGCTGGGTGCCGGACGTGCACTGGAAAATCTATTTGTCGGTCAGTTAGGCCTGAACCCCTGGGTGATTATCATTCTGATGCAATTATCTTTCCTGCTGATGGGCACATTTCTGGATGATACGGCGATGCTGGTTATTGTGGCACCGCTCTATGTACCGCTAGTCAAGGCATTAGGATTTGATCTTGTCTGGTACGGTGTGCTTTATACGATCACCTGCCAGATTGCCTATATGACGCCGCCATTTGGTTATAATCTGTTTTTGATGAAGGCAATGGCACCGCCTAGTATAGGCATTATTGACATATATCGTTCGGTTATTCCGTTTGTATTTGTGATGGTGCTGGCATTGACTCTGGTCATGGTATTTCCGGAAATTGCGCTGTGGTTGCCAGACTATGTCTATAATAAATAATGTTGACCATTTGCCTGTCTGATTGATGGGCGATCGAGAATAAGGATGACAGCTTATGAAACCTAATCTTTCCTTTGACGAGTTAAAGACGCAGGTTGCCGACGGGCGTATTGACACGGTTATCGCCGCCTTTCCCGATATGCAGGGACGTTTGATGGGCAAACGCTTTCATGCACAGTATTTTGTCGATAGTGCATGGGAAGAAACGCATTGCTGTAATTACCTGATTGCAACTGATCTGGAAATGGAAACGGTCGAAGGCTATGCCTCGACAAGCTGGGAAACCGGCTATGGTGACTATATCATGCGCCCCGATCTGGACACCTTGCGGTTGACGCCCTGGGTGGATGGCACGGCGATGGTGCTGTGCGATCTGCTGGATCACCATACGCATGATCTGGTGCCGCATGCCCCGCGCACGATTTTAAAAAAGCAACTGGCACGGCTGGCGGATTATGGATTGAAAACGGCCAGCGCGACCGAACTGGAATTCTTTGTATTTCGCGAAAGTTTCGAGGCTTTGCGTGACAAGGGCTATCGCGACATGACGCCAATCAGCGCCTATAATGAAGATTACCATATCTTTCAGACCGCCAAGGAAGAAGGGTTGATGCGCCAGATCCGCAACGGTTTGTTTGGTGCGGGTGTAGCGGTTGAAAATACCAAAGGCGAGGCTGATGCTGGCCAGGCGGAAATCAACATCCATTATGCCGATGCCCTGTCGATGGCCGACTCGCATGTGCTGGTCAAAAACGCAGTCAAGGAAATCGCCTTTTTGAATGACCGCGCCGTTACGTTTCTGGCCAAATGGCATCATGACGCGGCCGGTTCGTCCAGTCACATTCATCAGTCATTATGGACAGAGGATGGTAAGCCAGCCTTTTTCGATAAAACAGCCCCGCATGGCATGTCCGAACTGATGCAGCACTATCTGGCTGGTCTGCTGACCCATGCCAGCGAGATTACCTATTTTCTGGCACCCTATATCAATTCATATAAACGTTTTGCCAAAGGCACCTTTGCCCCGACAAAGGCGATCTGGTCGGTTGATAACCGTACCGCCGGTTATCGTGTCGTGGCACCTGATACCACGGGTGTGCGCATTGAATGCCGTGTCGGTGGGTCGGACTTGAATCCCTATCTGGCGTTAGCGGCACAACTGGCCGCCGGACTGGCAGGGATTGACGCCAAGCAAAAGCTGGAGGCGGAATTTAACGGCGATGCCTATAATGCCGAAACCGCACGTTCGATACCCGAAACCTTGCGCGAAGCGACTGTGGCACTGGATGAATCACGGATGCTGCGCGATGCGATGGGCGATGACGTGATCGATCATTATGTTCATGCGGCACGCTGGGAACAGGAAGATTTTGACCGTAAGGTAACTGATTACGAAGTCGCCCGCGGATTTGAACGAGGCTAGCATGTCAGCATTTTTGCAATGTATTTCGCCGATTGACGGATCGGTTTATGCCGAGCGTCCGTTGATGGACAAGACGGTGGCCTTTGCCGCGGTTAAGCATGCCGAGGATGCGCAGGCCGCATGGGCGGCGCGCCCGCTTGCCGCGCGAGTGGAGATTGTCCGTGATGCGGTGGCACATATTGGTGAGATGAATGATGATATTGTTCCCGAACTAGCCTGGCAGATGGGACGGCCAGTGCGCTATGGCGGCGAATTTGGCGGCTTTACCGAACGCGCCAGCTATATGGCCGATATTGCCGATACGGCATTAGCCCCGATCATGATTGAAGATAGTGACAGCTATACACGCTATATAAAGCGGATTCCGCATGGCGTGGTGCTGGTCATCGCGCCGTGGAACTATCCCTATATGACGGCGATCAATACGGTGGCACCAGCCTTGATTGCCGGCAATGCGGTGATGCTGAAACATGCATCGCAAACGCCGCTGGTGGGCGAAAGGCTGGCACAGGCATTTCATGCCGCCGGTGTGCCAGAAGGCGTGTTTCAGAATGTATTTCTGGGGCATGATGTGACGGCTGATCTGATCGCCGCCAGATCATTCGGCTTTGTCAATTTTACCGGTTCGGTAAATGGCGGCAAGCATATCGAGACAGCGGCGGCAGGTACCTTTACCAATCTCGGGCTCGAGCTTGGCGGTAAAGACCCGGGCTATGTCATGGAAGATGCCGATCTGGATGCGGCGGTTGATACATTGATCGATGGTGCGATGTTCAATTCGGGGCAATGCTGTTGCGGGATTGAGCGGATTTATGTCGCCGAAAGCCTGTTTGATGATTTTGTCGCAAAAGCGGTGGAGATTGTCAGTGGCTATAAGCTGGGTAATCCGCTGGATAGCGATACCACATTGGGGCCAATGGCACAGGTGCGCTTTGCCGATGAGGTGCGGGCACAAACAGCCGAGGCCATTGAAGCTGGTGCCACCGCCATGGTCGATCCGGCCTTGTTTCCAGAGGATGATGGCGCCTATCTGATGCCGCAAATTCTGGTCAATGTGGATCATTCGATGCGGGTGATGCGCGAGGAGTCTTTTGGTCCGGTTGTCGGCATCATGAAAGTGGCTGACGATGATGAGGCCGTGCGGCTGATGAATGATAGTGATTTTGGTCTGACCGCGTCGCTATGGACAAAGGACATGGCGCGCGCAACAGCGATTGCCGACCAGATCGAAACCGGCACCGTTTTTGTCAACCGCTGTGACTATCTTGATCCGGCCTTGTGCTGGACAGGCTGCAAGGATACGGGACGCGGCGGCGGACTTTCCGAAATCGGCTATCATAATGTGACACGGCCGAAATCTTTTCATCTCAAGAAGGCACTATAATGACATTAACTGCTAACTGGTCCTATCCCACCGCAATCCGTTTTGGCGCTGGCCGCATTGGTGAAATTGCCGATGCCTGTGCTGTAGCTGGCATGAAAAAGCCGCTTCTGGTGACGGATAAAATGCTGGCCAGCCTGCCGATTACAACGGCAACGCTTGATTTGATGGTAGCGGCTGGTCTGGGCAGGGGGCTGTTTAGCGAGGTCGATCCGAACCCGACGGAAGGTAATGTCAATGATGGTATTGCCGCCTATCGTGCGGGCGGGCATGACGGGGTTATCGCCTTTGGTGGCGGGTCGGGGCTTGATCTTGGCAAGGTGATCGCCTTTATGGTGGGGCAGACACGCCCGTTATGGGATTTTGAAGATATCGGCGACTGGTGGAAGCGCGCCGATGCCGATGCGATTGCGCCGATTATTGCGGTGCCAACAACCGCCGGAACCGGTTCGGAAGTGGGGCGTGCCTCGGTCATCACCAATAGCCAAACGCATGAAAAGAAAATCATTTTTCACCCGAAAATTCTGCCAACCGTGGTTATTGCCGATCCTGAACTGACCGTTGGCATGCCCGGTTTTGTAACCGCTGGCACCGGCATGGACGCGCTATCGCATTGCCTTGAGGCTTATTGCTCGCCGCATTACCACCCGATGAGTCAGGGCATTGCGCTCGAAGGTATGCGGCTGGTCAAGGACAATCTGCTAGTCGCCTTTCAGGATGGCGGCAATCTGGCCGCGCGCGGCGAGATGATGAGCGCCGCGATGATGGGCGCGACAGCCTTTCAAAAGGGGCTGGGGGCAATGCATGCGCTGGCGCACCCGCTGGGCGCGGTGCATAATACGCATCATGGCACGACCAATGCCGTGGTCATGCAGGCGGTGCTGCGCTTTAACCGGCCAGCTATTGAAGACAAGATCGAGATGGCCGCCCGCTATATGGGTATTGAAGGCGGTTTTGACGGGTTTCATGATTTTGTCGGCATGATGAACCGCACATTGGGTATTCCCGAAAACCTGACCGCGCTGGGCGTGCATGACCCCGATATTGACAGTCTGGTTGCCTCGGCGCTGGCTGACCCAAGCGTGGGCGGTAATCCGGTCGAGATGACAGCGGAGAACACCCGCGCGCTATTGGAGAGCTGTTTGTAGGGGTTAGGTTGTTAAGTTCAGGGTTTTCTGGTTTTCAGATGCTCAACATTGACAAGTGCGATGGCAATTATGGTCATGCCGGTGCCTATTAATTGCAACATGGTCAGAGTTTCATTCAGGAACAGAACAGCACCGGCAAGACCGATGCCCGTTATCGTAGAGCTCAGGCGATGCTTGACGGCAAAGCGGATCATGCGCATGGGCGCAAAGCCCGACGCCGTAAACCATAGCTTCGAGAAAGTTATCGCCTGATAATTATTGCCTGATTCCTACCGTCTGATATCTGGGTCTGCCCCAGTTTATGTTGTTATGGAATCGTGCTATTTTTCTCTCATTTGCATGGTCACATTGTTGTTTCAGGGGAAAAGCCCCTTATAATTCAATAAAATTTGTAAATTCTGGCCAAATTCTGTGCGGCAACGATTGACGCCAGCTTTGAAGGTGGTTAAACATCCGCTCGGTGTTGCATTTATTGCAAACCGCCGATGGCGGGTGTAGCTCAGTCGGTTAGAGCGCCAGTTTGTGGCACTGGAGGTCGCCGGTTCAATTCCGGTCACTCGCCCCATCCCCACTCTAATCGGGTTTGGGGTGCCTCGGAGATGACCTGTTCCGGCTTGTCGGGGCAGGAAGACAATAGACTACCGTGCTATTTACCAGTAGCCGGACATTAATCGGCTTGTGTAATGCGGGCGTGGCGGAATTGGTAGACGCGCTGGTTTTAGGTACCAGTGGCGAAAGTCGTGGGGGTTCAAGTCCCTCCGCCCGTACCACAAGGCTGAATGAAATAGACAGAGCATCATCCGCCTGCCGTTGAACAGTTGTAAGACGCTGGCCGACAGGATGATCAGGCAACAAATTAAAAGGAAGCACCTGTTCGATGAATATTGCCGAAACCAAAAGTGAAGGTCTGGTGCGCGAATTCGCCATTACGATTACCGCCGCCGATATCGAAACC
>JBMZPN010000041.1:0-11606 GCA_049620845.1 Puniceispirillum sp. (SeqCode)
GTTCGGAGCGTATTTCCGCCGCCGGACCGCCTTTTTATGATGCAGTACCCTTTGCGCAGGAATTGGTAGAGATTGCCCCTGATCGCACGCTATGGGGTACTGACTGGCCGCATCCGAATATCAAGAAATTCATGCCGAATGATGGTGATCTGCTTGATCTGGTACCGCTTCTGGCGCGTGATGAAAGCCTGCAACGTAAAATTCTGGTTGATAATCCGGCGCGGCTTTACGGGTTTGACAGCATATAGTAGCCCTGACTGGTGAAAGGAAAAGACAATGATTATTGATTGCCATGGCCATTACACCACAACACCGCCGGGTGTCGAAGCCTATCGGAATGCGCAGAAAGAGGCTTTGGCGCAAAATCCCGATCATCTTTTTGAAAAAGGCACAATGGCGGTATCAGATGATGAAATCCGTGACTCAATTGCCAATAACCAGCTTAAACTGCAACAGGAACGCGGCACCGATCTGACAATCTTTTCGCCGCGCGCAAGCTGGATGGGGCACCATGTCGGCAATGCCAGCACATCCGCCGCATGGACAGCGCATTGCAATGATCTGATCAAACGTGTCTGTACATTGTTTCCGGACAATTTTGCGCCTGTCTGCCAGTTGCCGCAAAGCCCGGGCACCAGCATCGATAGCAGCATTGCCGAACTGACCCGCTGTGTAGAGGAAATGGGCTTTATCGGCTGTAATCTGAACCCTGATCCGTCGGGTGGATTCTGGCAGGATGCGCGCCTAAGTGACCGCTACTGGTATCCATTTTACGAAAAAATGGTCGAATATGATGTGCCCGCCATGATCCATGTGTCGGGGGCGTGCCAGCATTCGCTGGATACGACATCAAGCTATTATCTGGGTGCCGACACCACCGCCTTTGTGCATTTCATGTTTTCGGATGTATTTACCGATTTTCCAACATTGAAATTCATCATTCCGCATGGTGGTGGCGCGGTGCCATATCACTGGGGACGCTTTCGCGGCATCGCCCAGGATAAGGGGCTAGGCGATCTGAATGAGCGGGTGCTGAATAATATCTTTTTTGATACATGTGTCTATCACCAGCGCGGCATCGATCTGTTACTCGATGTGATACCGGTGAAAAATATTCTGTTTGCATCCGAAATGATTGGCGCCGTACGCGGCATTGATCCACATAGCGGGCATTATTATGACGACACAAAACGCTATATCGATGGCAATAAAACGCTGGATGATGCGCAGAAGAAAATGATCTTTGAAGGTAACGCCCGTGCGGTGTTCAGCCGCCTGTCGATATAGGCAGAAATGCTTCACTGGCATGAAAATGTGCTGTAATCTTCAAGCAGTGCCAAGATCAATTACAGGAGGATTTTGATGTTTCGTGCTGTTGTGGGTTGGGTTGTTTTTCTGGCTGTAATTGTTGCTGTCACGATTATCACTGGCACTGCTCATTATTTCATCGACCTGATGTCACTTATGTTTGTCGGTCTTGGCATTATTGCCTTTATCATCGCCGCTCCATCCGGCCCTATCAACCGGCTTGAATATGCCGCTAGTGGTGCGGTCACGACTGGCTGGATCGGCTTTGCTGTCGGTCTTGTGATCACCTTACGAAATGCCGAGACTTTTGAAGCCGCGGCGATTGCGCCAGCACTCTCGGTCATGGTTCTGCCGGTATTTTATGGCTATGTGATATCGGTTCTGATGAATTTCATGATCAATGCGCTGGATGACGACGAGCTCTAGCCTGCCCCGCCGATTTAGAAAGTGGCATAAATATGCGAAACGGCGTATAAATTACGTAGGCATATGCGTTCGCCTTGCGGTTGGGGATTTGGGATAGATGGCGAAAGACGATTATAATGAAAAAGACTGGCTAGCGCTGGAACTCGAAGAAACGCTGGAAGAAATGTTCGAGACCGAATTCAGCGAACCGATGCTGTCGCCTGAACTCCGGAAGGCACTCCGCGCCCGCAACGCAGACCATCTTGATAATCAGACCTATTACCGGAACCTGTTACGCCTGCAATCCGAAATGATCAAATTACAGGATTGGGTGGTTACAAATAATGCCAAGATTCTGATCCTGTGCGAAGGCCGCGACAGCGCCGGTAAAGGAGGCGTGATCAAACGGATCACGCAGCGTTTGAACCCCCGCGTTGCGCGGGTGGTGGCTTTGCCCAAACCATCCGAGCGCGAGCTCAGCCAGTGGTATTTCCAGCGCTATGTGCCGCATCTGCCGGCCGGTGGTGAAATCGTGCTGTTTGACCGGTCATGGTATAATCGTGCCGGTGTCGAACGCGTCATGGGCTTTGCAAGCGAAGATCAGGTTGAACAGTTTTTTCAGGACGTAACCGAATTTGAACGTATGCTTATCCGTTCGGGCATTATCGTGCTGAAATACTGGTTTTCAATTACCGATGAAGAACAGCAATTACGTTTCCAGATGCGCATCGAAGACCCGATGAAACAATGGAAATTATCGCCTATCGATCTGGAAGCGCGTATCCGCTGGGAACAATATACAACGGCCAAGGAAGAAATGTTTGAACGCACGTCATTTCCCGAAGCACCATGGTATATTGTCGAAGGAAATGACAAAAAGCGCGAGCGCCTGAATTGTATGGAACATATCCTGTCAAAAATCGACTATCACGAAATTCCGCACAAAAAGGTTACCTTGCCCGAACGCGTGTTCAAGCCGGATTACGAAAGACGCGTCCTGCCTGACGAACTTTATGTGCCAAAAATCTATTAGACCCGCTCGTTATCAATACCATGTATCGGGCAGTTCGCCCTTGCGCCTGGCGACAAAGGCTTCCAGCGCCTCTTTGATGGCCGGATCGATCGGCGGCGGCACATAGGCCTCTAGCATCCCTGTCCAGCGGTCATAGGCGCGTTGCCGCATATCCTTTGCCCCTGCTTCTTCCCAGCTTTCGACATTTTCACTGTTGCTGAGATGCGGTTCGTAAAAGGCATCGCGATAATTGCGCATCGTATGATCACAGCCGAGAAAATGACCACCCGGGGCAACCTCGTCGTAGGCATCGCGTGCCAGAGCATCAGCAGATACATCAAGCCCCTGCGCCAGCACTTTCTGATAACTGCCCAGCCGGTCGGCATCCATCACCAGCTTTTCAAAACCGGTGCATAAACCGCCTTCAAGCCAGCCTGCAGCATGCAGCACATAATTTGCCCCCGCCAGCATTGTCGAATGCATCGCGTCGGCTGATTCATAGGCGGCCTGCGCATCCTCGATCTTGGACGCGGTCAATGAACCGCCACAACGCAACGGCAGACCGGCACGCCGCGCCAGCTGGCCGATCACATAATTAGAAATCACCGGTTCCGGCATGCCAAAGGTCGGCGCCCCCGATTTCAATGACATGGATGACAGAAAATTCCCCAGCACGAAAGGCGCGCCCGGGCGGATCAGCTGGGCATAGGCACAGGCCATCATCGCCTCGGCCATCGCCTGTGCCGCGCTGGCGGCGGTGGTAACAGGCCCCATCGCACCCGACAGGATAAAGGGCACCACGACAATCCCCTGCCCGCGTCCGCAATAGACACGGATTGCCTGTGTCACGACCTTGTCGATCAGCAAAGGTGAATTGGTGTTCACATTCCCCATGATAACGCAATGTTCCGCCATCACATCACGACCAAAGACAATCTCGGCCATATCGACACTATCCTGCGCGCGGCTCATCTCGGTGATCGCGCCCAGATGCGGTTTATCGCTCAGCGTCATATGCGCCAGCAGCATATCCAGATGCCGCTTGCTGACAGGCACATCGCAAGGCTCGCAGGTGACAAAGCCGCCATGATGCAGATGCGGCAACATATAGGTCAGGCGCACCAGATCGTTAAAAGCGGCAATATCGCCATAGCGCCGCCCGTTTTCCAGATCGCGGACAAAAGGCGCACCATAGATCGGGGCAAAGACCTGATTCTGCCCGCCAATGACAACCGAGCGTTCGCGATTACGCGCAATCTGGGTAAATTCGCGTGGTGCCTTGCGGCATAGGTCGCGTATCCAGTCGGCCGATGCGCGCACGATATTGCCATCAGCCCCGCCGATTATCGCGCCTTCACGCCGCCATAGATCAAGCGCTACAGGATCATCAAAAAAGGCAATGCCCTTGTCTTGTATGATCCAGTCAACCTGCGCTTCAAGAGTTTCAACCTGTTCGGCATCCAGAATGTCATAAAAGGGGATGCCACGTCTGATATAGGGCGATGCAGGTGCATGGCCGGGTGCGCTTCCCCTGCCTCTGGATGCTGATCCCGCACGTTTTGACGATCCACGTCGTGCCATAAATCCCCCCAGACCGATATGGCAATCTGTCTATCTGTCTATATGGCTGGATTTTGACAGATGTTCCGGCTAACGCCAGACCCTGTCACGCCATATATCTATTCATTAAAGGTATGACGCGCATGAATGGCAATTAAACCGCGCCCGATATATTTTGTCGTGCGTTCGACATGCGAGGGGATTTTGGGGTGAATAGCTGGCAATTAGCGTCTGTTAAACCATAACCTTCGGTGTGGCGTCGATCAGGGTCTTTGTATAGCGCTCTTGCGGGTTGCGAAACAGCGTTTCCGCCGCATTCGCTTCAACCAGACGGCCATGTTTCAACACGCCGATATGATGCGCCATCACCCGCACAACCGCCATATCATGCGAGATGAACAGATAGGTCAGCCCCAATTCGCGCTGTAGCTCTTTCAGCAGATTTAGCACCTGTGCCTGTACCGACACATCGAGTGCCGAGGTCGGTTCGTCGCACACCATGAATGACGGATTTGACGCCAGCCCCCGCGCGATCGAAATGCGTTGCCTCTGACCGCCGGAAAATTCATGCGGATATTTGGCCGCGTCAGACGGTGACAGGCCAACCTGATCGAGCAGTTCGCGCACGCGCCGGTTCTGGTCATGTTCATCACTGATAAGATCAAAAGCGCGGATTGGTTCAAGCAGAATGTCATTCACCCGCCAGCGTGGATTGAGTGACGAATAAGGCGACTGAAACACCATCTGCAATGTCTGCCGTACGGCCTGTAATGAAGCTGCATCCTGACTGGTATTCAGATTATGTCCGTCGATCGTCACGCCGCCCGCATCGGGCTGCATCAGGCCGACCACCATACGCGCAATCGTTGACTTGCCCGACCCGCTTTCGCCAACCAGCGCATAGGTCTTGCCGCGCGGAATTTCAAAACTGACCGCATCGACAGCGACGAGTTCGCGCTTTGGCGTTCCGGTCAGCTTGCGCACCAGCCACGGATCAGACAGATCAAAGCGTTTGGTCAGATGCTCGCAGATCACCATAGGCTTGCTCATGTGCTGCCTCCGCTAAATAGATGACACGCTATATCGTCTCTAAAGACGGGACGATCAGTGCGGCATTGCGGCTTGCATTCACCGCATCGCGGATGAAACCGGCATCCGGATGGCAAGGCATCGAGTGGCGGCATTGCCCCCGGTATCTGCGGCAAGGTGCTGTCAGCATTGACATGATCCAGCACCGGTGTCGAGGCGATCAGGCCTTTGGTATAGGGATGGCGCGGATGCTTTATCACATCGCTGGTACTGCCGATTTCCATCATGCGTCCGGCATATAGAACCGCCACCCGATCAGTGGTCTGGGAAATGACACCCATATCATGCGTAATCAGAATCACCGAGGCGCTGCGCTTCTGGCAAACCGAGCGCAAGAGATCGAGCACCTGTGCCTGAATGGAAACATCAAGCGCGGTGGTTGGCTCATCGGCGATAATCAGATCAGGCTCGGCCGCCAGTGCCAGAGCAATCACCACACGCTGGCGCATACCGCCGGAAAATTCATGCGGATAGGAATTGAACCGTTCGGGATCAATGCCGACTTCGCTGAGGCCAGCTACCGCCTTGTTACGCGCTTCGGCAGGGCTGAGATCAAGATTATGCAGGATCGTTTCGGTTAGCTGATCGCCAATCGTACGCAGGGGATTGAGGCTGGTCAGCGGATCCTGAAAGATCATGCCAACTTCCTTGCCGCGCAGATTGCTGCCGTAATCGGCAACTGGCCGCCCTTTCAGCCTGATCTCGCCACTGGCAATATAACCTGGCGGGTCAATAAGCCCCATGATTGCCGCGCCTGTCACCGATTTACCAGCACCGGATTCACCGACAAAGCCAAGAATCTCCCCCGCCTGCATCGTGACTGACAGATTATCAATGGCCTTTAGTGCCTTGCGGCGGGTCTGAAAGACGACATTAAGATCGGTAATTTCAAGTAATGGCGCCATTATTTCAACCTCGGATTCAGAGTGTCTTTCAGCCAGTCGCCCAGCAAATTGACCGAAAGCGCCAAAGCCAGCAATGTCACCGCCGGAAACAGCAAAATCCACCATTCACCGGAAAACAGAAAGTCCTGACCGATACGGATCAGGGTGCCAAGGCTTGGCTCGGTTGGCGGTGCGCCAACACCCAGAAACGATAGCGTCGCCTCGGCGATAATCGCCAAAGCCAGCGTGATCGTCGAAATAACAAATACCGGCCCCAGCACATTCGGCAGGATATGACGCCACATGATCTGCAAGCGGTTCAGCCCGATAATGCGCGCGGCCTGAACATATTCCTTTTCCTTTTCAACCAGCGTTGTCGCCCGCACGGTACGCGCAAAAGGCACCCATTCGGACAGGCCGATTGCCAGTATTAGCACAATAACAGCCATTTCATCGCGCAGATCGGGTGGGATAACCCCGCGCATGACACCAAAAATCAGCATCGCAATCAGGATCGAGGGAAAGGTCATCTGGATATCGGCACACCGCATGATAACATTGTCAATCCAGCCGCCAACATAGCCTGCCAGCAGACCAAGGCTGACACCAATGCCCATCGCCAGCAATACCGACATGATGCCGACAAACAGCGAAATTCTGAGCCCATAGATGATTCCGGAAAGCAGATCGCGCCCCTGATCATCGGTACCAAGCAGGAATGTATCACCCGTAAAGGCGTTGGCTTCCATCGGCGGGGTAAAGCCATTCATAAGATTGATCGATGTCGGATCAAACGGATTGGTGGGCGCAACAAACGGTGCCAGCACAGCAACAAAAATCAACATCGCCACAACAACAGATGCGATGATGGTTACTGGCGCGCGGCGGTAATCAAAGAAAAAGTCACTATCCAGAAACCGCGACAACCGCGAGGATTTATCCGTTTCGTTCATGACCCGCCTCCATTCAGCGGATCCTGCTTGATGCGCGGATCGATAAGGAAATACAGCATATCAACTATGAAATTAATTATTACAAACAAGGTGCCGACAAGCAGCAAATAGGCCGACATGACAGGCACATCGACAAAATAAACGGCATTGATAAACATCAGACCGACACCCGGCCATTGAAAGACCGTTTCGGTGATGATGGCAAAGGCAACAATCGATCCAATCTGCAGACCCGCCACAGTTGTCACCGGAACCAGCGTGTTTTTCAGCGCATGACGGAACAGGATCATTTTTTCAGTAAGCCCGCGTGCACGCGCGAATTTGATAAAATCCTGCCGCAGAACTTCGAGCATTTCCGAGCGGACAAGACGCATGATCAACGTCATCTGGTAAAGCCCCAGCGTTACCGCCGGAAGAATGATCGATTTCAGTCCGGATGCAGTGAAAAGTCCGGTTTCCCAGACACCAATCATGACGGTATCGCCGCGACCAAATGAGGGAAGCCAGCCAAGCTCGACAGCGAACAGCCAGATCAATAATACCCCGATCAGAAATGTCGGTAGTGACACACCGACAAGCGAGGCTGTCATGATGAAATGCGCCGAAAAACCCTGTCGTCGGACAGCGGTATAGACGCCAAGAATGACACCAAAAAACAAAGCAAAGAAAGCCGATACAAAGGCCAGTTCCAATGTTGCCGGCAAACGTTCGGCGATCAGCCCCGAAACCGGCTCGGCAGTGCGGTAGGAAATGCCAAATTCACCGCGCACGGCATTCCAGATAAAACGCCCATATTGGACAATGACCGGATCATCCAGTCCCATCCGGTCAATCAGTTCGTTACGGTCTTCAACCGTGGCTTCCTGACCAAGGATATTATCAACGGGGTCGCCGACAAAACGAAAGATACAGAACGAGATCAGTGCCACAAGCAATAGCACGAAAACGGCCTGATAAAGTCGGCGGAGCAGAATGATCAACATGGCGGAAACCGGTAAATGAAAAGGAGGCGGATTTACCGCCTCCTTTAAACAATCCTAGTTAAAAGACAGATATTTGAAATGCGGCTGGTCTTCTGGCTGCACATCAAACTTGATACCGTCCTTCATACCCCAGTTCAGCACCTGATTGTGGATCGGAAGATAAAGCTGATCTTCCTGAACCTGCGCCCAGATTTTGCCGATAGTGGCATCGCGCGCAGCCAGATCAGTTTCTGATTCCAGGCTGACAATCATGTCATTCACAGCGGCGTTGTTATAGCCGGTGTTGTTCCATGAACCACGATTTTCGGTGGTGGCATGGACAAGGAAGTTGAAAATATAGTGCGAGTCAAAAGTCGGCACACCCCAACCCAGCATATAGAACTCGGTTGTCTTGTTCTTGATAAGCGGGAAATGCTGTGCTTTTGGCTTGGCGTCAAGATTAACCTTGATACCGATCTGGCCAAACATGCCAACCGCAGCCAGACAAATGGCTTCGTCATTGATATAGCGGTCATTCGGGCAGTTCAATGTGACCGAAAATCCATCCGCATAACCGGCATCGGCCATCAGCTTTTTGGCCGCCGCCACATCATGTGCCGGAATTTTGTCAAGCGCGGCTGTCCAGCCATTGACGAAAGGTGGCATGATTACATTTGTCGGTGAGGACTGATCGCGCATCACGACTTTCTTGATTGCGTCGCGATTGATCGCAATGTTCATTGCCTGACGGACACGCACATCGGCAAACGGATTCTTGCCTTCGACATTATCTGTCTTCAGGTCATCAAGACCGCTATTCATGCCGAAGAAAATCACGCGGTTCTGCGCCGCCGTTACAACTTTCAGACCTGACTGGCTACCAACACGCTTTAGATCCTGTACCGGCACGTCCTGAATGAAATCGACTTCGCCAGACAGCAATGCCGCAACACGTGTCGCCGCCGACTGGATTGGTGTATAGACAATCTCGCTAACCTCTAGCGGGAATGTACCTTTACCCCAGTAATTCGGATTGGCTTTCAGCACGGTCTTCTGGTCAGGCGTACGGCTTGACAGGATATAGGCACCTGTACCGTTGGTATTTTGTGACGCAAATGTGGTTTCACCCGCGGCAACATCCTGCGGGGCAGACGCGCCATTCGCTTCGGTCCAGCCGCTATCCATCATGAACAGATTGGTCAGGTTGTTGATAAGCAACGGGTTTGGCCCGTTGGTTTCCATATCAATCGTATGATCGTCAACCTTGCGGATATCCTTGACGCTGGTCAGCAATTCCTTCATGGCCGAGGTCGGCATCATGGCGCGCTTGAAGCTGTAAACAGCATCATCGGCGGTGAAATCAGAACCGTCATGGAATTTTACACCTTTGCGCAGGTTAAAACGCCATACATTCGGATTGTCTGCCAGTGCTTTCCAGGATGTGGCAAGACCCGGTGTGATCTGACCAGCCATGTCACGCTGTAAAAGCGGCTCATAAATCTGGTGCGCAAGTGTATGTGTCGGGCCTTCATTCTGTGCATGAGGGTCAAGGGTGAGCGAGTCACCAGACCGCGCCCAACGAAGCGTTTGTGCATTGGCCGCGGTAATCGCCATGCCTGTAATGGCCGCGACAACGATGCCTGTTTTTAGAAATTTCATTGTTCTCTCCCAAAGTCTTTTGATGCAAATTTCACTCACTACTTTTGCGCCTTGGGTGACGCTTTACAAGCTATTTATTAGAAAATAAATTTATTAGCTATCATTGATAGGCCTATAGGGGGCAGATAGGCCTGTTATTGGTCATAGCTAGCCCAGATGTTCCCGATCATGCGGCAATTCGTAATCAATATCAGGCCCCACTGGCACAATCCGCGTCGGATTAATCGTTTCGTGGCTGGCATAATAATGATCTTTGATATGTTGCATATTGACCGTCGCCGCCACATCCGGCTGCTGATAAAGGTCGCGCACATATCCCGACAGATTCGGATAATCCGCGATTCTGCGCAGATTGCACTTGAAATGCCCGACATAGACCGGATCAAACCTGACCAGCGTTGTAAAAAGCCGCCAGTCAGCTTCGGTGATCTGATGTCCGGTTAGAAACCGCTGTGTCGAAAGCCTGTCTTCAAGCCAGTCAAGCGTATCAAATAGTGGCATTACAGCTTCTTCATAGGCTTGCTGCGTTGTGGCAAACCCAGCTTTATAGACGCCGTTATTCAGGGTGACATAAATTCTGCTATTGAGCTCGTCGATCTCGCCCCGCAAAGCCGCAGGATAATAATCACCAGATCGTGCGCCAATATCGTCAAAGGCCGCATTGAACATGCGGATAATCTCGGATGATTCATTCGAGACAATTGTGCCTGTTTTCTTATCCCATAAAACCGGTACTGTGACCCTGCCAGAATAATCTGGCTTGGCTGACGTATAGATTTGATAAAGATAGTCAGCACCATTCACCGTATCAGCGATGACGCCATCTGCGGCTTCAAATGTCCAGCCCCGGTCAACCATGTACCAATGCACTACGGATACTGAAATCATATCTTCCAGCCCCTTAAGCGCCCGAAAGATCAGCGTGCGGTGTGCCCACGGACATGCTAATGACACATAAAGATGGTAACGTCCGGATTCCGCTTTGAACCCGCCGCTTCCACTTATCCCCGCCGCACCATCAGGCGTGATCCAGTTCCTGAATTGTGGTGACCGGCGGACAAAGCGCCCATTCGTATCTTTGGTATTGTACCACTGGTCAACCCAGCGGCCTTCCTGCAATAAACCCATGACCTTTGCCCTATCAAGCTTCCATAAGTCTTGAAAATAAACTTAGCTTAACCGCGTTTACGATTATCAAGTGAAAAATTACCCGCGCCATTGACAACCAGAAAAAGAAAGCCGCCCGCAATGGCAACATTTTTCATGAACATGCCCATCTGCATCTGATCGGTAAAATCGGCATGAAAAATGATCGCTGACAACAGGCAGAAGCCGGCCAGAAGAAAAGCTGCAATCTGCGTTTTCCAGCCCAGAATGATTGCGGCGCCACCAACGACTTCAAGCGCGATTACCAGTGGCAGTAGCCCAGCTGGCACGCCCATCGCCTCCATCCAGCCCGCCGTATTGGCATAATTGCCAATCTTGTTGAGGCCGGACATGAAGAACATAAAGGCAATCAAAACGCGCCCGATTGGCGCAGAAAAAGTTGTTACTATCGAATTTAGACTGTCTAACTTTGACATTCTATCTATCTCCTCATGGAATTGATGTGACACTGGCTGGCTAGCGCATATGACCAAAAGCGATCCGGAATTGTCAGATGGCGTTTCCTATCTAGCCAGCCAGACCATGTTTACTTTTTGGTCTTTTCGGTCTGGCGTGCCTCATAGGCAGCTTTCTTTTGCTGATATTCAGCTTCGGACAAGGCATGCCA
>JBMZPN010000042.1:0-11468 GCA_049620845.1 Puniceispirillum sp. (SeqCode)
CGATACCTTTATGACCGACTTGCCAAGCGAACCGGTCAGCATTTTCAATCCGCCAGTCGCACTATGCGGATTCGAAACGGGACGCAAGATATCCGGATCATGGCTTTCACTAGCCGCCGGTTTCCATACCACCTCATTATTCGCGCCAAAAGCAGGCTCGGATGCGTAATCAGCCAGACTATCGCCCCAGACTGTGCGCGCGTCAGCATGGATCAGACCAGCTTCCAGAAGCTCGCGGATCACAAAGCCGATACCGCCAGCCGCGTGAAAATGATTAACATCGGCACTGCCATTGGGATAAACGCGCGCCAATAGCGGCACAATATCGGATAGATCGGCGAAATCTTCCCATGTCAGCTCAATACCTGCCGCCGCCGCCATCGCGGGCAGGTGCAGAGCATGGTTGGTTGACCCGCCTGTTGCATGCAGGCCGATAATGGCATTCACAAATGCGCGCTCATCCAGAACCTCTCCAATCGGGCGATAATCATCCGATTGCCGCGAAATGGCGGCGGCCTGATGCGTTGCCGCCACCGTCAGCGCATGACGCAGATCATCATGCGGATGTATAAAGGCCGCCCCGGGCAAATGCAGACCCATGATTTCCATCAGCATCTGGTTACTATTAGCCGTACCATAGAACGTGCATGTACCAGCCCCATGATAGGCAGACACTTCGGATTTCAGCAGATCGGCACGACTTGCCTTGCCTTGGGCATAGGCTTTGCGGACAGCGGCCTTTTCATCATTGGCAAGGCCGGTTGACATCGGGCCTGCTGGCACAAAAATGGTTGGCAGATGACCAAAGGATAACGCCCCCATCACCAGCCCGGGCACAATCTTGTCACAAACACCAAGGCAGAGCGCCGCGTCATAGACGCCATGCGACAGGCCGATCCCCGTTGACATGGCAATCACATCGCGGCTCAGCAATGACAGTTCCATCCCGGGGCGTCCTTGCGTGACGCCATCGCACATCGCGGGCACGCCACCGGCAACCTGCGCCGTAGCCCCAACCGCGCGCGCCGCGGCTTTGATAATTTGCGGGAATTTTTCAAATGGCTGATGCGCCGATAGCATATCATTATAGGCTGTTATGATGCCTATATTCGGCTTTACCACATCGGCCATTGCCAGCACATCATCCTGATCGCCACCAGCCGCTGCCGCCGCATGCGCCATATTCGAACAGGATACCGACCGGCGGTCACTATCCGGATCATTCTGCATATCGGCAATCGATGCCAGATAGGCCGCACGGCTGGCTTGGCTTCGGGTACGTATGCGGTCAGTAACCGCGTCAATGACGCTATGCAATGTCATGATGGCTGATCCGTAATGATATCAATGTCGGTGATCGTCTGGTGCAGTAATGCCGAGACTGGTAAATTGCGGTCATGCTGGGCTTCGGCCAGCACTTCGCGTTTGGCGGCGCCTTGAACAAGAAGCATGATATGCCGCGATTGCAAAATCATAGCCAGATTCATGCTGATACGCGGATGCGCTGGCGATCCCTTGATGCCGGTGCGCAAGATGGCTGGCGCGGCATCTGTGTCAAAGGCTGTTGCATCATTAATCATATCGGGGAACAGCGAGGCAAAATGTCCGTCCGTACCCATGCCCAGCAACATCACGTCAAACGGGCGGGCGATGCGCGCCACCGCCTCTGGATCGCGCGCCAGCGATATATAGCTTGCCTGTGCGGCATGCCCTTGCAACAGATGCGTATGCACCAGCAGGTCATTTGAGTCAGCATGGTCAGCAGGCACATCACGATCATCAACCAGAGTGATTGTGACCTTTGCCCAGTCAATCGGCATTGTGGCTAATGTCTTAAATGTCGGCACCGGACTCGATCCGCCAGACACCACCAGACTGGCCGATCCTTTTTCGGCAATCGCTTGTGATAGATCATCGGCAATCACTGCCCCCGCATCAATCATCAGGCATCTCCTTTATGTGGATCAATCCACGCATGCGCATCACGCTGGGCAAGCATATCACCTTGCGCTGGCCCCATCGAACCGGCCTTGTAATTATACAGATCATGCTGATCGATATCCGCGATCAGCGGGTCGATAATATCCCATGCGGCCAGCACTTCATCAAGCCGCATGAACAATGTCTGGTTACCACGCGCCACATCCATCAACAGCCGCTCATAAGCATCAGGCAGGCGCTGATCAAATGTGTCATCAAACGACAGATTCAACTCGGACGGAAACAGCCGCATACCGCCAGGGCCAGGTTCCTTGCTGGTCAGTTGCAGGCGCAACCCTTCATGCGGTTGCAGCCGGATTGTCAGCCGGTTTGGCACATCCGGTTTCGCTGGCGCGCCAGGTTTGGTGAAAATATCATGCGGGCGGTTTTTAAAGGTAATGACAATTTCGCTGGCACGCTGGGCAAGGCGTTTACCCGTCCGCACATAGAATGGCACACCGGCCCAGCGCCAGTTTTCGATCGTCAGTTTCAACGCCACATAGGTTTCGGTGTTAGAAGCCTGCCCAAGCTCGTCAAGATAGCCTGTTACCGCCGCATCATTCACCTTGCCCGCTTCATATTGACCACGCACCACGTCCTCTGGCGCGATCGGCTGGATCGCCCGCAATACACGCAGCTTTTCATCACGCACCTGATCGGCATTGAAATAGGCAGGCGGTTCCATCCCGACCAGACAGACAAGCTGCAACAGATGGTTCTGCACCATATCGCGCAGAGCACCATATTTGTCATAATAGGACGCACGGCCATCAACCCCGACGGTTTCGGCCACGGTGATCTGCACATGATCGATCGCATGATTGCCCCATTGCGACTCAAAAATTGTATTGGCAAACCGCAATGCCATCAGATTCTGTACAGTTTCCTTGCCCAGATAATGGTCAATCCGGTAAATCTGCGCTTCGTCAAACACATTCAGCAGTAATTTATTGATCGCGCGCGCGGAATCCCCGTCATTGCCAAGCGGCTTTTCGACAACAAGGCGGCTTTGCGGTACCGCCAGCCCATGATTGGCAATCGTATCACAGGCGGCACCAAACAAAGTCGGGGCAATCGCCAGATAGAAAATCAACGGCCGTTCGGGTGACAGGCGGCGATTGACCAGCTCGGCAAGCTCTGCCCCGCCGTCACCGCTAACGACATCAAGCCCGACGATCCGTATCAGCGCGATGAAGCCGGCCCATTGTGCCTCGCCATCATCCTCACCGGCGATAGCATCAGCACAGAAAGGGCGAAGTTTGGCGGCAAATTCATCAACTGGCATGGATGAACGCGCTGCCGCGATCAGGCGAAATTCGGTGGTGATCTGTCCGGCAAGATAGCGCCAGAACAGAGCGGGAAAAATCTTGCGCAAGGCCAGATCGCCGGTACCACCGACAATCACATAGTCGCTATCGGGTATTTCTGCAGATTTTGGAATAAGTTCAGACATTATCGTTAGCCGTAATTAAATGCTCGTTAGTGTAAATTTGTTTCATTTCCGTTTCATCCGCGCAGCTGTATGGCGGTTGGCCACCGCCGCCTGTGCGCCCTTTATGCCAGCCAATGGATCAACCGACAACCATACTGGCACCATCTCCAGCAACGCCCCCATGCGTCCCTGATGCCGAAAGCGCGCCACAAAGGGGCTATCTGCAAGCAGGCTTTGCACATGTGGCACAATGCCGCCAGCAATAACCACCCCGCGCCAGGTTCCCATAGTCAGCACCGCATTGGCAATCACCGTAGCCAGACTTCCCAGCATCAGATGTACCGCATCACGAGCAATGCCGCCACCCGCCAGCGCCGCCGCGCCAATTTCGGGTGCGCCAAGCTGGGCGGGCATATCTGTATCCGCCGCCCGATCAGCCATAAAGGCATAGACATTTTCCAATCCGGCACCGCTCACAATACGCTCGGCCGAAACATGCGCCAAATTCTGCTTCAAAAAACCAAGCAGAGCGATTTCATCGTCCGAACGCGGAGCAAAGGACACATGCCCGCCTTCGCCTTCAATCGGCACGAAATCGTCACCGGCAGGGATCAGTGCGGAAACCCCCAACCCTGTCCCGGGGCCAATCACCAGCAAGGGTGCATTCATGTCAGACATGCCATCACAAATCTGGATATTGCCATTCGCTGTTGGGTCACTCTGGGCAAGCGCCTGTGCGGTGAAATCATTGATCACCAGAATGCCGTCAACACCCAGCTCATCCATCAATTCGGTTTTATTGAAAGCCCAGTGATTATTGGTCACATCAACCAGATCATCATTAACCGGCCCCGCAACAGCAACCGAAAGCATACTGATCGTAACATCAAGCGGTGCCAGAAAATCGGCAATGGCATCGGCAAAGGTCGGATAAGCCGCACATGTCATGATCCGCACATGTTCCAGCGATGCTGTGGCATCTGCCGCCACACCAAAACGGACATTTGTTCCGCCTATATCTGCAACCAGTAAACTCATTCTGCCAGTAAACTCATTCAGCTTGTCTCACCCTATGCAACAACCCAATTCCAAGGCCACGTCATATATCTAGAGCCCAGACACGCAAAGGCCATAAGCCTGTACTTGGTCGCAATTAAGTTTCAGACCAATGATACTGCGTTCACCCTGTCTACGTCCATAGCCAGAGACATCAAATAAAGCGTCTGCAAACGCTTTTAGCCTAATTCCAGACGCGCGCCGGTATCGGCATCAAAATAGGACAGCTTTTTCATATCAAATGCAAATTCCATATCCGTACCGGGTGTAGCTGCCGTTTCGGCATGCAGCCGCGCTGTGACTTCCTTGCCACCCAGCGACAACAGCACAAAAGTGTCGGCACCAGCTGGCTCGACAACATCAACCTGACATGATGAAACATGCAGATCACGCCCTTTGCGATATTGCGCATCACCGATATCTTCTGGCCGTAGTCCTACCACAACATTGGCCGGCAGTTTTTTTGTCCGCTTTTCATGCAGAACCAGTGGCTCGCCACCTGCCCGCTCGATAATGACATTATAGCCGGAACCGTTTTTCTTGGCCTTGGCAGGGATTAGATTCATCGCCGGCGATCCCATGAAATCTGCAACAAACAGATTTGCCGGTTTGCTGTAGATTTCGGCTGGCGTGCCAATCTGCTGAACCACGCCACCTTTCATGACGACAATCTTGGTAGCCAATGTCATGGCTTCGATCTGGTCATGCGTCACATAGACCATCGATGCCCCTAGATTCTGGTGAAGCTTCTTGATTTCGGTACGCATCTCGACGCGCAATTTGGCGTCCAGATTGGATAAAGGCTCATCAAACAGAAACAGCTTTGGATCGCGTACCAGCGCCCGCCCCATGGCAACACGCTGGCGCTGACCACCGGAAAGTTGCGCCGGACGACGGCTTAGCAATGGTTCGATCTGCAACTGCCGCGCTACCTCGGCCAGCTTGATGTCCTGCTCTGCCTTTTCGACACCACGCACCTTCATACCGAAAGTAATGTTCTTGGCTACCGTCATGGTTGGATAAAGCGCGTAGGATTGAAACACCATGGCGATATTGCGGTCTTTCGGGCTGACATGCGTCATGTCCTGGCCGCCAATTTCAATCGATCCGCCACTGATCGGTTCAAGACCGGCAATACAGTTCAGCAAGGTCGATTTACCACATCCTGACGGGCCAACAAGTACCAGAAAGTCACCTGCCCCGATTGATACATTGACATCCTTAAGAATATTCAGCGATCCATAATTTTTATATAGATTCTTGATTTCGAGGATTGGCGCCATGTTCTTTATCCTTTAACCGAACCCGCAGTCAGACCACGGATAAAATATTTACCAGCGACAACATACACGACGAGCGTTGGCAAGGCCGCGATAATCGCAGATGCCATATCGACATTGTATTCTTTGACACCAGTTGTTGAATTCACAATATTATTGAGTGCCACCGTCACAGGTTGCGTTCCGGCTTGCGAAAATGACACGCCAAACAGAAAGTCATTCCATATTTGGGTGAATTGCCAGATGATCGTAACCACAATGATGGGAAGCGAAAGCGGCAGAAAAATTTCCCACAGAATGCGGAAGAAACCAGCGCCATCAACTTTGGCAGCTTTCACCAGTTCGGTGGGGATGGTGACGTAATAATTCCGGAAAAACAGCGTGGTAAAACCGATGCCATAAACCACATGCACAAAAATCAGTCCCGTGATTGATCCTGCCATGCCCATAAGACCCAGCATCCGCGCCATTGGCAACAGCACCACCTGAAACGGAATAAAGCACCCGAACAGCATCAGTGAAAAAATCAGATTCGCACCTTTGAAGCGCCATTTGGCAATGACATAGCCATTGATCGCACCAATAAGCGTTGAAATAAGCACCGCTGGCACCGCCAGCAAAACTGAATTCCAGAAATACGGGCGCAAACCTTCGCACTGAATCCCTGTACAGGCACTCGACCAGGCGGTGCCCCATGCGGCAAAGGTTACGTCACGCGGCAAAGCCACCAATGAGCCGGTGCGGATTTCATCAAGACTTTTCAGCGAGGTTGTAACCATCACAAAAAGCGGCATCAGATAATATAATGCAAACAGGCATAGCAGAATATACAGACCCCATCTCAAGGCCAGCTTGCCAATCATATTCGTTTGCGATGTGCTGTGAATATCATCCGTCATTTTTTGCTCGCAATTCGGAATAAAGATAAGGCACCACAATCGCAAAAACGACAGCCATCATGACCATGGCCGAACTTGCCGCCTGACCGATATTGCCGCGTGAGAATGCCATCGTATACATAAAGGTCGCTGGCAGATCGGTTGCATAGCCGGGGCCACCGCCTGTCAGGGCAATGACCAGATCGAAACTTTTAATCGCAAGATGCGCCAAAACAATAAAGGCAGACAGAAAAATAGGTGCCATCGACGGAATGATAATCGCCGAATAGATACGCCATGTCGGGATACCATCGACTTGCGCGGCTTTGATAATTTCCTGATCAACTGATCGCAATCCTGCCAGAAACAGCGCCATGACAAAACCCGAGGCCTGCCAGACACCGGCGATTACGACTGTATAGATCGCCATATCGGGATTGACTAACCAGTCAAAGGTAAAGCTCTCGAAACCCCAGCCTTTGACCGTGGCTTCCAGCCCCAGACCCGGATTCAAAATCCATTTCCAGGCTGTGCCCGTTACAATCAGTGACAAGGCCATCGGGTATAGGAAAATGGTGCGAAGCGCACCTTCGGTACGGATTTTCTGATCCAGCATAATCGCCAGAAGCAAACCCAGTATCATCGAAATGGCGATGAACAGAAATCCGAAAATAAACAAATTATCGATAGCTGTATCCCAGCGCGGGGATCCAAAAAGGCGGTCATATTGAAACAGACCAGCAATATCATATTTCGGTAGCAGCTTGGATTTTGTCAGTGACACCCATGCTGTCCAGCCGATAAATCCATAAACAAAAATCAAGATGGCGGCAAAGGATGGAGCCAAAACCATTTTGGGTATATGTCGCTCTAGCCAATCTGACATCTTCATCCTCCAAAAATAAACCCCGCCCGATTATAACACCGGACGGGGCAGAATTATCTATAGGCTATTTGCAACCGCATCAGCCAGCATCTTCACAGCATCAGCTGAAGACATGTCTGAATTGAAATGTGCTGTCACAACGTCAGTGATAGCACCGGCCTGTGCACCGCGAAGTGCCATGCCATGTGCGTAAGATGGAAGCAGTGAACCACCTTTGTTACTGTCGGCCATATCTTTGGCTGAAGTATGTGCACAGCTGTCAAACTCGTCCAGAGCCACGTCAACACGTGCAGGGATCGAACCTTTGTTCAGGTTGAATACCTTCTGGAAGTTTTTACCAACGATAAGCTCGGCAAGCAGAAGCTGACCGTCTTTCTTGTCCTTACCGTCAACGCTGAACATGGCAAAGCTGTCAACATTATACAGGAAGCCTTCACCAGGTGTTGAAGCACACAGGAAGTCCACGCCAGGCTTTTTGCCAGCAGCTAGGAATTCACCCTTTGCCCAGTCACCCATTATCTGGAAAGCAGCTTCGCCATTCATGACCATTGCTGTTGCAAGGTTCCAGTCACGGCCTGAGAAGTTGCTGTCAACAAAACCGCGCATTGTGCGCATCTGGTCAAAAACTTTAACCATTGTGTCAGACTTCAAAGTTGCTGGATCAAGATCAACGAAGGCCTTCTGGAAGAAGTCCGCGCCACCAATGCCAAGTGCTACAGCTTCAAATACTGTTGCGTCCTGCCAAGCCTGACCACCATGCGCCAGAGGCGTAACGCCAGCGGCTTGCAGCTTTGCTGCGGCAGCGTTGAATTCAGCCCATGTTGTTGGCATCTTGATACCGTTCTTTGACAGCACATCGGCATTTGCCCAGATCCAGTCAATACGGTGAACGTTAACAGGTGCTGCACACCAGGTACCTTCACATTTCATGTGATTGGCGATTGATGGTGGCAGAACGTCTGCCCATCCATTTGCCTTGGCAACTGAAGAAATGTCAGCAAGAACACCTTCTTCATACCATTCCTGAATGGCAGGGCCTTTCAGCTGAACAGCTGTTGGCGCGTTGCCAGCAAGAACACGTGCACGAAGTGCTGTCATGGCTGCGTCACCGCCACCACCAGCAACAGGCATGTCTGTCCATGTGCCACCACGGCTGTCAAACTCCTGCTGCAATACGGCAACAGACTTTGCTTCACCACCAGATGTCCACCAGTGCAGAACTTCAGCTTGTGGCTCGGCATTAGCAGCACCGGCAGCCACAGTCATGATAGCGGCGGTTGCCACTGATACAAATTTAGAATTCATTACAATCCTCCCAGATACAAATGCATTTAAGGTGCGACACCCTGACCTGAGCGGCACAGTGTTTCAATATCGTTCTTCATCAATTTTTGAGCGAATGCGATTTTTTTGCCCGAAATATTACACATTGTTACCTAAATATGGTTTTTGTTGCCTTTTGTTACTAAGATGCCCCTTTTGCATTACTAAGATAATGTCTTTTCGTTACCTGATTGTGAAAGATTTGCAATGTCTGTACCCACTATTTTGGTTGTTGATGACGATATGGAGATGCGCCAGATGATGGCGCAATATCTGCGCAAGCACGGTTTCATGGTGCATACAGCAGCTACAGGGCGGGAAATACAGCATCATATTTCGGCTGGGCGAATCGAACTGATTTTGCTTGATGTTATGCTTGGCGAGGAAAACGGCATCGAATTATGCAAGGAATTGCGCCGGGAACAGGATGTGCCGATCATTCTGGTATCGGCCTTGTCGGCAGACCATCAGCGCATGTCCGGCTATGAGGTCGGTGCCGATGATTATATTGCCAAGCCCTTCAATCCCGATCTCTTGCTGGCACGCGTCAAGGCGGTTCTGCGCCGTGTCCGGCGTTCGGCCTCGCTGAACTATCGGCGCAACACCTCGCTCTACAGCTTCGCGGGCTGGGTCTATGATGGCAAGAAAGACGAGGTGCTGTCGCCGGATGGTATTCAGATTGCCCTGTCACAACGCGAAACACGTTTGCTCAAGGTATTGCTCGCCAATCCGCATGTGCCCCTGACGCGCGAGGAAATCACCACGGCCATGGATGTCACCCAAGCTGGCGATATCAATATGGACAGCTCTGGCCGTGCCTTGGATGTTCTGGTTGGCCGGTTGCGTGGCAAGATTGAAGAGAATCCCAAAAATCCGGCCTTGTTGAAAACTGAACGCGGCGTTGGCTATATCTTTGCCGTTGACGTAACGCAAACAGAAATCTGATGAAGATCATTCTCAGTTTACAGATGCGCGCGACGATATGGATCATCAGCGCAGGTCTGGCTGGCATCTTGTCAAGCTGGCTATGGATGTATTCCGAAGCGCAATGGAAACAGCATCTGCATAAATCATATATGTCAGGACTAAGCCTGTTCGAAACGGTGCGCGATGGCACCCCGCCAATCGATGGCTTGCAGCTAGCCGAATTGCCGCTTGCGTTTCAACGTCTGGCCGAAGCGGGGCGCTTTTCGCAATTACCCGAAGTGGCACCCGCCGATCACATCACGCTTATGTCATTTGGTGTCACATCATCGACCAACAACATAGGCAAGCGCATGGCGCTTGCAGTGATATCGCCGGATCTGAAATATCCTGTTGCCGAGCTTGAACAATCCAAGCAAACCGCGCCTGGTGCCAGCCTTGCCAGCGTAACCCGTTTGCTGGCCAGCTACTGCTCAAACGCCACCTTGTTCATCACCTATGAAAACCGGCCTTGGATACGCGTTGACGGCAATGCCATCTGGGGATGTGAGGCGGCACCGACTGACTATCGTCTGCTTGCCGCCGCCATTCCGATTCTGGCGCTAGCCGTTCTATCGGCGCTGATTGCTAATACAAGCAGCGCCTTCGTATCCTTTGCCAGCATTCTGTCTGGTCGCTGGACTGCGCGCGGATCGGCCAGCTACACGCCCGAAGGGCCAAGCGAACTGCGTGCGATGATCGCGGCCATTAATGCGCATCGTCAGGCCGAAAGGGAATCCTTGTCAAAACGTGCAATGTTTCTATCGGGTGTCAGTCATGATCTGGGCACACCGGCGGCACGGCTTCGGTTGCGCACAGCTTTGATTGAAGATGATGAACTACGCCAGAAAATGGATGCCGACATAGACCGCATGACCGGCATGATCCAGAGCGTGCTTGACTACACACAATCGGAAATGAATATCGAAAAGCCACGCAAAATGTCATTATTCTCGCTTGTTGATTCGGTGGTTGCCGACTTTCAGGATGCGGGCTATCCGGTGACCTTGCAGGAACAGGAAGCCAAAAAAATCTCCACCCGGACAATTTTTTCCGATAGCAAGCCGACATCCCTGCGCGGCGCCCTGCTCAAAACCAACAGAATGATTGTCACGGCACAGCCGCTTTCCCTGCAACGGGCGATCATCAATCTGATCGATAACGCGCTGAAATATGGCCGCAAGGCAATCGTGTCCTTGGAAGCCTCATCGGAGATTGCCAGCATTCACATTGATGATTTTGGCACCGGCATGAGCGAAGACGAAATCGGATCGCTAACAGCGCCTTTCAAACGCGGGGAAAATGCGGCCAGCATAGAAGGCTTTGGCATGGGACTGACGGTTGCCACCACCATCGCCGAACAGCATGGCGGCAGTCTATATTTCCAGAACACCTCGGATGGCTTGCGGGCAACGCTGACTATTGCACGTCAATAAATGGGCACGTCAATAGATACACACGGCAATCGTCGCTTATCCTGACGGCACAGATATCCTGTTTATTCCTGACTTTGCTCTTCGAAATGCGCAACAAAGGCGGTAAAAAACTGTCCGGCCAGCTTCTTTGATGTTGACTCGATCAGCCGCGATCCCAGCTGTGCGATCTTGCCAGTAACCGCGGCGGTCACATCATAGGACAGGCGCGTACCCGCACCATCATCAATCGGGCTA
>JBMZPN010000043.1:0-11200 GCA_049620845.1 Puniceispirillum sp. (SeqCode)
ATTAACTGAAAAGTCACTTATCAAACATATCGGCAATAAACGGTCTGGCCAGTACCGGCTGGCATAACGCAAAAGCTACGAAATCTGGCAATGCGGTAAACGTTTGAACCGGTAGTCGGCGAAGCGCGCATAGGCAAAATTTGCAAAATGCCTGATACCGGGAATTGATATAAACGCCGCCAGCAGATGCCAACGGGGTAAATGCCGCCAGATCACAATAAACGCATCGACACCAATATGCATTTTGTTCTGACTGTCCATAGCATGCAAACGGCGTAAAGCATCGGCTTGTTCAACACCCAGTGGCTGCAATGGTGCCGGATCCGTCGCGACATCATACCAGGCAAAAATACCCTCAGGGGCAATATGTTGATAATAGCGGATTTCCTTGCTGCAGAGCCCGCATTTTCCATCAAAATAGATTTGGATCATTTTTTGCATAAGCCCCAAGTAAATGTAGTTCTACAGATATGATGAAGGTGACAAAATTCAATGTCTCTAATCTATCTTATCTAAATTGCACGGACTTGATCTTCAAGGAACCAGGCTTTTTTAAGACAGGAGTAAATATGACAACTGATAGCCGCCGCGTCACCGACGCCTTATTACCTGATGCTGGTTATGATGATTCAGCAAGTGATCTGGTTACGCAGGAAGCCGAATTGATGCAAGCATTGGGCGATCTGCTTAAAAAATTTCCTGACTATACACCACCGCGTGTTCGTCTTGACGGTGACATTGTCATACCACTTGATGTCGATCTGAAGAAAAACCGGCAACGGGCAAAGAATCTGGCCGATGCCATGAGCGAATGGATGAGTCGTGATCTGGGGCCGCGCAGAAGCCGGACATGGGTTGAATGATCGACCTGACTTCTGAATTTTGAGCTTCGTTAGGATATTAATTTAATATAATATGCACTCCGATAAGGTTGGTGCTATGCACCTGAACAAATCATACTTAACGCGGCTTACATCAACTATATGGAGGCATGCTCATGAGCCCAACATCACGCAAATATCAGTCTCGTCCTTACAAAAAAGGCGACGTGATTTATAGTGTTGGTGATGCTGGCGACGAACTATATCTGATCCATAGTGGCAATGTCGCAATCGTGAGCAAGAACGGATTACAACTATCCGTTCTTGGGCCAGGTGAAATTTTCGGTGAAAGTGCGCCTGTTACCAATTCGGCGCGATCAGCAACTGTAATTGCCGAAACCAACTGCATTATAAATGTCATCGACAGTGAACAGGTTCGTCAAAAACTAAAGGATAGCGACCCTGTCATCATTGCCATCATACGAAGTCTGTCACTGCGTTTGAAGGATACAAATATTCTAACTGAAAAATACTGGAACGAGCTGAATATCTACAAAAGCCTCGATTGATCAACCCGCCTAAGGCCTACTTCTTTTTGAAGGCCTCGTCATACATGTCATAAAGCGCCAGGCACATCACTGCGATCGCAATGATCCAGAAGGGAAGCCCGCCATAAAATCCGGCAAAACCTGAACTGATACTCTCGGCAAGGCCAAAGACAAATGTCATAACCAGTGCGGTTGCAATAAAGGCTGATACCATTTTTGTTGTTCTTGAAATCATTCTTCAACTCCTCTAGCCAGTTTCGCTGGCGGCTTCATCTTCGTCAAGTGGCGCGGACAATTTATCCAGCATCCAACGCGCTGAACGCATAAGACGGTCATCTTCTTCACGATTAACCACAAGCTGCACACCGACTGGCATGCCGTCACCCGAGCTTAGAACCGGCAAGGTAACGCATGGTAAACCGCATAAAGTCCAGTAGGTACAGAAAATAGGATCGCCGGTGCCTTCATCAAATTTAGGTGCCTGACCTGATGCACTTGGTGTCAAGATTGCGTCGTAATCTTTGAAAAATGCCGAGAAATAGCCAATCATCGCCGTGCGAAATTTGATCGCTTCTTGATAGTCCTCATCACTGATGCTGGCACCTCGGCGCAACATATCGGCAAATTTATCGAATAATTGGTCTTCATGGTCACGCAGCGCCCAATCCAGATTGCGTGAAATTTCATAGTCCTGAATGATTTTATGCGCTTCCGGCATATCCTTGAATGACTCTGCCGCATCAATAACCTCGACTTGCGCCCCAAGAGCGTCAATCACTTCGGTCATGCCTTCGCGGGCATCATCATCAAGTTTCCCGAAATAGGGCATTTCAAGCCAGACAAAATTAGGTTCAATCGGCGCGTCCGCCTTGGCACCTGACAGCATGTTAGGCCGCGGTCGAGGATATGACGCCATATCGGCAGGATCATACATACCCAGAACATCCGCAAGCAAGGCAGCATCCTCAAGATAGAGCGAAAACACACCTAGCTGATCTAGCGTTTGCGATGTTTGCAGAACACCTGTTCGCGGCAAAATGCCCGATGTTGGCTTGAAACCATACACCCCGCAATAAGATGCTGGACGGATCACTGAACCGTTGGTTTGTGACCCGATGGCAATCGGCACATGCCCCGCCGCAACAGCCGCCGCCGAACCTGATGATGATCCGCCTGGCGAAAAGGCAGCATTATGTGGGTTCCGCGTTTCGGACGGATCAAGAAACGCAAACGGCGTTGTTTTCGTTTTACCGATGATGATCGCGCCTGCATCCAGAAGCTGGGCAATTATGCGGGCGTCATGATCCGGCTGACGACCCGCCATCACGGGCGTACCATATTCTGTTGGGAAGGTAATCGTATCAACTATGTCCTTGACCCCGACAGGTACGCCATGTAGCGCGCCCATAGGCCGTCCAGTCATGCGGATTTCATCCATCTCACGAGCCCGCGCCAATGCAGCATCACGGTCAATATGCGCCCATGCCTTTAGCTGGTCATTTTCCGCTTCAATCTTTTCAAGGCAGGCTGTCACAAGCTGGACTGATGTTACCTGCCCCTCGCGGATCATGCGCACCATTTCCAAAGCAGATGTCATATCGTTTCCATTTCTAGCAGGCTGTATGTACGCCAAACCTATTGAACATACGCACCAAACAGGTAGTCCGGAAGCCATAGGGCGATACCAGGGAACTGATACAGCAATACCATCGAGAAGATAACAATTGCCAGATAAGGCAGAATGCCTTTGAAGATTTCCACCAGTTCAATCTGGTTTTTCAGAACGCCTTTCAGATAATAGGCCGACATCGCCATTGGTGGTGTCAGGAAGGATGTCTGTAGGTTAAGCGCCACCAGCATCGCAAAGAAATAAGGATTAACACCGAAATTATCCAGCATCGGCAAGAAAATCGGGACGAAAATAATCAGAATCTCCGACCATTCTAACGGCCAGCCAAGGACAAAAATGATAATCTGGACAAGCACGAGGAACTGCCATGGTGCCAGATCAAATGACAGCACCCAATGTTCAATCACATCGTGACCACCTAGATATGAAAATACTGATGCGAACGTCCATGAACCAATGAATAACCAGCACACCATCGCTGTCGCTTTGGCCGTCAGGAACACGGACTCCTTGACCTTTTCCCATGTCAGAGACCGGTAAAGAAGAGCAAGCAGCAGACCGCCAAGCGCACCCATGGCAGCCGCTTCTGCCGGCGTTGCAAGACCACCCAGAATCGAACCCAGAACCATCGCGATAAGCGCTGTTAACGGCACAAAGGAAACCATCAAATCCCAGTAAATTTTGCTCACGGGCGGCACGTCTTCATCACGCGGCTTGGGTGCCAGACTTGGTTGTGACATCACCCGTACGATCACATAAACAATATAAAGACCAGCCAGCAAAAGCCCCGGGAACATGGCCGCCGCATAAAGACGCAGAGGCGAAAGTTCGGCAATCGCCGCATAAACGATCAGCATGATCGATGGTGGAATAAGAATGCCCAGCGTACCACCAGCGCAGATCACGCCTGATGCAAATTGCTTGTTATAACCCGCACTTGCCATCGCCGGAAAGGCAAGCAACCCCATCAAGGTTACAACCGCACCAACAATACCTGACGCAGTTGAGAACACAGCACAGGTAATAAGCGCGGCAATCGCCATCGAACCTGGCAAATTACGCGCGGCCATCTGCAGCGAATAAAACAGCCGATTTACAATATTCGCGCGTTCAACCACATAGCCCATGAACAGGAATAGCGGGATCGCTACAAGCGTGTCATTTTCCATCACCGAATAGGTGTTCTGGTTCAACAGATAGAAAATGTTATTACTGAATAAGTCTCCGAAGGTTTCAATACCGCCCTGATAATAGGCATAGTAACCAAAACCAACACCCATCGCCAGCAAGGTAAACGCAATGGGGAATCCAAGCAGTACCAGCAGAATAAACAGGCACAGCATTAAAATGGCAACTTGTGGATCGGTCATCTCAACTTAACTTTCAAAATATTGCGCCTTAAAGGCAAATTTGTAACGTCAGCGTATTGGCGTGGTTACCTAGTTAGATTGTTCCATCAGCATGTCTTCGGTTTCCTTGACATCAGACAGGCGTTCCATCCAGACGCCCGAATGCATCGCACGCCAGCACCGTGCTAATTCAGCAAACCCCTGCAAAATTAGCAGGAAACCGGCTAATGGAATCAAAGTCTTGAAAAAGTAAATCTGGATGCGGGCAGGTGAATTCCAGCTCACTTCCTTGTAGCGCCAACTATCGGCGGCGATTTCCCAGCCAAACCAGAATAAGGCCAGAATACCGGGGAAGAAAAACACCAGATAAAGAATAAAATCGATCCGCGCCTGCCACTTGACCGGGAACAGACGATATAATACGTCACCACGGACATGCGTATCTTGTGCTAGCGCATAAGGACCCGCCATCAGGAAGAGTGCACCATACATCTGCACCATCATGTCAAATGCCCAGACAGTTGGTGAGTTCAATACGTAACGAACAAAAACTTCGTAAGATACCGAGAATGTAAGCACCAGAATACACCATCCAAAGGCACGACCAACCCAAACACTCAGGCTTTCGATAGCATAGATGAACTGCGTCATGGCAGGCTCCGCTAATAGTTCTAAAAAATAAATAAAAGTCAGGAGGCCATCTGGCCTCCTGACAAAAAATCTTCAGATATTACAACCTAGCCAAAGTGATGGTTGTAAGCCAGCTTGTAATCAGGCTGGTTCAGATTCAGGTAGTTCATCACGTCTTTGGCATATGCCTTCTGTGACGCGATGACTTTGGCAAAGAAAGGATCTTCAGCCGAAATACGCTCAACAACAACATCCCATGCTTTCAGCTGGGCAGCCATTACTGAGTCAGGCGTCCGGTGAACCTTGACGCCACTCTCGTTCTGCAAACGTACCAGGTCATCTGCATAACGCTTTGTGTTATGCCAGTAGAAGTTTGAGCTCTCAGCTTCTGATGCATGACGCAAGATTGCCTGCAGCTCTGACGGAAGTGAGTTAAACTTCTCCTTGTTGAAGGTAACTTCAAAGAATTCCTGTGACTGGTGGAATGATGCCAGATGATAATCTTTTGACACATCCTGCATACCAAAGTCACGGTCAGATGTCGGGTTGTTAAACTCGGCCGCATCAATCAGACCTGACTTCATGGCTGGCTGAATTTCACCGCCTGGAAGCTGTACAACTGACATGCCCATTTCCATAAGAACGTCAGCAGCCAGACCAACTGTACGATATTTCAGACCATCCATCTGTGATGCGTCTGTGATCTCTTCTTTGAACCAGCCAAGTGGCTGTGCAGGCATCGGGCTGTTAAAGAATGAAACAACATTCAGACCGAGGCTTTCCATCAGCTCGTTGAACAGCTCCATACCGCCGCCATAATGCGCCCAACCAAGAACTTCCTGAGACGACCAGCCAAAGCAAGGGCCGGTGCCGAACAATGAAGCTGACTTGGACTTTGAGTACCAGTAAGCTGGCACATAATGCGCTGCATCAAGAACACCGCGATGAACAGCATCCTGCATCTGGCTTGTCTTGACAACGGCGTTAACAGCCAGCAGATCAATCTTCAGATCTTTACCAGCCATTGCATGCACGCGGTCAACATATGACTTGGCGTTTTCTAGGAAAATACCACCACCCCAGGATGCCTGCATCTTGAGGCTAACACCTTCGTTTTTGTTAACAGCAGGAGCAGATACCGTGGCTTTTTTTTCGCCTTTGCCACCAACACCGACCGCATAGCCCGCAGCTGCTGCGCCTATTACAGCTGCTCCGGTAAGAAAATTTCTGCGACTATCGCTCATGTTAATCCTCCGTTTAAATTACCGATTTCAATATCGGGTTGTATGATTTTGTATGTTTACCATTCTCGTGTTGGTGTTCAATTGCTTATTTTGAAATTGATTGTGTCATTTTTGGCAATAAAACGCGCTATAGATGTAAGTTAAGATTGTGTTGCCAGATAAATGGCATGAAACCGCCAGTTTCATTTTATATGTGGAAGCTGAAATATGTTACGCTTTTAAAAAAGACGATTGAAATATTTTTCTAAAAGGGAAAAAAGTGGCGCAAAACTAGATATACTAAGGGAATTAGCATAGCCGTTTTTGTGATTCGCCATATTATTCAAGACTCTAAACGTTTGTCAGAATATCGCGTTATGTATTTGAATTTTAAATTATGGCTTTTTCCAGCAATGGTTCATTCAGCATAACACGCTCATATCCTAGCGGGCTGAGATCAAGTGTACGATATTCACCATAAATCAGTAACTCGGACATCGCCCGCCCCATTGCCGGCGATTGCTGCAAACCATGTCCGGAAAAGCCATTTAGAAACATGAAATTTGTACGCTCGGGATGTGCGCCAATGATCGCATTCTGATCAAGCTTGTTATAGGCATAATGGCCAACCCAGCTATTAATCAGCTTTATCGCTTCAAACGCGGGTATACGCGTTGCGATTGCCGGCCATGCTTTATCAAGCCAGATATCATGATCCATTTCAAAATCATCATAATCAACATCAACGTCATTTTCCGGCGGACAGCCAGCCAAATAATAGATGCCATCAGATCGCATATGCACACCTGACGGATCGATGGTCAGCGGCAAATCTCGATCCAGACGTGTTTCGGCATCAAAAACAAAACTATAACGTCGGCGCGGTTCAACTGGCAGATCAAGACCCGCCATACGCGCTGTCAAAACGGCGCGCGGGCCTGACGCATTGACAACATATCCGGCGCTGATCTGCTCACCAGTGCCTATCTCCACATGCGTAACCTTATCACCGGCGACATCAATGGCGACCACTTCATTCTCGATATATTCAACGCCGTTTTTACGGGCTTTTCGTTTCCACCAGTCAAACAGCGAATGCCCATCGAAATATCCTTCATCGACAAGATTATGGCTACCAAGAACAATGTCATCCAGATTGTAAAAAGGGTAGGCATCACGGATAGCATCCGGTGTCATGATTTTGGTGGCGGCACCACATGCCTGCTGAATTTTCTGACTTGCCCGCAAGCTATCAGCAAAAGCTTCATTATCCGCCAGATACATATATCCAAATGTCTGAAAGGGTAAGGCCGGAATATCCGGATCATCCCCCATATAGCTTTGGAAATTACGCACAAAATCAGCACCGAATTGTGAAATACGGATATTGAGTTCGGTAGAGAATTGCTGGCGAATACAGCTATTGGTATGCGCTGTAGAGCACATCGAATAGCTTGCATCTTTTTCGATCACCAGCACCGAACCGTTAAAATCAGAATTCTGCGATAGAAACCAGGCAAGCGACGAGCCCATCATTGCACCACCAATGATGATAACATCATAGTTTGCCTTTAGCGGCTGTTTTGAAAATTGGGCAGACCCTGAATTTCCTAATCTTGTCTCACCCATAATAATGTCTCCAACCTAGACTGGAAAACGATCTGCCCGATAGGGGCTGGCATCAATCGGCGGGACTTCGCCATTTATCATCGATGTAATCAGTTTGGCTGAACCAGGTGCCATCGATAGGCCTAGATGCTGATGACCAAAATTGAACCATAGACCCTTATGGCGTGGCGCTGGCCCCACTATGGGTAGCGAGTCAATCAATGTTGGGCGCCGTCCCATCCACGGCTCTGCATCAACCTCGCCTTTCATTTTGTGTATTTTGCGGGCTTCGGCGACAGCCTTTTTTATCTGCGTATAATCAGGCGGGGCATCACGATGTTCAAATTCGACACCAGAAGTAATCCGTACGCCCTGTTTCATCGGCGCGATGGCAAAGCCACCCTCAACATCATGCGCAGCTCGGCCTAGCTGGGGCACATCATCAGGCTCAAGATGCATATGATAGCCCCGCTCCCAGCCCAAAGGCACATCATAACCAACCCATTTTGCAACATCCGCTGACCATGGCCCTGCCGCTACAACGACCTCATCAAAGTCTGCGGCACCATCATTGTGACGCACCTCAAATCCACTATCTTGCGGGACCAGTCCGGTGACATCGGCTTTCATCACCGTGCCACCCGCTGCCATGAACATGGCTAAATAAGCGTCGGTCAATTCAGCCGGACTGGATACGCCGCAAGTTTCATCCATCAAAACTGCTTTTTCATAGATTGGTTCCAGGCCAGGCTCAAGCTGTCGTATCTGTTCACGCTCATAAACGCTAAATTTGACACCTGTTGCCGTCATAGCTTCTATTTCGGCTGCAAACCCTTCAAAACCTTTTTGTGTACGAAACAGCTTCAGCCAGCCTGCATATCGAAGTAAATGATCTACCTTGGCTTCTTTGATCCATGCTTTATGATGTCCGATTGAAAGCAGTTGCAAGGCACGCAAAGCACTGGCCGCATGCTGGGCATGCGATTTCGTACAATAGGACAGGAACCTGAGCACCCATGGCAAACGCTTCAAAACAAATAGCGGATTGTAACGAAGCCCAGTGCTTTGGTTGCGCATCAGACCCGGTAGCCGCCGCAAAAGCGATGGATTATTTATAACAAGCACCGAAGAGTCAGACAGAACACCCGCATTTCCGTATGATGTCTCACGCCCGGGTTGTTTGCGATCAATCAGCGTCACCTCATATCCGGCCTGTTGCAGATCAAGCGCCGAGCAGACACCAACAATACCACCACCTATGACGGCAATCTTTTTTGCCATTGGCCGCTCCTATTCATTCTACAAATTACAATATCTGTTAGATGACATTCTAATGGGTTCGGCAATCATATTCTATGGCTCTATAATAGCGCCGCCAACGGACTGCCATGCCTGCAACCCACCTGGCACATGCGCACAATGATCGATACCGTTAGCATGAGCAAGGCGCGTCGCCATCGCCGACCGTTCACCAACCGCACAATAAAAGACGACGGGACGGCCATCGGTTTGTGCCAATGTCGCAAGCTGCATTTCAAACTGACCATACGGTATATGTATCGAGTCTGGTATCACGCCAAACCGTTCCCGCTCGGCGTCCTCGCGCAGATCGACCAGAATAAGCTGATCCGCCTTGCGTCCAAGTAAAGCGCCAGCTTCAATGGTCGGCACCTGTCTTTGTCGCTGTAAATTCATGCCAACTTTCATATTTTCGGGAACGGCCACATCCATCATTTTCGGGTTGGGTAAGTTTAGCTGGCTCATCACATCGATATATTCATCGCGCGATTTAACCTGCAGACGCGGGTTATAGGCAATTTCTTCACCAAGTGTTGAAACCGTATCGCCCTTATAATCATGTGCCGGATAGACCAGCATCGATTCTGGCAGTTTTAAAATACCATTAAACAGCGAGTCATATTGCCGTCCCGCATCACCATTTTGAAAATCGGTGCGGCCAGTACCACGGATCAGCAAGGTATCGCCGGTGAAAATTCTGTCATCAGTGCGAAAGCAATAGCTATCATCGGTATGGCCGGGGGTATACATCGCGGTCAGGCTAAAGCCTTCGATATCCACAGCGTCGCCGTCAGACACACGCATCGATACAACATCAACTGGCGATTGCTCGCCCATCACGGTCACACAGTTCGTGCGATCGCGTAATGCACCCATCGCCGTGACATGGTCAGCATGAACATGCGTATCCAGAACTTTGACAAGTTTGAGATCCAGCTGTTCCATCAAAGTCAGATAATGCTCGGTCTTTTCAAGCACGGGATCGATCAGCAAAGCCTCACCACCTTTGCGGCTGGCAATTAAATAGGTGTAGGTTGATGATACATTGTCAAAAAGCTGTCTGAAAATCATGGCTCTAAACTCCTTAACTGCTGGCATCTTGCCAGAAAAACGCCCCTAATAATAGCTTATCCATCACAGAACCATATTGATCAGCGCCAAGATAGCCCCCCCGCCAACTGCATAGCAGAATGCGGTTGGTAAATTTGATCCTAAAACCAAATCTCGCGACGTTACATTGTACAAACTGGCGCATGTAATCACCGATAAAGACGCAACGGATGCCATTGTGCCCGCACCCCATCCAATCAGATGAGACTGCATCAGCAAGGCAGGTTGAACATCGGCACCGCCGCGGCTGAATATCGCCAGCAATGCCGTGCTGGTAATCACTGGATGCACGCCCACTACCGATGCCATCATCATCAAAGTAGGCGTCGCAATAAGCGCAAACCAGCCCGGAATAACCCCGACATAGATTGATACGACCAACGTTTGCAGAACATTCGTCTGGATGGCAAAAAAGCCAACAATCATAGCGACCGTTATAATAACAATATCATCGCCAATATTTGTCATCGCATGCCGCGTATTTTTCAAAATCTCAGATATATTTCTATGTTGCCGCACAAATTGAATCATCACCAGACATGGCATCACGATCACAACAGTTGATAATGCTGTCAGATTAAAAATCGCCGCCGTGGCAATAACTGCCACTAATACAATAAGCAATCGCATGCTGACAGGTTGCAAACATGCCAGCGACAGACGTAATTGCGCAAAGCTGAAATGCTGGCTGAATAGCGGCACCGTTATCAAGGCGAAAATAACCGCCGTAACCAACCCCATTGCAATCGCAATCCATGACTGGTCAACAGGCACAAAGGTCTGGCCGATAGCAAAGGCCACAAAAAAGGGAGACCAGACACATGATGATACCATGCCGCGCAACGCCGCCTCGGCGGCCATTTGCCGCCGTCGCACAGTGCTGTCAGGAGGCAAAGCCGCCGACAACATCGCAAAGGTACCTGTATTGATGACACCCCCAAACACATGCCCGGCCATTTGCAGGCCACCTGACGACGCCTCG
>JBMZPN010000044.1:0-11102 GCA_049620845.1 Puniceispirillum sp. (SeqCode)
CGGGTGCCTGATGTCTTTGCCCCCCAATGCCCTTTATGCCCCCATGCGCTTCATGTCCTTAATGCACATGCGGGCTTCATTGCCGGTTACAGCGTTACCACAGCCCGCACCGGCAGCCACTCGACAAGGTATATTCCCATAATGAACGGCAAGAATGCGAAATTCAGCATTGGCGCGATTGTACGGCACCGGCTGTATCCGTTTCGCGGCGTCGTTGTCGATGTCGATGCCGAATTCGATAATAGCGAGGAATGGTATAATTCGATTCCGGCCGAAGCGCGCCCGCGCAAAGACCAGCCATTCTATCATCTGCTGGCCGAAAATGCCGATAGCTATTACACCGCCTATGTCAGCCAGCAGAATCTGCTGGCCGATGGCGAAAACGGCCCGGTCGGGCATCCCGATATCGACGAAGTATTCGACCGAATTGACTGCGGCCATTATGTGCTGCGCCGCGAAGCCTATAACTAGGCCGCCCAGCGTTGCTTGATATATGCGCTTATAATTTCCCATTTCATAAATAATTTTTGCGCGCTTGCGATGGCGATAAGGCTTGCAATAAGGGCGGGTTTCCCTATAACTAGCTAATCAGGACTAAATTAGTCTTGATTATGATAATCATTCGCAGATATGCCCCCGATAATGTGGATTTTCGCGGCATGATGCGGCAGGTGAGGAACCAGCATGATCAGGCTGAACCGGATGACAGATTACGCGATTGTCGTGCTTGGCGCTCTGGCGCATAAGCGGGGCGAAACCGTGGCGACGGCCTATCTGGCCGAACTGACCGGACTGAAACAGCCAACCGTGGCGAAGGTGGCGAAAGCATTGCTGGCGGCAGATTTGCTGGTCACGCAACGCGGGGTCAATGGCGGCTACCGGCTGGTGCGGCCAGCGCATACGATTTCGCTGGTGGATATTGTCGAAGCGATGGAAGGCCCGATCGCGGTGACCGACTGTGTCGATGGCGCGCCGGAACCCTGTGCGGTGTCGCATTGCTGTTTCATGGCGCATAGCTGGAATCGCGTCAATCTGGCGATAAGGGCGGCGCTGGAGGCGGTGACTTTGGAAGATCTGACCGATCCGGCACAGCTATTTCCGGTGCGCAGGCCAGCAGATCAACGCCCCGATACAGACCATTATGAAGATAAAACAGCGCATACAGAGCGCATGAACTAGACCCGATTACAAAGCTAGCAAGCAAGAGGAAAGCTATGGCGGCAACGACCCAGACCATCGAACAGATGGAAGCGGCAACAGGCAAATATAAATACGGATTTGTCACCGATATCGAAAGCGATAAAGCCCCCAAAGGGCTGAACGAGGATATTATCCGTTTTATCTCGGCCAAAAAGGACGAGCCGGACTGGATGCTCGACTGGCGGCTGAAAGCCTATGAAAGATGGCTGACAATGGATGCGCCGGACTGGGCAAAGCTGGATATTCCGCCGATTGACTATCAGGATGCCTATTATTATGCGGCGCCGAAAGCGGCGGAAAAGCTGAAATCGCTGGATGAGGTCGATCCGGAATTGCTGGCCACCTATGAAAAGCTGGGCATCCCCCTGAATGAACAGAAAATGCTGGCTGGTGTTGCGGTTGATGCGGTGTTCGACTCGGTTTCGGTGGCAACAACTTTTCGCGGCGAACTGGCCAAGGCCGGCGTGATTTTCTGCCCGATTTCCGAAGCGATCCGCGATTATCCCGAGCTGGTCAAAAAATATATGGGATCGGTTGTGCCGGTTGCCGATAACTATTTTTCGGCGCTTAACAGTGCAGTGTTCACCGACGGATCATTCGTCTATATCCCGAAAGGCGTGCGCTGCCCGATGGAGCTGTCGACCTATTTCCGCATAAACGAACAGAATACTGGCCAGTTCGAACGGACGCTGATTATCGCCGAGGACGAATCCTATGTCAGCTATCTGGAAGGCTGTACCGCGCCGCAACGCGACGAAAACCAGCTGCATGCGGCGGTTGTCGAACTGGTCGCAATGCAGGATGCCGAGATCAAATATTCAACCGTGCAGAACTGGTATCCGGGGGATGAGAACGGCAAGGGCGGGATCTATAATTTCGTCACCAAGCGCGGTGCCTGTCGGGGTGACCGGTCAAAGATTTCATGGACGCAGGTGGAAACCGGTTCGGCGATCACATGGAAATATCCGTCCTGTATTCTGCAAGGCAAGGAGTCGGTTGGCGAATTCTATTCGGTGGCCTTGACGAATAATATGCAACAGGCCGATACCGGCACGAAAATGATCCATATCGGCGAAGGTAGCCGATCGACGATCATTTCCAAGGGTATTTCGGCGGGTAAGTCACAAAATTGCTATCGCGGGCTGGTGCGGATGCAACCTGGTGCCGAGAATGCGCGTAACTTTACGCAATGTGACTCGCTTCTGGTTGGTGATAAATGCGGTGCGCATACGGTGCCCTATATCGTCTCGCGCAACCCCAGTGCCAAGATCGAACATGAGGCGACAACCTCGCGCATTTCCGAAGATCAGCTGTTCTATTGTCTGCAACGCGGAATCAATGAAGAAGATGCCGTGTCGCTGATCGTCAATGGCTTCTGCAAGGAAGTGATGAAGGAATTGCCGATGGAATTTGCCGTCGAAGCCCAGAAACTTATTGGAATCAGCCTTGAAGGCTCGGTTGGTTAATATCAGACAGGATATATTATGACAGCTTTACTTGAAATCAGGGATCTACACGCATCGGTGGGCGATACGCCGATCCTCAAAGGCATTGATCTGACCATCAATGCCGGCGAAATTCACGCCATCATGGGGCCGAACGGGTCGGGCAAAAGCACGATGTCCTATGTGCTTTCCGGACGTGATGGCTATGAGGTGACTGGCGGTGACGTGCTGATGAATGGCGTGTCGATGCTGGAGATGGAACCCGATGAGCGCGCGCGGGCGGGCATGTTTCTGGCGTTTCAATATCCGGTCGAACTGCCCGGTGTCGGCGGTATGAGCTTTTTACGTGCGGCGGTGAATGCACGGCGGATCGAAGCTGGTGAGGATGAAGTCGATCAGCTTGAATTTGTCAAAATGGTGCGCGCGAAGGCCAAAATTCTGGGCATTAATGACGAGATGCTGAAGCGGGCGGTCAATGTCGGCTTTTCGGGTGGTGAAAAGAAACGCTATGAAATTTTGCAGATGGCGTTGCTGGAACCAACCATGGCGGTGCTTGATGAAACCGATTCCGGCCTTGATGTCGATGCGCTGAAAATCGTGTCGGAAGGGGTCAATCTGTTGCGTGATCCGGCGCGTTCGATGCTGGTGATTACGCATTATCAGCGTCTGCTTGATTATATCATACCCGATTATGTGCATATTCTGGCCGATGGTAAAATCCGCAAATCAGGCGACAAGACACTGGCACTTGAAGTAGAGGAGCAGGGCTATGCTGGCATCGACGATGCAGCCTAATCTTGACCAGATGACCGGCCTTGGTGGTGTGCGTGGTGATGCGCTGGCACGCTGGCAAGCCAGTGGCTGGCCGGATGCCAATGCCGAAGCATGGCGTTTTACGCGGCTGGGCGCATTGGGCGCACGTGATCTTGTGCCCGCAGCCGAAGCTGGTGAAACAGGTGGCATATCTGCCCCTGCAATCAGTGAAATTGCGCGCGACATGCAGGCACATGTGATCCGTTTTTATAATGGCATGCTTGATCTAGGCAGCCTTGCCGGACTTCCCGACGGGATCGTTGCAACGCATAGTCTGGAAACAGATTTTGACGCGATTGCCGGTGAGGTGGCCGCATTGGCACCTGCCGATCATCCGGTTGGTAATCTGTCGCTGGCGGCGATGGGGTCAGGGCTTCGGCTGTCGGTTGAAGCAGGCGTGCAGATTGCGCAACCGGTTCTGCTGGCGTTTGAAGGTGAAGGCGATAATGTTTCGGCGCATCCGGTGGTGATGGTTGATATCGGTATGGGCGCTGCGGCGGTGATTGCCGAATGGCACCAAAGCCAGCTGGGTCTGTCGGCACCGCTGGCGGCACTTCGGCTGGCGGATAAAGCCCGCCTTGATTATGCCAAGGTGCAGGCCGAAGGTGCCGATACTGTGCATCTGGCGGCGACCGGCATAGCACTTGGCGAGGGCGCGGTACTTGCCGGATTTTCGATTTCATCAGGCGGCCAGCTGGCACGGCTGGAAACGCATGTGACGCTGACCGGTGAAGCGGCGGAATGCGGTCTGTCGGCAATCTATCTGGGGCGCGATAAACAGCATCACGATATCTCCACCTATATGGATCACGCTGTCGGCCATTGCCATTCAAACCAGATTATCCGTGGGGTATTGGATGATGCGTCGCGCGGGGTGTTTCAGGGCAAGGTGCATGTAGCACCCGATGCGCAGAAAACCGATGGCCAGCAGATGAGCCGTGCTTTGCTTATGTCGCGCAAGGCCGAAGCCGATGCCAAACCCGAACTGGAAATCTATGCCGATGATGTGATCTGTGCGCATGGCGCAACGGTCGGTGAGCTTGACGAAACACAGCTTTTCTATCTGACCAGCCGTGGCATTCCCAAAGCGAAAGCCCGCGCCATGCTGATCGCAGCGTTTCTGGATGATGCGATTGATGTGGTGGAACATGCGGCTCTGGCTGGCATGTTGCGGCATATCAGTGATCGCTGGATGGCGGATGTCAAAGGGGTGTCGTTATGAGTGATAATCTGGCGCATATGACACCTGCTTTTGACAGTGATGCAATCCGTGCCGATTTTCCAATCCTGTCGCGCGAGATTCATGGCAAGCCACTAGTATATCTGGATTCGGCAGCGTCGGCGCAGAAACCGCAACAGGTCATGGATGCTTTGATGTCGGCCTATACTGACACCTATTCGAATGTGCATCGCGGCCTGCATTTTCTGTCTGAAGCGTCTACCGATGCCTATGAAGCTGTGCGCCAGAAAGTTGCCGGATTTATTGGCGCGCCATCGGCTGACGAGATTGTGCTGACTTCTGGCGCGACAATGGCCTTGAATATGATTGCGCATAGCTGGGCTTTACCGCGATTGCAGGCGGGTGACGAAATTCTGATCAGCATTGCCGAACATCACGCCAATATCGTGCCGTGGCAGATGGTCGCCGAACGCACCGGTGCTGTTGTTCGTGCCTTTCCGATGAATGAAGATGGCAGTTTTTCGATGCAGGCCATGACCGAGATGACCAGTGAAAAGACGCGGATCATTTCCATTTCACATGTATCGAATGTGCTGGGCACGGTCTATCCGGTTGCTGAGATTGCCAAGCTGGCAAAATCAGTCGATGCGCTGTTTGTTGTTGATGGCTGTCAGGGTGTTGTCCATATGCCGGTTGATGTCACCGCGCTGGGCTGTGATTTCTATGTATTTTCGGCGCATAAATTATATGGCCCGAACGGCGTTGGCGTGTTGTGGGGCAAGGCCGAAATTCTGGCCGATATGCCCCCCTTTATGGGCGGTGGTGACATGATTGATGTGGTCACGATCGAAAAAAGTACCTATGCCGAACCGCCGCACCGGTTTGAAGCTGGCACGCCGGCGATTGCCGAGGTGATCGCGCTGGGCGCGGCGGTTGATTATGTTGAAGCAATCGGGATGGACGCGATCCGGTCACATGAACAGGAAATATTGTCCTATGCGCATCAACGGCTGAGCGCGGTTGAGGGGCTGAATCTCATCGGCACCGCGGCTGGTAAGTCGGGCGTTGTGTCCTTTACGATGGATTGTGCGCATCCGCATGATATTTCGACAATCATTGACCGTGACGGTGTGGCGATAAGGGCAGGGCATCATTGCGCCCAGCCATTGATGGATTATCTGGATGTGCCATCAACCGCGCGGGCGTCGGTTGGTGTCTATACAACCAAGGGCGAGTTTGACGCGCTGGCAACATCGCTGGAAAAAGTGGTGCGTATTTTCAGCTAGGGGCGCATTTTCAGCTAGGGTATTGGCCGTAAGAGGTAGGATAAGATGAACGAACATAGTGACAAGCAGACAGATGAGGATTTTGAAAATCCCTATAAGGCGTCTGCATCGGCACATATTCCAAGCCATATGCGTTCAGCCGAGGAAAACAAGCGCGCGCGCGAAAATGACAGTGGCTATCTGGGGCCAGGCTTACCCGAATTTCTGAATTTCGGCGAAAATACAACCAGCGTGGGTGACGGTTTCCGCGCCACGGCAGGTAGCCCGCTTGAAGCACCGCAAGGGCAGGCTGATCTGGTAGCTATCGAAGATGCGCTGAAATCAGTACATGATCCGGAGATACCGGTTAACATTTTTGATCTGGGTCTTATATATGATGTGATAAGGCAGGATAATGGCGATGTCGATATCACAATGTCACTGACCGCACCCGGATGCCCCGTGGCAGGCGAAATGCCCGGGCAGGTTGCCGAAGCCGTGGCAAAGGTTGATAGTGTTGGTAGTGTTTGTGTCGAGCTTGTGTGGGATCCGGCATGGACGCCCGAACGGATGAGCGAGGATGCAAAGCTGGCGCTGGACTGGTAGACTAGTTGGCAAGGTGTCATAGGCTATACGCTGATTGCACGTGGTAACAAGGGAAAGGATAGATCATGTTTGACCCGAATAAACCGATCATCACGCTGACGGATAAAGCCGCACAGCATGTGCAAGGTCTGATGGACAAGGCTGACAATGATGTTATCGGACTGCGCGTGGGTATCAAGACCACCGGCTGTTCGGGTATGCAATATGATGTGCAATTTGCCACCGAGCAGAAGCCATTTGAAGATAAGGTCGAAGAAAAAGGCGTGACATTATTCATTGATCCAACCGCCGTGATGTTTCTGGTCGGGTCGGAGATGGACTGGCAGGAAGATAAATTTGCCGCGCGTTTTGTCTTTAACAATCCCAATGAAGTTGCCCGCTGTGGGTGCGGTGAGAGCTTTTCTGTCGCGTCATAAGGGCAGTTTTCAGAAACCTGCTTCAGGCTGTTATCCCCGACAGTATCTGGCAGGGTGAAGCAAACGGTGAAAATGTCAGAGCAGAAGTCAAAAAAAATCATTTCACTTCTTGCCGATCTGGCGCGCTATACAGTCCCGCGCGGTAACTGGCGCGTGCGTGGTCGGATTACGGCGGCGTTTGCCTGTCTTGTGGCGGCAAAGGGGTCAAATATCGTAACCCCGCTGATGTATGGCGCGGCGGTTGATCTGGTCAATGGCGAGCAGGGATTTGCCATGTCGGCCTTGATGTGGGTGGTGGCCGGCTATGCACTGGCACGGCTTGGCCAGCAGGTATTCAGCGAAGCCAAGCAATATCTGTTTGCCAGTGTTGCCCAACGTGCGGTGCGCGGTGCCGCTTTGAATGCGTTTCGCTATTTGCATAAATTATCGTTGCAATTTCATCTTGATAGGCAGACTGGCGGGTTGACCCGATCGATTGATCGCGGTGCCAAAGGCATCGAGTTTCTGCTGACCATTGCCTTTTTCGAGGTGTTGCCGCTGTTTGTCGAAATGCTGTTTGTCAGTGTCATTCTGTGGTCGATGTTCGGGTTTTTCTATGCGGCGGTGACCTTTGTGACGGTGATGGCCTATGTCATCTTTACGATCCGCGTGACCGAATGGCGGATCCGGTTCCGGCGCGAGATGAATAATGCCGATGAAAGCGCCGCCACCCGCGCGGTTGACTCGATGCTGAATTACGAAACGGTCAAATATTTCAATGCCGAAGAGGTCGAGGCCGAGCGTTATGATACGGCGATGCGTAAATATGAGGTGATGGCGGTCAAGTCACGCACGTCACTGTCGGTGGTCAATATCGGGCAGGGGGCGATTATTGCCGTTGGTCTGATGGCGATGATGGGTATGGCCGGTATGGATATCCAGCGCGGGTCGCTGACCGTTGGTGATTTTGTTGTCGTGAATACCTATCTGTTGCAGCTTTATCTGCCGCTTAATTTTCTGGGCTGGGTCTATCGGGAATTGCGGCAATCGCTGGTCGATATGGAACGCATGTTCAAATTGCTGGATAAAGAGCCCGATATTGCCGATAAGCCGGATGCGGGTGAACTGACAGTTGGCGGCGGTGAGCTGGTCTTTGATAATGTGCATTTTTCCTATGCTGAGCGCGCTGTGCTTAAAGGTGTCAGTTTTCGTGTGCCGCCAGGCAAGCGTACCGCGATTGTCGGCCCAAGCGGATCTGGTAAAACGACGATTTCACGTCTGCTGTTCCGCTTTTATGATCCGAATGAAGGGAGCATCCGCCTAGATGGGCAGGATCTGCGCGATGTGTCGCAAAGTTCGCTGCGCAGTGCGATTGGCGTGGTGCCGCAAGATACGGTCATGTTCAATTCGACGATTGGCTATAATATCGGCTATGGGCGGCATGATGCCAGTCAGGTCGATATCGAAGCGGCGGCCAAGGCGGCGGCGATTGACGGCTTTATCAGCAAACTGCCTGATGGCTATGACACGCGTGTTGGCGAACGTGGCCTGAAATTATCCGGTGGTGAAAAACAGCGCGTTGCCATTGCCCGCGCGATCCTGAAAAAGCCTGCGATTTTCCTGTTTGACGAAGCGACATCGGCACTGGATAGCCGCACCGAAAAGGACATACAGCATTCGCTCAATGATATTTCAAGAAGCCAGACAACATTGGTCATTGCGCACCGTCTGTCGACGGTTGTCGATGCTGATGAAATTCTGGTGCTGGCTGATGGCGAGGTGTGCGAACGCGGTACGCATCGCCAGCTTCTGGCCAGAAACGGGCTTTATGCAACGATGTGGCAACGCCAGTCTGATGGTTTCATGGATGATGATGCTAATGCTAATGCCGAAATAACGCATGAGGCTGTAAGCTGATGTATCGCTTTGCCAGTGAAGCGGGACTTGTCTTGCCGCCTGGTACCGATATCAATCTGCCTTATGACGGCCGCAATCTGCGCGGGCATCTGGCTGAAATTGCCGATCAAAGTACAGTGCGGGGACATGTTGTGCTATGTCCGGGATTTACCGAATTCTGCGAAAAATATAGTGATGTGATACAGGCGTTCAATGACCGCGGTTATAATGTGCTGGCGATAGACTGGCCCGGGCAGGGCATGTCGGGACATCTGGGGCGAAACCGTATTGCGGTGCATTGTGACAGCTTTGACCAGCATATCGGCGCGATGGACAGGCTGATTGCGGCGATTGGCTGGCAAGACAGGCCGTTGATCCTGTTTGGTCATTCGATGGGCGGGCATCTGGCATTGCGATTATGCCAGCATCTGGGGGCGCAGGTGACGCAGGCGATCATCCTGTCGCCGATGATCGCGCCGCCGGTTATGCCTGTATGGATGGTGCGTCTGATTTGCAACGCGCTTGTCGGGGCGGGGTTCGGGCGTTTCTATCTGCCATTCTCAAAGCCAGCTGCGCTTGAACATATCCGGCAATTCCGCCCGCATAATGTACTGTCGCGCGACCGCTTTGGCTATGAAAGCCAGTTTGTCTGGTTCGATGATAATGCCGAATTGCGGCGAAGTCAGCCAACCGCAGGCTGGGTGCGCGCGGCCTATGCGTCTTGCGTGGGCACGACCTTGAACAGGCAATGGATGGCGGCGATAGAGTGTCCGGTTCTGGCGTTGCTGGCGGGTGATGAGCGGGTGGTGCATAAAGCGTCAAGTGACCGTATGCTGCCTTGCCTGCCCCACATGACGCGGCATGAATATGACGGGGCGCGGCATGAATTGCTGAATGAAACACCCGATGTGGTGGCCGATATCTGGAAGCGGGTAGATGCGTTTTTAGGCGATGTAGTCTAAATGCGCTTGAAAAAGCGGCCAGTCGCCAGTGCGCATTCCAGAACTGCCAGCCCGAAAACAGTCCAGAGCAACAGCATCATGCCGCCTTCGACGATCATATGACCCGCCAGAAACGGAAAGCCGAACACGCCAAGAAAATAGGACAGGCCGAATAATTGCAATGTCTGCGGGATGATATCGGGCTGTGCCTCATTCGCCGCCATCGCCTTGATGATCGGATAGGAAACGCCATAGCCAATACCAAATAATATCGCCCCGAGCACATATAGAAATGTGTTGCTGTCCTGTTGTATAAACAACATGACACTTAACCCCATAACGCCCAGCAGGAGCGCGATCACGCCATAGGGGGACTGTCCGCCCATAAATTGCGCAAAGATCACACGGCAGACGATGACGGTGACCGTATAGGCCAGAAAATAATCGGCATAGGCTAGGTTTTGCGCGTCGGCATAGACAATCTGGAAATTGGTGACGCCAGCAAAAACGCTGGCACCAATGCCCACCATGATAATCGGAATGGCGGCGCGTGATATCATCACCTGCTTGATGATGGCAATGCTTAGTCGGGATTTGTCGATGATCTGCTTTTCGAGGGTGAGTGCACGCATCGGGCGGGTCAGCCAGAAAAACAGAAGGGCACTGATCCCGCATAGCCCCCCGTAAGCAGAAAGGTCAGGCCAATACCAAAGCCAAGCCGCGTTAAGGCCGCGCCAAATACAGGTGACAGACCAAAGCCCGCCATGATGAAAACTGATAGAAGTGTGAAATACTGAATGCGTTCATGCGGGTGAATGACCCGATTTAGCGCTACCGGTGTCAGGGTATAGAACAAACCCCAGCCCGCACCCAGTAGCAGGCCTGCCGCCTGCATGATCAGGCTGGTTGCGCTTGCCAGCCCGAATAGCAAAGCGGCCAGCGTAATCAGCCCGCCGGATAAGGCGATGGTGGGCATAAGACCCAGTAAAGACGTAATATGACCCGAATAGATGACAACAGCCAATGTCGCGATCGCTGTCAATGCCAGCACAAAACCGACATCGGCTTCATTGCCACCAAAACCGGCAAATAGTGCCGGTAGCAGGAAGGTCAGCCCATAGGCACCTGCCTGCAGAAAGATGCCGAAGAAATAAAGGCTGAGCAATGTCTGGCGCGACATTAGGCGGCCTCGCCACCATCAGGCCCGTAGAAAATCACCCATGTTGTCATGCTGTCGCCAAACTGGGTAAAGCGGTGCGGCACACCGGCGGCAACAAACAGAAAATCGCCCGGGGCAAATGGCACACGCTCGTCAGCCATCTCGAAAATACCGGTGCCATCAAGGATGATATAGACTTCGT
>JBMZPN010000045.1:0-10788 GCA_049620845.1 Puniceispirillum sp. (SeqCode)
GTGCACGGCTCGTCTCTGACGATCGGCACGTCCGCATCGGCGACGGTGGGCGACGTGTTGGCGGCGCTCGAGGGCGTCACGGGAGCAGGAACTGCATCAAACTCGCTGATGACCGTCTCAGGCGCTGGCTCTGCTGTCTCAGGGGCGGTTTGAGGCGCCGTTTCTGGCGCGGTTTCTGGCGTATCAGATGAAGCCGTATCAGATGCAGGTTGCGCGTCATTATCCTTTGGCGGTTCGGCAAGCGTCATCGATGGCGCCGCTTCGGGTGTGGCCAGAATGGTCAGGCGGCCAAGTACCGTCTCAATATGCGCCATGATAAAATCGGTCAGGCGGGCAGATAGGCGCGTTGTCTGGTCAATCGACAAAAGATCACTGCTTAGCAGTTCGACACGCGGGCTGTAGAGACTATCACCCTTGACCAGCCGCGCAACGGTGGCTTCACGCCAGCTTATATTGCCTTTGTCATCAAGCTTGAAAGCCGGATCGGCCGAGGCCGCAAAAGCCCGAACACGGCGTTCAATCTCATCGGGAAGCCCGCGACGCGCTGCTGCCAGAATCGTCGCCTTTTCTTCGCCTTCGGACAAGGTCGGCATAAAGACAAACCCGTCTAGCCGCCCCACATTTTCACCTTCCACAAGAACCGTACCGTCGGCCTTAACTGATGCCATCAAATTCTTCGTTTCCTTTAGTCTTCTACTCAAATGGGCAACGCGTTTGTCAATAAATCGCTCGGATAATCTTGCATGAAGACCATCGGAGAGGCGATCCTCAATCGCACGCGCACGATCCTGCCATTCTGCGGGGTTGTCTGTCCAGTCAGAACGGTGCGTAATGTAAGTCCAGGTACGAATATAAGCAAGCCGCGTCATCAAAGTATCGATATCGCCATCAAGCCGGTCAAGCTGGGTCATGGCCTTGGCCACCATATCGACACCAAGCACGCCGTCCTCGACCAGCGCCAGATAGATCGATGCCAGCATATCATAATGATTTTCGTTCAGACTCTGGCGAAAATCGGGAATGCAAGCCACCTCCCATAACAGACGTACCTGCCGCGCGCCCGAAACCGCATCTTTGATCTCAGGACGACCCGCCAGCGCCAGAAGCGCGCGATGATCCAGTGCATCACCCTTGCGGAACAGAAATGGCAAAGGCGGTGGCGCTTCCAGTGATCCAAGCAGCTTGTCAACCGAGGCAAAATTGAGATCGCGGCTTCGCCAGTAAAAGGCACGCAAAGGCGGAAAATGGTGCTGTTCGATAGCTTCGATCAATTCAGGTTCAAACGGCTGGCATCCGTCGGTGACGCCGAATGTACCATCATTGATATGGCGTCCGGCACGCCCTGCGATCTGTGCCATTTCCGAGGCTGTCAGCTTGCGCATCTTGCGGCCATCATATTTGACATCCGCCGCCAGCGAGACATGCGACAGGTCAAGATTCAAACCCATGCCGATGGCGTCGGTCGCAATCAGGAAATCAACCTCGCCATTCTGGTATAATTCGACCTGCGCGTTTCTGGTGCGCGGGCTGAGGCGTCCCATGACAACTGCCGCCCCGCCGCGCTGACGCCGGACAAATTCGGCAATCTGATAGACATCAGCCGCCGAAAAGGCCACCACCGCCGCACGCCGCGGCAGGCGGGTAAGCTTTTTGGGGCCACTATAGGACAGTTTCGACATGCGCTGGCGGTATTCGATTCTGGCGTCAGGCAATAATTGCCGCAACAGGGGTGCCGCCGTTTCCGCGCCCATGAACATCGTTTCAAACAGACCACGCGCATGCATGATCCGGTCGGTAAAGACATGCCCACGTTCACGGTCGCCAGCAAGCTGGATTTCGTCAACGCCAACAAATTCAAAGCGGCGATCAGGCAGATCCCCCACCGCATCGCCAAGTGCCGACAAGGTCAGGGATTCGGGCATCGATTCAACGGTCGCGCAGATATAGCGCGCCGATGCCGGAATGATGCGTTCTTCACCTGTCACCAGCCCCACTTTGGCAGCACCAAGCTGGGCGACCAGACGGTCATAATTTTCACGCGCCAGAAGCCGCAGGGGAAAGCCAATGATACCGCTGGCATAGCCTGTCATCCGTTCAAGCGCGAGATGCGTCTTGCCCGTATTGGTTGGCCCGAGAACCAACGTTACATTTTCGGCTGAACTGCGTGCCATGGACTATCGATAGAAAGTAAAATGTATCAGAACCCAAACCCTACAGGCATTTTGACCGATGTGCATGCGAAATCGGCAAGCTGACCAAACAAAACCCCGCCGACAATGCCAGCGGGGTTTCATGATTTTGCAATAGCTATGACGCTTTTACATGTGGTTGCGGTTTAGGCCGCCGCAAGCTGGCGTAGAACGTAATGCAGAATGCCGCCATTTTTGAAATAGGTGGCTTCGCCATCGGTATCGATACGCGCCAGAAGCGTTACCGTCTGGCTGGCACCATCAGCACCAGTAAAGGTCGCCTGCACCTGCATGCCTGCCGAAATACCACCAGCAAGGCCTGTCAAGGATATGCTTTCAGTACCGTCAAGACCAAGGCTTTCGCGGCCAACACCTTCTGGGAACTGTAATGGCAGAACGCCCATGCCGATCAGGTTCGAACGGTGAATACGCTCAAAGCTTTCGGCAATCACCGCTTTTACGCCTAACAGGCGCGTGCCTTTGGCCGCCCAGTCACGGCTGGAGCCCGTGCCATATTCCTTGCCGCCAATAACGATTAGTGGCGTGCCTTCGTCAGCATAGCGCATTGCCACATCATAAAGCGGTGCCACATCACCCGATGGCACATGACGAGCAAAGCCGCCTGTGGTGCCTGTTGCCGCCATATTTTTCAGACGGATATTGGCAAAGGTGCCCCGCATCATGACCTTGTGATTACCACGGCGCGAACCAAAGGAATTGAAATCAACCGGACGCACCTGATGCTCGGTCAGGAAGTCTGCCGCCGGTGTATCACGGGCAATCGAACCTGCTGGCGAAATATGATCGGTGGTGATCGAGTCGCCCAGCAAGGCCAATATACGGCCATTTTCAATATCGCTGGCACCAGCTGGTACATCGCGGCTCATGCCTTCAAAATAAGGCGGGTTCTGCACATAGGTCGAACTATCATCCCAGTCAAAGGTCAGACCTGTCGAGGTCTTGATCGCCTGCCATTCGCTGGTGCCCTTGAACACGTCTGCATAGCGTTCACGGAACATTTCAGCCGAAATGACCTGATCTACAACCTTGCGGATATCGTCATTTGACGGCCACAGATCGCGCAGATAGACATCATTGCCATCCTTGTCCTGACCTAGTGGGTCATCATTCATGACCTTGCTGACCGATCCGGCAAGCGCATAGGCAACAACCAATGGCGGTGACGCCAGATAGTTTGCCGCAACATGCGGGCTGATCCGGCCTTCAAAATTGCGGTTGCCCGATAATACCGACGTGACTGTCAGGCCACCCTCTTCAACCGCTTTGGCAAGCGGCGCATCAATGGGACCTGAATTACCGATACAGGTTGTGCATCCATAGCCGACCGTATGAAAGCCAAGCGCATCGAGATGCGGCGTCAGACCTGCCTTATCAAGATAGGCCGAGACCACCTGACTGCCAGGTGCCAATGAGGTTTTCACCCATGGCTGGACTATCAAACCGCGTTCATGCGCGGCCTTGGCAACCAGACCGGCGGCAACCAGAACCGACGGATTCGAGGTATTGGTACAGGAGGTGATCGCCGCAATGACAACATCACCATCGCTGAGATTATAGTCCGCACCATCAACAGCAACCGATTTAGGCGCTGAACGCCCGGTAGCATCGGCAAGGGTGCTGGCAAAAGATGCCGCCACCTCTGGCAAAGCCACGCGATCCTGCGGGCGCTTTGGCCCAGCCATTGACGGCACAACTGCATCAAGATCAAGCGACAGGACGTCGGTAAAATGCGGATCAGCGGCGTCACTGGCACGCCACATACCCTGCGCTTTGGCATAGGCTTCGACAAGCGCCACACGGTCATCATCACGACCTGTCAGACGCAGATAGTTCAGGGCTTCATCATCAATCGGGAAGAAGCCACAAGTCGCGCCATATTCAGGTGCCATATTGGCAATGGTCGCACGATCCGCCAAAGATAGCTGATCCAGACCAGGACCAAAGAATTCCACAAATTTGCCAACAACGCCGCGCTTGCGCAAAGCTTCGACAATCATCAGCACCAGATCGGTGGCGGTGGCACCTTCGGGGAGTTTGCCATCAAGACGGAAACCGATCACATCAGGGACAAGCATCGAAATAGGCTGGCCAAGCATGGCGGCTTCGGCCTCGATACCACCAACACCCCAGCCCAATACGGCCAGACCATTGACCATCGTCGTGTGGCTGTCAGTGCCAACAACCGAGTCCGGATAGGCGACGGTTTCACCATCTTCATCACGCGTCCAGACTGTCTGCGCCAGATATTCAAGATTGACCTGATGACAGATACCAGTTCCCGGCGGCACAACGCGGAAATTATCAAAAGCGCCTGCGCCCCAGCGGAGAAATTCATAACGTTCCTTGTTGCGGGTAAATTCCAGCGCGGTGTTTTTGGCGGCGGCATCAGCGCCACCTGCATGATCAACCATGACCGAATGGTCGATAACCAGATCAACAGGCGATAGCGGATTGATTTTTTCAGGATTGCCACCGATGGTGCCCATCGCATCGCGCATGGCTGCTAGATCGACAACCGCCGGCACGCCGGTGAAGTCCTGCATCAGAACGCGCGATGGACGAAAGGCAATTTCGCCGCCCTCGCCGCTTTCAGCCCAGTTTGCCAGCGCCTCAATATCGGCGGCCGTGACCGAACTTTCATCCTGATTACGAAGCAGGTTTTCCAGCAAAACCTTGAGTGAAAATGGCAGACGTGCCAATGACGGATAAGTCTCGGCAAGGCTGGCAAGCGAGTAATAGCGATATGTTTTGCTGCCGACAGTCAGATTAGCACGACAGGCTTCACGCAATGTCTTTGACATGGCGGTTTCCCCTTTACGGTTGAACTTCACAAATAACAGAGCTGGCCAGCATGAGGAGCGCCTCAACGCGGTCGCCATTTCTATAGCGCATTCTGTATGCTTTTTCCAGATGGAATTTTTGGAAAACCACTAGACCAAAGGCTGGTTAGACAGGTAAACATGCGGCATGGCTAGTGATGCGGCATCTATGAACGTACAATCGGGGCTTCGGCTTGACGCGGTGACGGTTTTACGCGGCATCAAGCCGGTCATTCATGAATTCAGCAACCATCTTGATTATGGCCAGCTTGGGCTGGTGCATGGGGCGAATGGCGCGGGCAAAACGACCTTGTTGCGGGCGATTGCCGGACGGCTGACACCGGAAAGTGGCGTCATTAGCTGTGCACCTGCTGCATATGCGAAAGCGGGCAACGGATCAGCCAGCGGTGAAGTGGCACGGCTTTATGTAGGGCATCAAGATGGCCTGTCCAGCCTGATGAGTGGTCGTGAAAATCTGCAAAGCTGGGCAGAGATGACAGGCTATGGTGACGCACAGCGGATCGAGACAGCGCTTGCGGCGCTTGGCTGTCTGGGTTTTGCCGACAGCATGGTACGGCTATTATCACGCGGGCAAAGGCGGCGACTGGCACTGGCGCGGTTGATGCTGGGGCCGGATACAGCGTTATGGCTGCTGGATGAACCGAATGTGGGGCTTGATGATGAAGCCTGCACGGCGCTGGATAGCATCATCACCGCACATATTGGCAAAGGCGGCATGGTGCTGGCGGCAACGCATCTTGATCTGGGCGCAACGCTGGGCAAGAAACGGCGCATTTGGACGCTGGGGCAAAAGGCGGACAAACATGCATAGTTTCCGCGCACATATTAAACGTGACCTGAAAATCGCCTGGCGCAACCGTCAGGATATCGCCGTCATGCTGATTTTCTTTGTTATCATTATTGCGCTGTTTCCATTGGCCTTTGGCCCATCAGCGGCAACGCTGGAGCCGCTGGCCGTGCCGATCATCTGGATCGCGGCACTATTGTCGATTCTGGCCGGATTTGATGGGCTGTTTGCCGATGATGTGCGCGAGGGCTGGCTGGATCAGATCAGCATGCCAGTGGTCGATGAAACATCCGGCGAAGCGCCAATGGGCAGCTTTTATCAACTGGGTGTCTATGCGCTGGCCAAGGCGGTGGCGCATTGGGTGAAAACCGGTTTACCATTATTACTGACAACGCCCTTGATGGCGATCATGTTGCATATGCCGATGCCGCAATTAGGCGCTTTACTGGCGGCACTGACATTGGGAAGTTGCAGTCTGACCTTGCTGGGCATTATGGGGGCGGCATTGGCGCAAGGCGCACGGCGTGGCGGTGGGCTGATGGCCTTGCTGGTTCTGCCTCTGGCCGTACCCGTTCTGATTTTCGGGGTGATGGCATCACAACCCGATATGCCCATGCCCGATACCTATATAATCGTAACCCCGCATCTGATGTTGCTGGCGGCACTGGCGTTACTGTTGCTGGCACTGGCACCGCCGGTGGCGGCGATGGCGCTGATCGAAAGTGACGGGGGTAGCGGAACGTGAGACTAGATATTGCGATTTCAACAAAAAGGGCTATATCACACGGGCATGTTTGATTTTCTGGCAAATCCGACGCGCTTTATGCGCATCGCCGACTGGCTGTTCCGCCCGCTGTTACTGGTGACAACGGTGACGATGGCCTATGGGCTGTATCTGGGATTATTTGCCTCGCCGCCCGATTACCAGCAAGGCGAAACCGTGCGGATCATCTATATCCATGTGCCCGCCGCATGGCTGGCTTTGTTTGGCTATGTCGGGCTGGGATTATGCAGCCTGTTCTATATCGTCTGGCGGCATCCGCTGGCTGATATCGCGGCGCGCGCCATAGCGCCTGTTGGTGCCATGTTTGCCTTTCTGACGCTGGTTACCGGTGCTTTGTGGGGCAAGCCGATGTGGGGCGCATGGTGGGTCTGGGATGCGCGGCTGACCTCGATGCTAATTCTGTTTTTCTTCTATCTGGGTGTGATCGCGCTGGCGAATGGCTTTGACCGGCCCGAGCGCGGCAGCCGTCCCGCCGCCTTGCTGGCACTGGTCGGGATGATCAATGTGCCGATTGTCAAATTCTCGGTTGACTGGTGGCATACATTACATCAGCCAGCCAGTATCCTGCGCAGTGGAGGGCCAGCGATTGATCCGTCAATGCTGACGCCGCTGATATTGATGCTGATTGCCTGTCATGGCTATTTTGCACTGGTGGTCATCTTGCGGATGCGGGCACTGATTACCGCGCGGCGGATCGCCAATATCGAGATGAAACGTCTTGGTAATGATGGTGGCATATGATGGGCAATCTTTTCGAAATAGGACAATTTGGCGGGTTTATCTGGGCAAGTTATGCGATTGCCGCATGTGCGCTGGGATGGATGTTCATAGCAAGCTGGAAGCGGGCAAACATGCTGGCCAAAAATCTAGCCCGAATGACGCAAGATGACACCGCCGACACGGATAATAAGCAGGACTAGCTGGAACGCCGGCGACCGCCCCGACGACGGCCACCTTCAAGCGCCGGTGCATCCTGCGATGTCAGAATGCGTTCGGGCAAGGTAACGGCCGCGGCCAGCTTGGCATAGGGGTCGCTTTTATGCGGAATCGCCATGGCCTTGACGAAGTGATCCTGAAATGACGGCTCAATCGCCGTTTCGATTTTTTCGATATTGCGCACGGCCTGTTCAATCTCGGCGCGGGCAGCTTTGTTTAGCAACGCCATGCGCGCACCTGCCCCTGCCGAATTGCCTGCCGCGCGGACATTATCCAGCTCGCAATCGGGTATCATGCCAAGCACCATCGCATATTTAGGATCAATGTGTGTGCCAAAGGCACCCGCCAGCACAACCTTGTCGATATGGTTGATATTGATCTTGTCCATCAACAGGCGGAAACCCGCATAAAGCGCGGCTTTGGCAAGCTGGATCGCGCGCACATCATTCTGGGTGACGGTCACAGTATCGGTAACGCGATAGCGAAAAGTGCGGTCATCAGCCTCAATGCGGGGGCTGGTGGCGGCTTTGGCACCATCGATCACGCCATCCATCGTGATAATACCGGATAAATACATCTCGCCCAGAATTTCAATAATGCCCGAACCGCAAATACCCGTGATGCCAGTGGATTTTACCGCTTCGTCAAAGCCGTCTTCATCCGACCATTGTTCGACACCAATCACACGAAAGCGCGGTTCCAGCGTGACCGGATCAATGCGAACGCGTTCGATCGCGCCAGGGGCGGCACGCTGTCCAGATGAAATTTGCGCGCCCTCAAAGGCTGGCCCTGTTGGCGAGGATGCCGCCAGAAGCCGGTCACGATTGCCGACAACAATCTCGGCATTGGTGCCAACATCGACAAGCAAGGTCATTTTGTCGGATTTTTGCGGCGCTTCGGCAAGTACAACGCCCGCCGCATCAGCCCCGACATGCCCCGCAATACAAGGCAGAATATAGGCGCGTGCCCCCTGATTAAGCGCCAGGCCAAGTTCGCTGGCTTTCAGGCTTAGTGCGGTGTCTATAGCCAAGGCAAAAGGCGCACCGCCAAGTTCAAGCGGATCAATGCCCAAAAGCAGATGATGCATAACCGGATTACCAACGAGTACGATCTCGACCACGTCATCACTATTCATGCCAGCCTGTACGGCGGCATCATCAATCAGCTGTTGCAGGCCTGCGATAACCGCCTTGGTCATTTCGGCAGGCCCATCGGGATTCATGATGCCATAGGACACCCGGCTCATCAGATCCTCGCCAAACCGGATTTGCGGATTCATCGCGCCTGTTGAGGCAAGTACCGCGCCTGTTGCCATATCACAAAGATGCGCCGACATGGTTGTCGAGCCCACATCGATAGCCACGCCAACGACATTTTCTTTCAGCCCCGGCCAGATGCCTGTTATGTGACAGCCATCGCGCAAGGCAACAGTCACATGCCATTTGCCCTCGCGCAGAACAGGCTGTAACTGCTGAAGGATATGCAAGTCACAGGTAATGTCACCGGTGACACGATCCGGCCATTGCTCTGCCAAGGCTTCGGCAAGACGGCGAAAATCGCCTGACGGTTCATGCATATCAGGTTCTCGCACTTCGACAAGGCACAGGCGCACGACCGGATTCATTTCGATCTGGCGTTCATCCGCCGCCTTGCGGACAAGCTGGTTATGTACCTGACTTTCCGGTGGCACATCGATGACCGCGTCAGCCAGCAGAACGGATTGACAGGATAGCCGCCGGCCATCAGCCAGACCGCGTTTATCCGCATAACGGGTTTCAACTGCGGTTGCCGCGCCCAGACTATCAGCCCCCGAGGTGATCCCATGTTTGGCAAATTCACCAGTGCCGATATTGACCTGACAGCGTCCGCACATCGCCCGGCCACCACATACCGAGTCTATATCAACACCCAACGCACGCGCGGCCTGTAACACGGTTGTGCCATGCGCGACCATGCCCTGACGCCCTGACGGCGTGAAAACAATTTTAATTTCAGCTTTACCGCTCAGGTCAGGACTGGCTGCGTCGGCGGGGGTTGAATCTGTGCTCATTTAGCTTGCCTATCAAAGCAGGACATTCCCCTAGGCGCTGCGGCTGCGGCGTGTCTGGCGTCGTTCGCGGCCACCTGATCCTGCTGCAGCAGGTTCACGGAACCGCTTGATCCAGTTACGACATTCAGGGTCATTACCATTCATTACGTTGGCACCCATTATACCTGTCATTTCTTCAGAATGAAGCGGATTCATGATCGCCGATGTCATGCCAGCACCTGCCGCCATTGATAAGAAGGCGGCATTCATGCCATGCCGGTTGGGCAAGCCAAAGGAAATGTTGGAGGCACCGCATGTTGTATTCACCTTGAGTTCGTTGCGCAGACGAATAATCAGATCAAGCGCCGACCGCCCCGCCATATTGATGGCGCCAACAGGCATAATCAGTGGATCAACAATGACATCTTCGCGCGGAATACCGTAATCCTCGGCACGTTCCACAATCATCTTGGCAACGTCATAACGGACATTCGGATCTTCGGAAATGCCGGTTTCGTCATTTGAAATCGCAACCACAGCCGCGTTATATTTTTTGACCAGAGGCAGAACGACTTCGAGGCGTTCTTCTTCACCTGTCACCGAATTAACCAGCGGCTTGCCCTTATATACGGACAGACCAGCCTCAAGCGCGGCAACAATCGAGCTGTCAATCGCCAGCGGCACATCGACGACATCCTGCACCAGCTTGATTGACTCGGCCAGAATGGCTGGTTCATCAGCCATCGGGATGCCCGCATTTACATCAAGCATCGTCGCGCCAGCTTCAACCTGAGCCACGGCATCTGCAATAACCCGCGAATAGTCACCAGCGGCCATTTCGGCTGCAAGCAATTTACGGCCTGTCGGATTGATACGCTCGCCAATGACGCAAAAAGGCGCATCAAAACCAATGGTGATTTCCTGTTTATCGGATGAAATAAGTGTTCTGGTCATGTGCATTAGCTTTCTAAATGTAACTTGCCAATCATGGTTCTGAATTTTTTGTAACGTTGTCGTGTTTCGACCTTTTGTTTTTTTTCGACAATAAATGATATTAAGACACACAAAAGAAAGCCGGATGCCGTCAGCACCACCAAACAGCGCAACAATTTTGCAAGCAGTGGATTACGGCATAAAATTAGTTCCTGATGGCGTGCCAAACTCGAATGGCCATTATGGCCAATCAGATACCTATCAGGCTG
>JBMZPN010000046.1:0-10515 GCA_049620845.1 Puniceispirillum sp. (SeqCode)
TTTCACGTGAAACATTTTTGAAATGGCATTTTTCAAAAATGATATAGCGCGGCGTCACTGACCTTATATATTATTATATATGACGTGGGTTTCTTGCAAAAGCAGGGCGAGCCACATATAGTTCGCACCTTAGCCAGTCCATACAGGTGAAACATGCCCGATACGATCAAATCTGACATTATGAAAACCGCTTTACATGACCTGATTAGCGGTGACATGCCCGCGCCCGCAACGATCCGCGAAATCTTTAACCAGATTATGGAAGGTGACGTGTCGCCAGTCCTGATTTCGGCATTTCTGATCGCGCTGAAAATGCGCGGCGAACGTGTTGAGGATATCGCCGCCGCGGCTTCGGTGATGCGTGAAAAAGCTCTGACGGTCGACGCCCCCGATGGCACGATGGATATTGTCGGCACGGGCGGTGATGGCATTGGCACCTATAACATATCGACGGCGACTGCCTTTGTTGTGGCGGGATGCGGTGTGCCTGTGGCCAAGCATGGCAATAAAGCTGTTTCATCGAAAAGTGGTGCGGCTGATGTGCTGTCATGTCTCAATATCAAACTTGATTGTGATATGTCGCTTGTCAGCCAGGCATTACATACAGCCAATATTTGTTTTTTGATGGCGCCACGCCACCATGCCGCGATGCGCCATGTCGGCCCTGTCCGCGCCGAACTTGGCACAAGAACCATTTTCAACCTGCTAGGCCCGCTGGCCAATCCGGCTTTGGTCAAGCGCATCATGATCGGCGTTTTTGACAAGGCATGGTGCACGCCTTTTGCGCATGCGCTGGCTCAGCTAGGCACCACGCATGCCTGGGTCGTGCATGGGTCGGATGGTCTTGACGAGGTGACAACGACAGGTGTGACACATGTAACGGCACTGGAAAATGGCGCGGTGCGCGAATTCACCATTTCGCCAGATGATTTTGGCATTGCTACTGCCAGTCTGGATGATCTTCGTGGCGGCAGTCCCGAAGATAATGCCGACCATCTGCGTGCCCTGCTTGATGGCGCAACAGGTGCCTATCGTGACATCGTGATCATGAATGCCGCCGTTGCGCTTATGGCTGGTGGGCATGAGACCGACCTTCAAACCGGTGCAAATCGGGCACGCCATTCACTTGATACCGGCCAAGCCAGAAACGCGCTGGATGAACTGGTTCGCATCACCAATAGCGGAGCCTAGAGATGCAAGATGTTCTAGCCCAGATTATCGATACCAAACGTACCGAAATCGCCACGTTATTTGCCACAAGCAGTTTTAGCGATATTGACAAGGCGGCGCATGCGGCCTCGCCTGTGCGGGGGTTTACCAATGCGCTTAAAGCCGCTTCAAAAACCGGTTACGGCCTGATTGCCGAACTGAAGAAAGCATCTCCATCAAAGGGGCTTATCCGTGCCGATTTTGACCCTGAAACTTTGGCAAGAGCCTATGAGGAAGGCGGCGCGACCTGCCTTTCGGTGCTGACCGACCGGAAATGGTTTCAAGGTGCGCCTGAATATCTGGTGGCGGCGCGCAACGCGGTAAATCTGCCAGTTCTGCGTAAAGATTTCATGGTTGATCCGGTGCAAATCGCCGAGTCACGCGCGCTGGGCGCGGATTGTATTCTGCTGATTATGGCCGCGCTTGAAGATGCTCAGGCAATAGAGCTTGAAGCCTGTGCGCTTGATTACGGCATGGATGTGCTGATCGAAGTTCATGATGCCAGTGAGCTTGACCGCGCCTGTAAGCTAAAGTCACCTCTGATGGGTATTAATAACCGTAATCTGAAAACCATGGACATTTCGCTTGAAGTTGGTGCGGCGATGTTACCGCGTTTGCCAGATGACCGCATTGCCGTTGCCGAAAGCGGCTTATTTACCCCTGCTGATCTTGCCTATATGGCCAAATCTGATGCACGGTGTTTTTTGATTGGTGAATCGCTGATGCGTGCCGATGATGTTGCGGCCGCGACTGCCGCTATTTTAGAAAATCCGGTTGCGGCTGGTTAGTCAGCTCATAACTGCATGAAACGAGGTTGAAATGTCAAAACTCACCCATTTTGACGATAAAGGTGCCCCACATATGGTTGATGTTGGCGACAAGCCAGCAACGACAAGGGTGGCTGTTGCCAAGGGCTGTGTGGTGATGCAACCGGAAACCCTGGCGATGATCGAAGATGGCACCGCCAAAAAGGGTGATGTGATGGGTATTGCCCAGCTTGCCGGTATTATGGGCGCAAAACAGACAGCCAGTCTGATTCCGTTATGTCACCCGCTTGGACTGGATCATGTGGCGGTTGAGTTGACAATCAACCATGACCGTAATGCAGTCGACATTACCGCTACCTGCCGCCTGTCCGGCCAGACCGGCGTCGAGATGGAAGCATTGACAGCGGTGAGTGTTACCGCACTCACCATCTATGATATGTGTAAATCGGTTGATCGTGGTATGCAGATTGCCGATATCCGGCTGACGCATAAATCAGGCGGTAAATCCGGACAATATGATGCCCCGTGACAAACACGCAGATAGCAACCGCCCTCCTCTGCTTGCCGTTGCCGAGGCGAAGCAGCGTATTCTTGACGGGCTGAGCAGAACTGCAACCGAAACGGTATCATACCAGTCAGCACTTGGGCGCACGTTAGCCGCGCCGATATATGCCAGGGCATCAGTGCCAGCCTTTGATCTATCGGCAATGGACGGATATGCGGTGCGTAGTGAGGATATCAAGACGCTTCCGGCCAGTCTGACGCGATGCGGTGAGTCAGCGGCTGGCCATCCCTTTACCGGCAAAGTCGGTGTTGGCGAAGCGGTGCGTATTTTTACCGGCGCAATGGTGCCAGACGGTGCCGATGTTATTATTCTGCAGGAAGATACCGAAGTCGCGTCCGAAGAAGACGGTGTCAAAGTAACGATCAATGCCAGCAATCCAGCCGGTAAACATATCCGTCGCAAGGGGCTGGATATGCAACGGGATGCTGTAATTCTGGATGCCGGACAGCATTTGTCAGCGCGTGCGATCAGTTTATGCCTGTCGGCAGGGCATACCGAGCTGGAGGTTTATAATCAGCCACGAGTCGGGATTTTATCCACTGGTGACGAGCTGGTGCCACCCGGTACAGTGCCAGCGCATGGGCAGATTGTTAGCTCTAATGCGCATTATCTTGCAGACTTTGTTGAGATGAATGGCGGTATCGCCGTGCATCTTGGCATTGTCCGTGATGCGGCTGGTGCTTTGTCAGAGGCACTGGAAGCGCATGACGAGCTTGATTTGATTGTGACCAGCGGCGGTGCATCGGTCGGTGTTCATGACCACATAGCTGGCGATCTGGACAGCGCGCATCTTAGCGATAATACAGATAACCAAACCCAGATAGATTTCTGGAAGATTGCCATGCGCCCGGGCAAGCCGGTCATTTTTGGCAAGATTCGCAACATTCCGCTTTTGGGATTGCCCGGAAATCCGGTGTCGTCAGCCATTTGCGCGATGATTTTTCTGGCACCAGCAATGGCGCATATGCAAGGACGGCAGCATCAAGACATGACTTTTCATGCCACGCTGACCAGCGATGTGCGCGAAAATGACAAACGACAGGAATATTTACGCGCCACGCTTGCCTATGACGAGGCGGGAAAAGCCATTGTAACACCTGCCACATTGCAGGACAGTTCGATGCTGTCTGTGCTGGCCGCTGCCGATGTTCTGATAATGCGCCCGCCATTTGATCCGGCACGGCAGGCCGGCGCACAGGTTACGGTTCTGCCGATACCCCGCCTGTTCTGAGTTTCCCTGTAAATTGAATCCATCATGACTATTGCCAAAGGCAAAGAACATTGATAGAACAATAAGGGAACAAATGTGAACAGCAAGGATAACCGCCATGTTAACACGTAAACAAAGCGAGCTTCTGGAATATCTGACAACGCATCTGGCATCGCATGATGTGCCCCCATCCTTTGACGAAATGCGTGATGCGCTGGGTCTTGCGTCAAAATCGGGTATTCATCGGCTGGTATCCGGCCTTGAAGAACGCGGCTATATCAGACGTTTACCAAACCGCGCCCGCGCGATTGAAATTCTGCGCCCTGCCGGTGAGCCATCGCCATTGGCGAATGCTGTGGCGGCGGCGGCAGACATAATTACGCTTCCGTTTCTGGGACGTATCGCGGCGGGCACGCCAATTGAAGCCTTGAGTGATCCGACAAGACAGCTTGAGGTGCCCGCCAGCATGATCGGCACTGGTGAACATTTTGCCCTGGAAATTGTTGGTGACTCGATGATTGAAGCGGGCATTCTGGAAGGTGATACCGTGGTGATCGAACGCGCGAATACGGCTAACCATGGTGAAATCATTGTTGCCCTGATTAACAAACAGGAAGCGACATTGAAAACATTGCTGAAAGAACCGGGACGGATTGGCCTTGAAGCGGCGAATCCACAATATGAAACCCGCTATTTCAGCACGGATGCCGTTGAGGTACAGGGCAAGCTTGCTGGCTTGATCCGGAATTATTAGACATATAGACCGATTTATCATTATCAATATAAATCATACTATTATGGCCGTAATGTAAAGTCATATCATAGATATTGATATCACTTCTGCATGGGTATCTGACAGGCACGAGAGACAGGATCATATCTGTTTCACTGTTGCAGGCTTTGGTCAGGTTAAATGTGCGGTCAACAATCGTTATTTTCTGCCCGTCGGCGGTATAAACAGCACAGAATGGTTTGCATATCGGTGCCGCTTTGACAGGCTGAGCAAGCTGACGTTCGGCAATGTCGGTGAAAAAGGATGACAGACGGCGATGATTTTGCGTGCCGTGACTATAGGCAATGCCATCCTGACCAGCCATAATAAGAAATTGTGTCTGTCCTCTGGCAAATAAAACACCCTGCGGGACAGGTAAATGCCACCATAAGAAGCCAGCCAATGCCAGCATCAGAACACCCAACGGATAAAGGCGACGTCGGCATCCGATGAAAACCAGACATCCGGCTGACAAAACCGCAAGCACCATATAACCAGGTGGATATATCCGCCATCCCGCCAGTGGCAAGGATGATATATATTGCGCCAAAGTGACCAAAAACCTGATCCCCATGTCCATAACGCCGATGACATAGGTTTCAAGCCCTGTCACATAACCAAGTGCAAGCAGAATACCACTAGGCATGATCCATAAGCCGGTCAGTGGAATACCCACTATATTTGCCGCCACCCCCCACGGGGTCACCGTACCGAAATGCTGTGCGGTAAAAGGCGCGGTTGCTGTTGACGCAACCAGTGACGCCACAATGACGCCACCCACATAGATGACAAGCCGGTTGCGCGGGCGTGGTATATAGCGAGGACGTGTGGTGCTGAATTCATACCATGCGACCAGAGCGGTGGTTGCGGCAAAGGAAAGCTGGAAGCTGGCCGTATAAAGAGCCACCGGATTGAGGATCAGGACAAACATAGCTGTAAGAGCGACATTGCGTAATGTCAGGGCAAGCCGGTCAAGCAGAATGGCCGTTATGACAAAAAGCGCCATGACAAAGGCGCGTATCGCGCTGATCGAAGCACCCGAGATGAAAACATAGCCAAGTCCCGTAATAACCCCCGCCAAGGCAGCATATTTATGCGCTGGCACACGCATGGAAAGAGATGGCACCAGACTGGCCAGCACGCGCAACGCCGCTATAACGCCAAAACATAGCAACCCCATATGCAAACCCGAAATAGCCAGCAAATGCGCCAATCCGGATTCCTGAAATTTTTCATAAGTCTTTTCGCTGATAAAGCGGCGGTCACCCACCATCAAAGCAGCAGCAATACCGCCAGTTGGCTCGTCCATATCCCGATGTAATTGCAAGGCAAATTCATGCCGGAAATGCCCCAGCCTGTCTGTCAGATTGTTACGCTGGCCATCAATCTGTTCAATATCGCCAATCACAAAGCCACTGGCCGTGACATTTCGAATTTGTGCCTGCAAGGCATAATCGGGACTGCGCGGTAATATCGGCGTGGGTGATGGATAAAGACGCGCTTTGAACGCGATATGATCGCCTATGGTCAAAGGCAATGACACCTGATCGGTTGAAATGCGGATAAGCGGATGTGACCGCGCCGACAAAACCGCATATGGACGGTCAAGCGCGATCCATAGCCTGATACGCCGGTCAATGGCACCGTCAATAGCAGTTACGATACCGGTGGTGGCAAGCGTGATGCCCCTATCGAGTGATTGTGGCGGATGCAAGATGATCTGCAAACTGGCCGCGGCAATGCCGATCATAGCTGTCAGCAGACAGCGCATATAAAATCCAGTCAGCAAAGCCGATCTTGAAATTATCAATAGTAAAAACCAGACCATTAGCGCGCCAATGGCGGCGATAAGGGCAAATTGCGGGTCAGTCATTTCTGAGTGGTGAAAAAGGGCGATAGCTGTGATAAGACTGGCGGCATAGAACAGTGCCCTTTTTTCCGGCTTGATAAGGCCGTCAAATAGGTGCATTTTCCGCTTTGATCCTGTTTTTCGTGCCATCTGCCCTGCTCCAAAAGGATAAACCTAACCGGAAAGGTCTTAATAAATTATGAACGTCGTTACCCGCTTTGCCCCTTCACCTACCGGATATCTGCATGTTGGCGGTGCACGTACTGCTTTATTCAACTGGTTATTTGCACGGCATCATGGCGGCACCTATTTATTGCGGATTGAAGATACCGACCGGCAAAGATCAACCGAAGATGCGATCAAGGCGATACATGACGGGCTTGACTGGCTTGGACTTGGCGGCGATGCCGATGCGGTTAGCCAGTCGGCGCAAGCGCCGCGCCATGTCGACATTGCCAATGCACTGATCGAACGCGGGGCTGCCTATCGTTGCTATTTAAGCGCTGAAGAGCTTTCGGCCATTCGTGAAGAGGCCAGCAAAACCGGCAAAACTGTGCGTTCGCCCTGGCGTGACCGTACGGATGCACCAGCGGACACCCCCTATGTCGTGCGCATGAAAATGCCCGATGACGGCGCGACGACTATCGAAGATGCGGTTCAAGGCGCGGTGACGGTGCAAAATAATGTGCTCGACGATATGGTGATTTTGCGGGCTGATGGCACCCCGACCTATATGCTGGCTGTGGTGGTTGACGATCATGATATGGGGATTACGCATGTGATCCGCGGTGATGACCATCTGAACAATGCGTTTCGGCAATATATGGTCTATCAGGGCATGGGATGGGATGTGCCGGTTTTTGCGCATATTCCCCTGATCCATGGGATTGACGGTGCCAAGCTGTCGAAACGGCATGGTGCGCTGGGTGTTGATGCCTATCGGGATATGGGCTTTCTGGCTGATGCCATGGTCAATTACCTGCTCCGGCTTGGCTGGGGACATGGAGATGAGGAAATCATCTCGCGCGAGAATGCCGTGGCATGGTTTGGCCTCGATAAGGTCGGGCGTTCACCATCGCGCTTTGATATCGACAAGCTATATGACATGAATGCGCATTATCTGCGCGCCATGCCGCCAGCCGATTTGTTTCAGATGGTGCTGTCGGTGACAGACGCATCAAGCCCGCAGGCAGAAGCCAGACTGACAACATTACTGCCGCTTTTGAGCGAGCGTGCCAAAACGCATCTGGATATCGTTAATGCCAGCGGGTTTCTACTGCATGACGGGGCGCCAGAGATCAGCCAAGAGGCGCAAGCTTTGCTGACCGATCAGGCCAAGGATAATTTATCCAGACTGATGCAGGATCTGGCCGATAGCGACTGGCAACTGGATGCGTTAAAGCAGACCATCAAGGACTGGCTGAGTCAGAATGACCTGAAAATGAAAGATATCGGCCTGCCCTTGCGCGCCGCTGTCACAGGCAAGCAACAGTCGCCATCTATCATCGATGTTATTGCAGCTTTAGGCGCCGATGAGGTGCAAATTCGCGTTCTAGAGGCTTGCAAATAAAGGCTAATCGCGCTATACAATCAACTCGCCCCCATCGAGAGCTATGCGCATTTTCTGCGCCTGTGATAGTTCATTAAACCGATTTAAGGATGTCGTTATGGCTGATAATTCGAGCACCGGTAAAACAATCACCCTGACCGATAATGAAACCGGAAAGGTTACGGATTTACCCGTTCATAAAGGGGCAATCGGCCCCGATGTAATCGATATACGCCAGCTTTATGCCGAAACCGGCATGTTTACCTTTGATCCGGGCTATGGGGCGACCGGATCATGTGTGTCCGGCCTGACCTATATTGACGGCGATAAGGGTGTGCTTCTGCATCGTGGCTATTCGATTGATGACCTTGCCGACAAGTCTGATTTTCTGGAAGTGGCCTATCTTCTGCTGGAAGGTGAATTGCCAAGCGCCGAAGATAAAGAGGCCTTTGATACCGCGATCACACGGCATACGATGGTGCATGAACAGCTATCGACCTTTCTACGCGGTTTCCGGCGGGACGCACATCCGATGGCGATTATGTGTGGCGTCGTCGGTGCCTTATCAGCGTTTTACCATGACTCAACCGATATTCATGATCCGCAACAGCGTATGGTGGCGTCACGCCGCCTGATCGCCAAGATGCCCACTCTGGCGGCGATGGCCTATAAATATTCGCAAGGCCAGCCTTTCAATTACCCGAATAACCAGCTGTCCTATGCCGAAAACTTTCTGCATATGTGCTTTTCGGTGCCTGCCGAACCTTATGTCGTTGACCCGATTCTGGCCGATGCAATGGACAAGATTTTTATCCTGCATGCCGACCATGAGCAGAATGCGTCAACCTCTACGGTTCGCCTAGCCGGTTCGTCTGGCGCTAATCCGTTTGCCTGTATCGCTGCGGGTATCGCCTCATTATGGGGGCCTGCGCATGGCGGCGCTAATGAGGCTGTCCTGAACATGCTCAACGAGATCGGGCATAAGGACAATATTCCGGAATATATCGCCAAAGCGCGGGATAAGAACGACCCGTTCCGCCTGTTTGGTTTCGGCCACCGTGTCTATAAGAATTTTGATCCACGCGCCAAGGTTTTGCGCAAGGCCTGCCATGATGTGCTTGGTAAACTGGGCATTGAAGACCCGCTATTAGAACTTGCAATGGAACTTGAAGATATTGCGCTTAAGGATCAGTATTTTATTGATAAAAAGCTATATCCAAATGTCGATTTCTATTCAGGTATCATTCTGAAAGCGATGGGCTTCCCAACCTCGATGTTTACCGTTCTGTTTGCCGTTTCGCGGACAGTCGGGTGGATCGCGCAGTGGAATGAAATGATCAAAGACCCAGCGCAGCGTATTGGCCGCCCGCGCCAGCTTTATACTGGCCCGTCCGAAAGACCCTATGTCGAGGCGTCCAAGCGCTAACCGATTTCTGGATCATAAGCTTGCTGGTTTCAAAGCCAGGGCGTCAATGCCTGTGCCACCATGTTATCAAAGCTGGTACCGCCACCACGTAACATATCTGTCAAGGTTATAGCGTTTTGTGCGGCTTTTGCGCGGGCTTCAGGATCATCCATTATGGTCTGCACAGATGCTGCCAAAGCATGTGATGTTGCCTGTTCCTGAAACAAAAAGGGATAGATTGGACGACCAAGCAAGGCGTTGGGCAAAACGACATTATCCATATTAACCAGCCGCCGTCCGATAAAAGCTGATAGTGGTGAAGTTGCGTAACATACCACACCCGGTAGGGCATGAAGCGCCGTTTGCAACGTGACCGTACCCGAGGCCGCCATCATGACATCGGCAGACGCCATAGTAGCGAGGAAGGCATCACGCCCCGTCTCGATGGTGATGTCGTATCCGGCAGATATTTCCTCAACCTGTGCCCGCACATGAGAAACGGTTGGCAACGTTACCTGCATCTCGATGCCCCTATCACGAAGAATATCAAGTGCGGCAAGCATACGCGGCAATAGCAAGGCTACCTCAGAACGCCGACTTCCGGGTAACAGGCACAAATGCGGTTTGCTATTGCTGGTTTTTGGCGGTGTTCCTTTAACCTCCCATGCTTCGGGATGGCCTATAAAGAATGTTTTGACATCCATGCCGTCAAAGAAGGCCGGCTCATTCGGGAACAGGCATAATAAGCCATCCAGATTGCGGGCAAATTTATGCTTTCGCCACGCACCCCAAGCCCAGATTGTCGGCGCAACTGTATGTATGAAGGGTATATGCTTATCTGCATGCGCCAAGCGGCGCTTTAGCCGCGCCGCCAGACGAATGGAAAACCCCTTTGCATCGACCGTCAGAACCAACTTGGGTTGATGCACAACAATCTGCGCAACCAGATCATTCGCCAATGCTGAAAGTTTTGAATAAGCCGACAGAACAGCAGAAAATCCAACAATCGATAATTGATCCATATTGGCCAGAGGTGTCAGACCCTGTGCGATCATCTTGTCGCCACCAACGCCGATCCATGTCTGCTTGCCATATTTTTTTTCAATCGCCACCATTATCTGCGCGGCAAGCGCATCGCCTGATGGTTCACCCGCAAGAATGAAGATAGGCGCGCTCATCGGGCGTTCCG
>JBMZPN010000047.1:0-10396 GCA_049620845.1 Puniceispirillum sp. (SeqCode)
CTTGTTACCCCGCAATTCCGCCGGTGACCTTGGTATCGACTAGCCCCGAACGCGATGAATGGCGTGATAGTAGATTGTTTATACCAAGGCCTGCTAAGGGCGATCATTATACCGACGCCGAGCTAGATCAGATCAGAGATATAATACTTCAGGAAACTGACTATGAGTTACGGTAACCTTTAATGGTGACGTGACGCATCATTGAGTTTGCGCGCCCTAAGCTACCCCAGCCCAATCACCCCAGTCCCAATCACCCCAGACCCGATTATCCGAGCAAAGCGGGTTCGGCGTCATCCTGAGCGGGTAGTAATTTCAGCTCATTGGCCTTGTCACGCACGGCCTTTTGCAATTTTTCAAAGGCGCGCACCTCAATCTGGCGGATACGTTCACGGCTGACACTAAATTCACTGGCAAGGTCTTCCAGCGTCAATGGCGGTTCGGCCAGACGGCGTGCCTGAAGAATGCGCTGTTCGCGCTCATTCAGCCCCTTCATCGCATCCATCATCAGATTGGCTCTGGCCGAATATTCTTCATGCTCGGCAAAGCTGGTTTCCTGATCGACAGAATCATCTTCCAGCCAGTCCTGCCATTCGCCACTGCCTTCGCCATCACGGCTAAGCGGTACATTCAGCGAGCGGTCATTGCCCGCCATACGCTGGTTCATCGACATGACTTCGGCTTCGGTCACATTCAGTTCATCGGCGATATGCGTTACCTGTTCGGGTTTCAGATCACCCTCATCGATCGCCTGAATCTGTCCCTTGATCCGGCGCAGATTGAAAAACAGCTTTTTCTGTCCGGCCGTGGTGCCGATTTTCACCAGCGACCAGCTACGAAGGATATATTCCTGAATCGCCGCCTTGATCCACCACATGGCATAGGTCGCCAGACGGAAACCCTTTTCCGGCTCGAATTTCTTGACGGCATGCATCATGCCCAGATTGCCCTCGGAAATCAGATCGGCAACCGGCAAGCCATATCCGCGATAGCCCATGGCGATTTTGGCAACAAGGCGCAGATGGCTGGTGACCAGCTGATGCGCGGCGTCGACATCGCCTTTGTCCTTCCACGCTTTCGCCAGCATATATTCTTGCTTTGGCTCAAGCATCGGAAAGGCGCGGATCTGTTCAAGATAGCGCGACAGATTGCCATCGGGGCTGAGTGCCGGCATCGTTGATTTAGGCTTTGATGTTGTTGCCATCTATGTCTCCTATCGGGGGCATTACCTGACAATATCGTCATTAATATATGTAGTAATCGCAATTATACATGTAAAGAGGGCGGGATTAAGGCAATTTTTGGCAAAAGTATTTTTCAGGCTTTTGGCGATTTAGGGTTATCACAAGCCTTTTGCACGCATGGCGACAGTATCTTCCATAATCGCCTGCAAGTTGGCCATATCTGGAGGCATCGGTGTGGTAAAGGACAAGTATTCGCCAGTTACTGGATGCTCAAAGCCCAGATGTGCGGCATGCAATGCCTGACGGCTAAAGGTCCGCATCTGCGCCAGACCGGTGCGCGCCCGTGTATCGGGCATCTGTCCGGCACGCGGGGCGCGGCCATAAAGCGGATCACCAATCACCGGATGGCCGATATGCGCCATATGAACGCGGATCTGGTGTGTGCGTCCGGTTTCCAATGTACATTCGACCAGACTGCCGAAAGGCGGAAAGGTGCGCTTGACCCGCCAATGGGTGATGGCATGGCGTCCGCGCGGGTTAACCGCCTGTTTTTTGCGGTCATGCGTCGAACGGCCAAGCGGGGCATCGATCATGCCGTCACGTTCAACACCGGTGCCCCAAACCAGTGCGTGATAACGTCGGTCAAGGTCATGCGCCGCGAACATGCTGGTTAATGTATGATGCGCCCTGTCGGTTTTGGCCGCCATCATGACGCCAGATGTGTCCTTATCCAGCCGATGCACAATCCCCGGACGCATAACCCCGCCAATACCTGTCAGACTGTCGCCGCAATGGGCAATCAGCGCATTGACCAACGTGCCAGTCAGTGCGCCGGGTGCCGGATGCACCACCATGCCGGCAGGCTTGTTCAGCACGATGATATGTTCGTCCTCATACAGCACATCAAGCGGAATGTTCTCGGCTTTCGGGGTGGCATCAACAGGCGGCGGCAATTCCAGCGCATAGTGGCACATTGGTTTGACCGTGCTTGAGGGATCGGCTAATGTGCGGCCATCTTCAAGAAGCCTCTTATCAAGAATTAGCGCCTTGATCCGGCTTCGTGACAAAGACTGGCCATCATCATCCAGATGGTCGGCCAGAAATTTGTCGATCCGCTGTGCGGCTATGTCAGCCGGTGCGGTGATTGACAAGGTAACCGATTGTGTAGGGTGCGAGTGAGTCATGATGGCGGACAATAACGCAAAAGCGACCGACAATACAAATCAAGACACCGAAATTGATGCAGAAACCGGTGCCGCAAACGCCGAAGCCCCATCTGCGGTGATTGGGCATCTGGGTCTGATCAAGGCGATGAGCGTTATCATGGCGGTGCTGATTGTGGCGGCACTGGTGACAATCATTGTTACCATATATTCGCGCCTGACAGCGTCCAATGCGGTCAAGGAAGCCCGTGAAATCGAACTTGTCGTGCCGGCAGATACCCGCATCATCAGCGCGAGTGATGCTGAAAAAGGCGATATGCTTGTGGTTCTGGAAAATGACAGCGGGCAGATGGTCTGGCGCATTGATGGCACTGGTCAGGTGACGCAGAAAATGACCGTCATAGCTGAATAATCGCAATCCGCAACTGATTGTCTAGATCAAACCGAAATCGATAAAGACGCCTTTTACAAGCGCTTCAAGCGGCATGGCGCTAAAACTGACGAGATCATAACCCAGCAAAGCGGGCTGGGCGTAAAAGCGTATGACAAAGAGGATAAAAGCCAGATAAAGCGGCATCACCTTGCTGGCCAGAAAGGTCGGGGCGATAAAGCGCACCGCAAATAACGCACCGGCGGTGGTTTTTCTGACAATGCCCAGAAGTATGAATTTGCTATCCTCATTGACAAAAACGGTCAGCAGAAACTGCACACAGCTAGCCCACATCAGGATGCCAAAAAGCAAATCCAGTAGAATGCCCAAAGCTGGAATATGAGACACCATTGATAAAACTTTCACTGCATAGTTACGCATTGGCATTGCTGCCAAAATGCGGTGACATTAAGCTACAAATTCATATCTTTGACAACCACTGAATAATCCATAATTAACCATTAATGACCCTGATTTTAGGGTGTTTACGCAGAAAGCGGGCGATCATATCTGGTGCTTTGCGGCAAAACCCGATAAAACAGGGCTCAGTAATATAACCGCCGGATGTTTAAGGCACCGGTACACCGCATTTCAAAGTAAAGGTGAAGCATGTCCAGTCATCAGTATGTTTATGTAATGAGCCGTCTTAGCAAAGCATGGCCTGGCGGCAAGGAAGTGTTGAAAAATATCAATCTGTCGTTTTTGCCAGGTGCCAAAATTGGCGTGCTTGGCCTGAATGGTGCGGGTAAATCAACCTTGCTGCGTATCATGGCCGGTATCGAGACCGAATTTCAGGGCGAGGCATGGGCTGCCGACGGTATCAAGGTTGGCTATCTGGCACAGGAACCGGAACTCGATGCCAGCATGGATGTGGCTGGAAATGTGCTCGCGGGTATGGGGCGTGCCAAGGAACTGGTTGATCGCTTTAACGAGGTGAGCGCCAAATTCGCCGAAGAAATGACCGATGATGAAATGAATGCGGTGATCGCCGAACAGGCCGAATTGCAGGAAGAAATCGATGCGATTGATGGCTGGGATCTTGAGCGCAAGGCCGAGATTGCGATGGATGCGTTGCGCGTGCCGCCGGGCGATGCCGATGTCACCAAATTGTCAGGTGGTGAAAAGCGCCGCGTTGCCTTGTGTAAATTGCTGTTAAGCGCACCGGATATGCTGCTGCTTGACGAGCCTACCAACCATCTGGATGCCGAATCCGTGGCTTGGTTGCAGAAATTTCTGCATGATTTTCCGGGCACTGTCGTCACCATCACCCACGATCGCTATTTCCTTGATGAGGTCGCTGGCTGGATTCTGGAACTTGATCGCGGGGCGGGCATTCCCTATGAAGGCAATTACACAGGCTGGCTTGAGCAGAAGCAAAAGCGGCTTGAGCAGGAAGGCAAGGCTGATGATGCACGCGTCAAGTCTCTGTCACGCGAGCTTGACTGGGTGCGTTCGGCGCCAAAGGCGCGTCAGGCCAAGTCGAAAGCCCGCATCAATGCCTATGAAAAACTGCTTGCCGAAGACCAGCAGCGTCAGACCGATACCGCGCGCATCACCATTCCGGCTGGCCCGCGTCTAGGTGATATCGTTATCAATGCCGAGGGTATTCAAAAAGGTTTTGGCGACCGATTGCTGATTGATGATCTGTCATTCCGCCTGCCGCCTGGCGGTATTGTCGGGGTGATTGGTCCGAACGGTGCGGGTAAGACGACCTTGTTCAAGATGATCACCGGTGCCGAACAGACCGATGCTGGCACATTCACTGTTGGTGAGACGGTAAAGCTTGGTTATGTCGATCAGTCACGCGATGCGCTGGAAGATAACAAGACCGTCTGGGAGGTTATTTCCGATGGGCTTGACGAGATCGAGCTTGGCAAACGTACGATGGCGTCGCGTGCCTATGTTGGCCAGTTCAACTTCAAAGGCGGCGATCAGCAAAAGCATGTCGGACAGCTTTCCGGTGGTGAGCGTAACCGTGTGCATCTGGCGCGGATGCTGAAAAGCGGGGCTAATTTACTGCTGCTTGATGAACCGACAAATGATCTTGATGTCGACACGCTGCGTGCGCTCGAAGAGGCACTTGACGAATTTGCTGGTTGCGCGGTGGTTGTCAGCCACGACCGCTGGTTCCTTGACCGCATTGCAACGCATATTCTGGCGTTTGAAGGCGATAGCCATGTCGAATGGTTTGAAGGTAATTATGAAGCCTATGAAGCCGATAAAAAACGCCGCCTTGGCGCGGATGCGGATCGGCCAACACGGATCAAATATAAGCCTATCAGCCGTTAATATACCGGCATTGGCGGGTTTATTCGCTGATCTTAGAACGCATGGCATCAATCAGGGCTGAAAAATTGCCCTGATTTTTACGAATGATCGCGACATTTTCATTCTTTTGCGTCACCAGCATCGAGATATTTTCAATCTCGACATCCATAACCCGGGCATCACCATCAACAGGTGTCGTTACGCGCCAATTTATGGCAACGGGTTCTCTGGTTTTTGCCTGATCCGTAAAGGTGCCGCCAACCAGTACCAGCTTTTCACCCTTTGGTGTGCTTTTGACCGCGGTATATTCCAGACCGGAAAGCTGGTCAAAATTACGGACAACTGTGCCGATCATGACCTCGCGCATGATATCGCTATATGCCTGACGCTCGGTTGGTGTGGCTTTGCGCCAGTAAGCACCAGCCGAAAACCGCGCAATCAGGGGAAGATCAAAATAGGTATCCAGAAGATAGGTTACTGTCTTGGTGCGTTTATCAATATCTTGTGAACCATTATCCAGAAACCCTTGTAAATGTTGCATCATGTTATTGATATGCGTTTCGGCGCGCTCGATCTGATTGTCGGCAAAGGCTGGCATTGGCATGACCAACAGCACGGCAAGCATAACCAGAATTCTGCTGAAAAAACGTCGCACCATTATCCGTCATCTCCAAAGAAATCTTCAAATTCGTCATCAGCCGATGATGAATTGCCGCCGCGAAGCTGATCTGCCAGCAATCCGCTTCGTTGCTGGTAATAGACCGAACGTGTTCGCGCATAAGGATCAAGCGCGTTGTATTTTACGTCATTAAAGGCTTCGAAATTAGCCGCGCGAAAGGATACTGCTGAGGCAGGTGCACGCGCTGTCTGCCATGTTTGAAGCGGCGCACCGGCTTGCACGATCGAATAGGGGTTCATTACCATATCGACAACACGCCCTGTCAGGCTTCGTGTTGTATGTGGCCCCAGAAACGGCACCATCAGATACGAACCCTCGTCAACATCAGCGGCAGCAAGTGTCTGTCCGAAATCTTCTTTATGAACTGGGGCAGCATCGTCCCCCATCAGATCAACAAATCCCAAGGTCAGCCCGTTAATGGCAAAATTCAGTACCGCTAGGCCGGCATTCTCATATTTGCCTTGCAAGGTGGAATTGACCGCGGTCGATGGTAATCCTGCCCACGCCAGATGATGCGCAATGGCGGTTTGTCCGCCCTCGGGAACTGTGTTGCGGTAACCGCTGGCCACAGGTTCGACAACATAGGTGTCTACATCCATATTGAAATCGAAAACGGAACGATTGCCCTCTTCATAGCGATCCCGCATATCGCTGCGCTGATCTTCCGGAACGCTGGAACAGGCTGCAAAAGTAGCAAGGCTGGTCAGAATCAGAATATGTGAACGCATTAACGTGATGCATCGCTTGATAATCATGATTAATTCCACGCCAACTTAAAACCGCTAATTACAATTAATAGTCTACGATACCGCAATCAATATTTCTGTCAAAGCGGTTTGCGATCTTGACCTGTATTTAGAATCTTCGGGTGCTTAATTTTGCATTATCGCATCCTGCATGTCGAATTAATGGTAAAAGTGACTTTGCAATATTGACCGGATAGCACCCATTTGCGAGTTTGGGCTTATGATGAATGATCTTAACAAAAATCCGGTAAGTCCTTGGTTAACCGGTCTCAATACATCCCAGTCTGACGCTGTAACATCCCTTCAGGGGCCGCTTCTGGTTCTGTCTGGTGCGGGAACCGGAAAAACCCGTGTATTGACGTCACGGCTTGCCGAACTTGTCGCCAGTGGTACAGCCAAGCCGTGGAATATTCTGGCGGTGACCTTTACCAATAAGGCCGCGCGCGAGATGAAAAGCCGAATCGGTGACATGGTCGGGCCGATGGTTGAACAGGTTTGGCTAGGCACATTTCACTCTTTGGCGGCAAAGATGTTGCGTCGGCATGCCGATCTGGTTGGTCTGAAATCAGATTTCACCATTCTTGACAGCGATGATCAGGTGCGCCTGATCAAACAGCTTATGGCGGCGGAAAATATCGACCTGAAACGCTGGCCTGCGCGCATGATTGCCGGGGTTATTTCACGGTGGAAAGATCGTGGTCTGGTGCCCGAAAAGATTTCCCTTGCCGAAGCTGGTGATGTTGCAAATGGCCGTATGCAGCAACTCTACAAGGATTATCAGGCGCGCCTGTTAACCCTCAATGCTGTTGATTTTGGTGATCTTCTGCTTCACATGCTGACAATTTTCCAGACCCATCCCGATGTGCTGGCCGATTATCATGGGCGCATCACGCATATTATGGTTGATGAGTATCAGGATACAAACGTCGCGCAGTATCTATGGCTTCGTCTATTGACCGGTCAGCGTAATAACCTGTGTTGCGTTGGTGATGATGATCAGTCAATTTATGGCTGGCGTGGCGCCGAAGTTGGCAATATTTTGCGCTTTGAAAGTGATTTTCCCGGGGCAAAAATTGTCCGGCTTGAGGAAAATTACCGCTCAACTGGCCATATTCTGGCGGCCGCATCGACGGTCATTGCCCGTAACGAAGAACGGCTTGGCAAGACCCTGTTCACATCGGCAGATGATGGTGAAAAGGTGCGCGTCAATGGCTATTGGGATGGCGCGGACGAGGCGCGGTCAATTTCCAGCCATATTGAATCGATGCAGCAGGATGGACATCACCTGTCACAGATTGCCGTTCTGGTGCGCGCAGGTTTCCAGACACGCGAATTTGAAGAACGCTTCATTGCCATAGGCTTGCCTTATCGGGTCGTTGGTGCGCGCTTTTATGAGCGGGCTGAAATTCGGGATGCAATTGCCTATTTGCGGCTGATTGCGCAGCCGGCTGATGATCTTGCGTTTGAACGGATCATAAATGTACCCAAGCGGGGCTTGGGAACCGCCAGCCTTCAGGCGATCCACATTCAGGCGCGCGCCTCGCAAAAACCGCTTCTGGCAGCCGCTATTGATTTAGTCGAGACTGAGGAACTTCGTCCGGCAGCCCGCACAGCACTTGGCAATTTCATTCAGGATATTGGCCGCTGGCGAAATCAGATTGGTAGCCTTCATCAGGGCGATCTGGCGCGTATGGTGCTTGACGAGTCAGGCTATACAACGATGTGGCAGATGGATAAATCGCCTGATGCTGAAGGGCGGCTTGAAAACCTGACCGAACTGGTCAGCGCGATGCAGGATTTTGACTCGCTACAGGGGTTTCTGGAACATATCTCTTTGGTGATGGATGGTGATACGGTTGCCGAACAGGGCGAAGTCACCTTGATGACATTGCATGCGGCAAAGGGTCTGGAATTTGATACGGTATTTTTACCCGGATGGGAGGAAGGTATTTTCCCCAGCCAGCGCACAATGGATGAAAATGGGGCTATAGGCCTCGAAGAAGAACGCCGCCTTGCCTATGTAGGCATCACCCGGGCGCGTAAAAATGTGCATATTTCCTTTGCCAGTAGCCGTCGGGTACATGGCCAGTGGCAATCGGCAATTCCCTCGCGCTTTGTTCAGGAATTACCAGCCGAGAACATCATCGAGGATATGGCACAGGGCATGGGCATTGGCCGCACGTCGCCAGCCTATATTTCGGGCGCTTCGGACATTGCTGGCCAGCAAGGCTATGGGCCTGGTTGGCGGCGGATGGCTAACCGCCAGCAACAAGGCGCGGATGACCGTTTTGTTGCCGAGTCAAATGGCGCGGCTTTTATGCGCGGTGACAGGGTGTTTCACCAGAAATTCGGTATGGGTAATGTCGTTAATGTCGAGGGTGACAAGCTGGAAATTTCATTTGATAAAGCAGGACATAAAAAGGTTGTGTCCGGATTTGTGAGCAAGCCATGACCGTAATATATGCTGTCCGACTGGACTTGCCCGAAGTGACCGATGCCAGCATAGTTGCCAGTTTTGAAGCTGTGTTCAGCGAGCTTCTGGAAAGCGAGGCCACGTCGCATGTTCGCACGCCGCAAGAGCGCTGGAAAATCGAGGCTTTGTTCCTGTTTCCACCTGATGAGCCTATAATCACTCAGTTATTGGCGCCTGTCTTTGCGCAGCATGGAATGGCACCAAGCCCTGTTCAAATCGAGCCATTACCCCAGCGTGATTGGCTGGCCGAAAACAGGGCATCTTTTCCAGCACTTCATATTGGCCGCTTCTGGATATATGGAAGTCATATTGACGAAACCCCGCCGCCTGCCAGCCTGCCTCTCTTGGTTGATGCGGCACAGGCCTTTGGGTCAGGCACGCATCCGACAACTGAGGGCTGTTTGCGGGCGATGGATATGATTAACCGCCGCTTCAAAGGTGTTGCCCCGCGCCAGACGTTGGATATGGGCTGTGGTTCGGCCATTCTTGGCATGGCGGCCGCAAAATTATGGCCATCCTGTCAGGTCATGGGTGCCGATAATGATCCGGTGGCTATCACAGTGGCCGAGACAAACCGTGTTCGTAACAAAATTGCGCCAGCCCAGATGCGGTTGTGCGTATCGGCGGGTTTTGCCGGTCGGTCGGTAAGACAGCATGCCCCCTATGACATAATTTTAGCTAACATACTTGCAGGGCCATTGCGAAAGATGGCACCGTCATTGATGCCGCATCTCGCTGATGATGGCTGGCTGATCCTGTCCGGCATTCTGAATCATCAGGCGGCGATGGTGGCACAGGCCTATGGCATGGCTGGGGCACGCCTTTGGTCAAAAATTACTATTGGTGAGTGGACAAGTCTTGTCATGCGTCCGCGGCAAGCTGGACAGATGCCCGCTTTATGGAGTTCTAGATGACGTCACAGATTTATACCGAGCGCCTGCAAGCACTTCGCGCACAGATGGATGCGCATAATATTGATGCTTGGGTGATTGGCCGCGAAGATATGTATCAGGGCGAAGAAGTGCCAGCTGGTGATGAACGTCTCGCCTATGTTTCAGGCTTTACCGGTTCGGCTGGCACAGCCATTGTTTTTGCCGATCGCGCGGCGTTATTCAGTGATGGCCGCTATAGTTTGCAGATGGAAAAACAGACCGATGCCGATGCATGGTCATGCCATACCATGCCGGATGTTGAAATTGGTGCATGGCTGAAAACGCAGGAATTGTCCGGCCGGACGGTTGGCGTTGACGCCCGTCTGATTACCTTATCGGCGTTTGACAAACTGTCTGCTTCGATGCGCGAAGCCGGATTATCCCTTAAGGCAATGACGGAAAATCCAGTTGATATGATCTGGCAGGATCGCCCCATGGCAGAGGTCGTGCCAGCTGTGACAATGGCTGACGAAATAGCTGGTGAAACAATTGACAGCAAGCTTGACCGGCTGGCTGGCAAATTG
>JBMZPN010000048.1:0-10220 GCA_049620845.1 Puniceispirillum sp. (SeqCode)
GCCGCATCAGCCAGCGTTTCAAAAACCTGGGCTGTCTCGATAATTGACTTGCCGCCTGCCGCCATTGGCAAAGCCACCGGATTGGGCCAGCCATCACGCGGATTAACAATACGCAAATCACGCAGACCACAATTCATCATCGCACGCGCTGTAGCCCCGATATTCTCGGCCATTTGCGGACGCGCCAGAATTACCACCGGGCACTCGTCCATCGGTATCAGATCATTCATCATTACTTCCGCGTTTAAATATCAGGCTTTCACGCCTTGCCTTTGGGAGCCGGAACATTGTCATGCATCAACTTCCAGATCATGCCGTCACCAAGTGCCGCCACCGAGGCATCGATGATATTGGTGGACAGGCCAACCGTCCGCCATGTGGTACCGTCAGGCACACGAAACTCAATCAGCACGCGGGTAATCGCGCCAGTGCCCGTCATATCATTTTTCGCATCAAGAATGCGGACTTTATAATCAACAAGCTCAACATCAGCCAGTCCCGGATAGGCTGATACCAATGCTTTGCGCATCGCCGTATCAACCGCGTTCACCGGTCCATTTCCAACAGCCGCTTCATGATGTGTATCCTTACCGACGAAGATCGTTGCGGTAGCTTCTGACTCGACCACCAGATCACCTTTGGCGTTAAAACGGCGTTCATCCATGACGCGGAAACGGCCAATCGAAAAATAGTCACTTGGTTCGCCAAGCATACGCCGTGCTAACAATTCAAAGCTGGCTTCAGCCGAATCATATGCCCAGCCTTCATATTCCTTTTCCTTGACCACAGCGATAAGACGATCAAGACGCGGGTCTTTCGGGTCAATTTCGATACCGAACTGGGCAAAACGCGCCAGCATATTTGACCGGCCAGCCTGATCGGACACCAGATAATGACGTTCATTGCCAACTGTCTCAGGCGCAACATGTTCATAGGTTCTGGGGTCTTTTTGCGCGGCTGATGCGTGCAGGCCACCTTTATGCGCAAAGGCAGCAGCCCCGACATATGGCGCATGCGCATTTGGTGCACGGTTCAGACGTTCATCCAGCATCCGCGACAAAGCCATCAATTTCGGCAATTTGTCCTTTGGAATACCTGTTTCAAAATCAGTTTTCAGAACCAGAGACGGTATCAGAGAAATCAGGTCAGCATTACCACACCGCTCACCAAGTCCGTTAATCGTACCCTGAACCTGTCGTGCCCCTGCCCGAATTGCCGCCAGTGAATTTGCAACCGCCACACCCGCGTCATTATGACAATGGATGCCCAGCGCAACTTCAGGGCAAGCCTCTTTAACCGCGCTGACAATGTCATACACCTCGTCAGGCAAGGTGCCGCCATTCGTATCACACAGCACGACCCAACTAGCGCCACCAGCATGCGCTGCCTTTACACATTCAACCGCAAAAGCCGGATTGGCTTTGTAACCATCAAAAAAATGTTCACAGTCAAACATTGCCTCGCGTCCGCGTGCCTTGGCGGCGGCAATCGACTCGCGGATCATATCAAGATTTTCTTCAACCGTGATATTGAGTGCCGTTTCGACATGGAAATCCCATGTTTTGCCAACCAGACAAGCGGCGGGCACTTCGGCATCAATAACCGCGTTCAATCCCGGATCATTGGCGGTGCTACGGCCACCACGGCGTGTCATGCCAAAGGCAACCATCTTGGCATTTTTGAGCTGGGGAGGACTGGCAAAAAAAGCATCATCAGTCGGGTTTGCGCCCGGCCAGCCACCTTCGACATAATCGATACCGATATCATCTAGCGCAGATGCAATTGCAATCTTATCCGCATGCGAAAAATCAACGCCGCGTGTTTGCCCGCCATCGCGTAAAGTCGTATCAAAAAGCCAAATTCTCTCGCCACTCATGCTGGCATCTCCCTATGGGCTCTGTGGATGGCCACTGGCGCATCAACAGCCCTCATCAGTGTCTAACAAAAGACCACTCAAATTGCTAGCCACGCCGCCAGATTGTACCCTCAGCCGTATCTTCAAGATATATGCCATTTGCGGCCAGTTCATCGCGAATTCTGTCAGCTTCGGCAAAATCGCGACGCTTTCGGGCATCATTCCGCGCTTTTATCTTGGTATCAATAGCCTCGTCAGTGACTTCTATATCTACTGTACCTACCGCGCCTGCAGCCTCAACACCTTTGGCTTCAACGCCTTTGCCCCAGCTATCACCTGTCTGTCCCAGCAAACCCATTACCTCAGCACTCGATTTCAGGGCAATCCTTGCCGCTTCATCGCCTTTATTGGCCAGCCGTGCCAGTTCATGCAGGCGTGCTATCGCCGCGGGGCTATTCAAATCATCGCTCAGACAATCCAGAAACGCCTCGTCAATCGCCGCTGGATCAGCCGTAACATCACCAACAGCGCGATACAGACGATCAAGACTATTCCGTGCATCAAAGGCTGCCTGATCCGAGAAATCAAGCGGGGCGCGGTAATGCGCCGATAACAGAATATACCGCACAACTTCACCACGATGTTCGGCAACCGCATCGGCGACCGTCACAAAATGCCCGGTTGATTTGGACATCGTTTCACCTTCGACGGTGACAAAGCCGTTGTGAAGCCAGTAATTGGCCATTTTATCGGTATTATGCGCACAACAGGATTGCGCGATTTCATTCTCATGATGCGGGAAGATCAGATCGAGACCACCGGCATGGATATCGAACACTTCGCCAAGATAGGCTTTCGACATCGCCGAACATTCAATATGCCAACCCGGACGCCCCCGCCCCCATGGGCTATCCCAGCCTGGCTGTGCCTCTGAACTCGGTTTCCACAAGACGAAATCAGCCGCATCGCGCTTATAGGGTGCTACTTCAACACGGCTACCGGCGATCATATCATCCATGCTGCGGCGTGATAGGCCGCCATAGGCTGGCATTTGTTTCACGTGGAACAGAACATGTCCTTCGGCTTCATAGGCAAAACCATTGGCGATCAGCGTTTCGATCAGCGCGATCATACCGTCGATATGTTCGGTCGCGCGTGGCTCAACATCGGGTGCTTTGGTCAGCAGAGTTTCTGTATCCGCATGGAAAGTTTCAATCGTATCAGCGCATAATGTAGAAATATTCATGCCGCGTTCATCAGCGCGCTTGATGATTTTATCATCAACATCGGTAATATTGCGGACATAGGTAACTTTGTCATACTTGTGACGTAACAACCGCACCAGCACATCAAACACCACGATTGGTCGCGCATTGCCAACATGAATACGATCATAGACTGTTGGACCACAGGCATATATCCCGACATGCGCCGGATCGAGCGGTACAAACTCATCCTTTTGCCGGGTGAGCGTATTGTAGAGCTTTAGGCCACTCACGCTTTATCCCCCTGCAATCGTGCTATAATGCGGTCACGTCCCATGAATACAAGCAAAGGTGCAATTTCGGGCCCTTTGGTCTGACCTGTCAGTGCTAGTCGTAGCGGCATGAACAGACCTTTACCCTTGGCACCAGTAGCGGCAGCGACTGCCTTGATCCAGTCCGACCAGATATCGGCAGATAAATCACCATCCGGCAACAACTCTGCCGCTACTTTGGTAACATCAGGCGCGTCCATGACCGGCGTGATCGGCGCCGAACATATCTGCCACCAGTCAGACGCCTCACCTACAACAGCTACATTACCTTTAACCGCTTCCCAGAAATCGGCACCACCGCCAACACCGAGGGCATCCAGCCTGTCGGCAACCCTGTCAAAGTCCAGTTCCTGAACGATACGCGCATTGACGGCATCGAGTTCCGCCGGATCAAATTTAGCCGTTGCGCGGCCAAAGCGGCTGATATCAAAACCGTCAATAATTGCAGCCATGTCATTTTGCGGTACAACCGGATCAGCCGTGCCAATACGCGCCAGCAAACTGGCAATCGCTTCAGGCTCCAGGCCATTTGCTCGCAATTCACCAATCGACAAGCTACCCAGACGCTTTGACAGGCCTTCGCCATCAGCGCCTGCAAGCAATGCGACATGCCCCATTGTTGGTGCTGTCGCGCCAAGCGCCTCAAACAGCTGTATTTGAGCGGCTGAGTTGGTGACATGATCTTCGCCGCGTAGGATGTGTGTTATGCCGTGATCGATATCGTCAACCACCGATGCCAAAGTGTAAATCACGCGGCCATCTTCACGCATCAGGACAGGGTCAGACAGGCTGGACATATGATAGGCAACATCGCCGCGCACCTTGTCATGCCAGCTAACTTCTGCGTCATTCAACAAAAAGCGCCAGTGTGGCTTGCGCCCTTCTGCTTCGAATTTGGCCTTTGCTTCGTCAGTCAGCTTCAAACCTGCCCGATCATAAACCGGTGGCCTACCCGCACCAAGCTGGGCTTTACGTTTTAGTGATAACTCTTCCGGCGATTCATAACAGGCATAGGCGCGTCCTTTGGCGACCAGATCAGCAAGTGCCTCATCATAGCGTGCAAGGCGGTTGGACTGGCGGTCTTCTGACTCCCAAGTCATGCCCATCCAGCTCAGATCAGCGCGAATAGACTCTTCAAATGCGACTGTTGATCTTTCTTCGTCAGTATCATCAATGCGCAACATGAAGTGCCCATCAAATTTACGGGCAAACAGATAATTCACCAAAGCTGTACGTAAATTTCCGACATGCAGATTGCCTGTCGGGCTTGGCGCAAAACGAACCTTTATCGCACTCATTTTATCTCCTGGTCACGCTTCTGCGCTTTTAATTTAGGGTTAAACCCAGCCTATTTCATAAACGGTTTTAGGGGGCTAAATCCAGACGTTAATGGTAGGCGGCGATCTCGACCAAAGGCAACCGAAGTCATCTTTGGCCCTGGTGCTGCCTGAAATCGTTTAAATTCGGCACGAAACAAAAGCTGGCTGGCATGGGCTACTTCATGTCTTTCATAGCCCTGCGCCACGATAGCATCAATATCAGCCGCATCCTCGGTCAATGCCCGCATGATCGCATCAAGCCGGTCATAAGGCGGCAATGAGTCCGTATCTTTCTGATCCGGACGCAGTTCGGCGGACGGCGGCTTATCGATAATACGTTTTGGTATCACTTCACCCTCTGGCCCTGCCGCGCCACGCGGAAGATTGGCATTACGCCAACGGCATAGGTCAAAAACCTGCACCTTCCAGACATCCTTTATCGGCGCAAAACCGCCGCACATATCACCATATAGCGTTGAATAGCCAGCCGCATATTCCGATTTGTTGCCAGTCGCCATAACCATTGCACCATTCTTGTTTGAAATACCCATCAAAATGGTGCCGCGCAAACGCGACTGGATATTTTCTTCGGCAATATCCGGATCCTTACCTGCAAATTGATCAACCAGCATTTCATTCATCGCCGCCATCGCTGGCTCTATCGAAATTGTATCAAGGCGCATGCCAAAACGGTTGGCAAGATCAGCAGCATCTGTAAGGCTTTCTTCACTGGTATAGGGTGATGGCATCATCACGGCATGAACAGCATCAGCCCCGAGTGCATCGGCGGCAATGGCAGCCACCAAGGCCGAGTCAATACCACCCGACAAGCCAAGAATAACACCGGGAAAGCCATTTTTCTGAACATAGTCGCGGACACCTAACATCAACCCGCGATAGATAGCCGCCATATCTTCATCGGGTGGTGTGATCTGCCCTGTCAGAGACAAGGCACCAAAATCGGATTTGACCTGAACCTGAACCACAGCTTGGGAAAAACTAGGCAAATGGGCAGCAAGTTTACCATCGGCATTAAGCGCAAATGATCCACCATCAAAAACCAATTCATCCTGACCACCGATCAAATTGACATAAAGAAGCGGTAACGATGATTCAATCGTCCGGCTAACGGCATGCGCCATACGCTGGTCATTCTTGCGACTGTCAAACGGTGACGCATTCAAAGACACGATCATATCGGCACCGGATTCCTGCAGGCATTCGACCACATCAGGCGTCCAGATATCTTCGCAAATGGGCAAACCAAGTTTCAAGCCACGAACCAGAACAGGCCCAGGCATAGATCCGGCGGTGAAATTGCGCTTATCATCAAAGACACCGTAATTAGGCAGATTTACCTTGTCACGCCGTCCAATGATTTTACCACCATCGAGAACAAATACCGAATTGAAGATGTTAACGTTATTACCATCCTGTTCACGATAGGGGGCACCAACAATAAACGCCGCACCGCCATCTGACGTTACTTGCGCTAGATGGTCAATACCAGCTTCAACTTCCCGCATAAAATCACTGCGCAGAACAAGGTCATCGCAGGGATATCCAGTCAAAAACATCTCCGGCGTCACAATGATATCTGCACCACTGGCATTAGCCTTTTCACGGGCATCAATCAGCGTTTCGACGTTACTGGCAATATTGCCAAGATGTGAATTCAACTGAGCAAGCGCAATCGAGATGGGTTTATCAATCATAATACTGTTTCTATTTACGAATTAGAAATTCGCGACCTACTTTTACCCGCGCCTGATTATCATAAGCTATGATATCAGCGGTCGCATAAGTTTCAGACCATATTTGTGGCAGAAACGAACCTGTACCAATCAGATTAAGGGGTGCTTTTGCCAGTGAAAAGACCCGACATTTATCTGGGCCAAAGCCGCTTGATACAACAATTTTTACATTTTCAAATCCATGCTTATCAAGCGTTTCGCGAAGATGCCAGACTGATGCGGCGCTGACGCCAGTACCCATTAGATGTTTGAGTTCGGCATCACTGCGATATCCGCGGATAGCTTCGGGCACATTCCGTTCAAGAACAGCATATGAGGTCTGCGTATCCAGCCCTTCGACATAACGGCCACCATGCGTATCAAGCCGAATTGATAAAGACCCCGATTTTGCCAGATCACTGAAATAGTTAGCCACCTCAAGTGCATCGGTGATTTCAGTGCCAAAATAATCGACCAGAACCGTTAGCGGGGCATCCGGAATTGTTTCATGAAACAATTGCGCTGCCCGTAAAGTTGAGCCGGCATAGCCAATCAGGGCATGCGGCATGGTGCCCATACCTTTTTCAGCACCAAAGAAATGCGCTGTGGCATCTGCCGCACAACCTATGAAACCGACTGCACCTGTTTTGGCTTTGGCCTTGTTAGACCCAACAGACGCGCCATAGGCCATCAATTCGGCCATTTCAGAACCTGCACAATGCCGCGCATCCATGGCCAGAAAGCCGACATGGGGCAATTCAATGCACATATTATAGGCGTTATAGGCCGCAACACAGCTTGGCCCCAGACGTTGCAGAAAAATTGTTTCCAGATCGACGAGTGCTGAAAATGGCCCGCTGATATAGCAAATAGGCTCGCCAGCACCAATCCATGCGCCTTCGACATAAAGCTTTTCAATCTGTATGGTGACACCACGGCTTTCAGCCATCGCTTCAAGCCAGTCGAATGCCAGTTTCCCTGCCAAAGTTACAGGGCGGCGCATAAACACAGCATAGGTTACATCACAATCACCATGCGTTTGCACAATGTTGCGCGTATGCCTGAAATAGGTATCGGTCAAACTAGGCTGAACACCAGGCTTTGGCCCTGAACTGTCAAATTCTGACATTATGTCTCCCCGCTATCCGCAATGATGACAGGTAAAACACTTAGATAGCTTGCGACAATTCAGTCTGCCCAGCACGGCGATTCTTCATCAAATCAGCAATTAGAAACGCTAATTCCAATGCCTGAGCCGCGTTCAAACGTGGATCGCAATGCGTATGATAACGATCACCCAAACGCGCTTCGGTTACATCGACAACACCGCCAACGCATTCAGTCACATTCTGTCCAGTCATTTCAAAATGGACGCCACCCGGATAAGTGCCTATCTCATCATGCGCATCAAAAAAGCCGCGAACTTCAGACATGACATCGTCAACCCGCCGTGTCTTATAACCGCTTGACGCCTTGATGGTATTTCCGTGCATCGGGTCACAGCACCAGACCACATGCGATCCGTGCTTCTGCACAGCTTTGAGCAATGGCGGCAAACCGGCGCGCACCTTATCAGCGCCCATACGGGCAATCAGAGTGAGGCGCCCCGGAATATTATCGGGATTTAGCGCATCAATCAGACGCAGTAATTCATCTGGATCAAGGCTTGGCCCGCATTTCAATCCGATTGGATTCGAAATACCGCGCATATATTCAACATGTGCACCATCAGGCTGGCGGGTGCGGTCACCAATCCAGACCATATGTGCTGATGTCGAATACCAGCCCTGCTCGTCAGTGATCGTATCGCGCCGCGTCATTGCTTCTTCATAGTTGAGCAATAATGCTTCGTGACTTGTATAGAGTTCGGTCTCAGCCAATGGCCGTGCAGTAGCCGACGTAATTCCGCATGCCTTCATGAATGCAAGAGATTCATCGATACGTTCAGCTAAGGCTTCAAATTTAGCCGTTTCAGGTGCGTCACGCAGAAAATCATTGACCCAGCTATGCACCTTGTTCAGATCGGCAAGGCCGCCTTGCGCAAAAGCCCGAAGAAGATTGAGTGTGGCAGCTGACTGTTCGTAAACGCGCAAAAGCCGCTTTGGATCAGGTACACGATCCTTTTCGGTGAAGCCCATGGCATTGACCATATCACCACGATAGCTTGGCAGTTCAATGCCATCTATAACTTCGGTTGGTGCCGACCTTGGCTTAGCAAATTGCCCAGCCATGCGGCCAATCTTTACCACTGGCATGGAAGCGCCGAAAGTCAGAACCACCGCCATCTGCAACAATACCTTGAAGCTGTCGCGAATGTTATTGGCCGAAAATTCGGCAAAACTTTCGGCGCAATCACCGCCTTGCAGTAAAAAGGCGCGGCCTTCAGCGACTTCACCAAGGCGATCACGCAGACTTTGCGCTTCCCCGGCAAACACAAGTGGTGGCATGGCCGACAGTTTTTTCTCGACCATCTGCACCTTATCGGCATCGGGATATTCGGGCACCTGCAAAATAGGGTGCGAGCGCCAGCTAGTTGGCTGCCATTCCATAATTTTTGATCCTCATTTGCACCGCGACAGGTCGAAAGTGCATTCTTGATGTATGAATAAGCCCAATCATGCGTATTTATGCAGAAAATTCAAGCTTTTTCGCCAGATGGCCATACCCATAAATCTTGCTAATCTGCAAATGGGTATCGCCTCATCAGCCCGAAAAACAGGTCAATCACGCGGAGAGCGCATGGTCACAAATTCTTCGGCAGACGTTGGGTGAATGCCGATGGTGGCATCAAAATCGGCTTTGGTAGCACCGGCTTTTACCGCAATCCCCACCCCTTGCATAATTTCCGCACAATCAGGCCCCATCATATGCGCGCCAACCACCTTGTCGCTGGCATCATCAACGATAAGCTTCATATAGGTTTTTTCACCGCGTCCCGATATGGTGTTTTTCATCGCCCGAAACTGGCTTTCATAAACACGTATCTTGCCATATTTCGCGGCGGCGTCAGCTTCGATTAATCCAACGGTGGCAATGGGTGGCTGGCTAAAAACTGCCGAGGCAATATTGTCATGGCTGATGGTGCGAGGATTATTACCATATAGCGTGTCGGCAAAAGCATGGCCTTCATTAATCGCAACAGGGGTCAAATTTACCCGATCCGTTACATCGCCAACAGCATAGATACTGGGCACAGATGTGCGTGAATGCGCATCCACAAGCACTTCACCATTAGACCCCATATCAACACCAATGTCTGCAAGGCCTAGCTGGTCTGTATTGGGCTTGCGGCCAGTTGCGGCCATCATCTGATCAGCAAGGATCGTTGAACCATCGCTGAGGGTGATCGACTTTCTGCCCTTGTCAGCCTTGATCGCATTAACGGTTGTGCCCGGATGCAAAATAATACCGCGATCCTGCATCGCTGTGGCAATATGACGGCGGATGTCCTCATCAAAACCACGCAAAGGCAGATCGCCACGATAGACAAGATGTGTTTTTGCACCAAAGCCATTGAAAATGCCGGCAAATTCGAGCGCAATATAGCCGCCGCCATAAATCACGATTTCAGACGGAAAATCATCAAGATCCAAAGCTTCATTCGAGGTAATCGCATGCGCGTTCATGCCAGGCACGTCAATCATCTGCGGCGTGCCGCCAACAGCCAGCAAAATGGTTTTGGCGGTTATGTCCTGATCATTCACGGTGACACTATGCGGGCTGGTCACCTTGGCAAAACCGCGAATCAATGTGGCACCAGCATTCTCCAGCAAGTA
>JBMZPN010000049.1:0-10202 GCA_049620845.1 Puniceispirillum sp. (SeqCode)
TCTGGATCCAGAAAGCCCACCAGCCACCTGGGACGAATTTGTAGCAGCAGGTAAAAAGCTGACCAAAAAATCAGGTGATAGTGTCGATCAGTGGGGTGCTATGATCCCATCAACAGGCTATCCATATTGGATGTTTGGGGCACTTGCCATGCAAAATGGACAGACGCTGATGAATGGCGATGGTAACATGACCCATTTTGACAAGCCTGCAACTATTGAGGCGTTGGAATTTTGGAAGTCACTTGGTTCAGACCACGGTATCATGCCTGAAGGTACGATCGAATGGGGTACGTTGCGCCAGAACTTTTTGGAAGAAAAGACAGCCATCATGTGGCATTCGACAGGCAATCTGACCACAGTCAAAAAGAATGCAAAATTTGACTTTGGCGTTGCAATGCTGCCAGCGCAAAAGCGTCGCGGTACACCAACTGGTGGTGGTAACTTCTACATTTTCAAAGATACATCAGCTGAAGAACAAGCCGCTTCTCTCAAGCTTATCAAATTCCTGACTCAGCCTGCCAGAACAGGAGAGTGGAGCATGAAGACTGGTTATCTTGGCACTGGCCCTGAGGCTTATAATACAAAAGCCCTGCAGGATTATGTCAAAGCTTTCCCACCAGCTGCTGTTGCGCGTGATCAGCTTGAATTTGCCACTGCGGAACTGTCAACATATCAGACAGGCCGCGTTCGCAAAATGCTTGATGACGCTATTCAGTCCGCCTTGGTCGGCTCCAAAAGCCCAGCCGAAGCTCTTGGTGATGCACAAAGCAAGGCCGATCGTCTGCTAAAGCGCTATCGCTAGTCACCTCTTTCACTCCGGCAGTGTGTGTTCATGCTGCCGGAGATGCCTTTAATTATTTTTAATGCTTTAGTTGTCAGCAGGGAGATCAAAGATGCACCACCGCACCGCGATGACATCGGTTTATGGTTGGCTCCTTTTGATGCCGGCAGCGATTTTTCTTGTTGCTTTTACGTATTACCCAACGGTTGCGACCTTGGCGAAAAGTTTTTTTTCGCAAGGTACGGCCTTACGTCCATCTGAATTTGTCGGCCTAGAAAATTTTGACTATATGCTTGAGGACGAGGTCTTCTGGCAGGTGGCGTGGAATAATGTCATTTACGCTGTGGGCACAATTCCCATTTCAATCGCGCTGGCTATTTTGATGGCGCTCTGGGTGAATGGCAAATTGCCGCTTAAATCGCTGACCCGAATGGCCTATTTCACACCAACGATACTTCCCATGATTGCCGTGTCGAATATCTGGCTATTTTTCTACACGCCGGACATTGGCCTCATTGACCAGATATTACAAAATTTCGGGTTTAGTGGTCATAACTGGCTTGGTGATCCCAATACTGTATTGGGGTGTGTTATTGTCATAACAATCTGGAAAGAAGCGGGTTTCTTTATGATTTTCTACCTCGCCGCTTTGCAGTCCGTGTCACCAGAGCTTGAAGAAGCGGCGCGTCTTGAGGGTGCCAGCCGCTGGTACTATTTCCGCCGCGTCCTGCTTTATTTGTTAATGCCGACCACGCTGTTTGTTCTGATTAATGCCATTATCAATTCATTCAAGCTGGTTGATCATCTGTTCATATTGACCAAGGGTGGCCCCGACAATGCCAGCTCGCTTCTGCTTTATTATATTTATGAAGTGGCTTTCAGTTTCCTAGATCAGGCCTATGCCTCAACCTTGACCGTTGTGCTTTTGGTGGTGCTGGCACTCATTGCCATCGGCCAGTTCGTATTTCTTGATAAAAGGGTGCATTATCAATGAGTCGTCTTGCCCCTAAATTCAGTCTATTGGGCTCGCTGGAAGTTCTGGCGGCATGGTTTCTGGCCATTCTCTGGGTGTTACCACTGCTTTATGCATTCTGGAGCGCTTTTCACCCTCCGGAATATGCCACACGTTTTGAGCTTTTTGCGCCCTTGTCGCTTGAGAATTTCAAAGTGGCGTGGAACCAGGCACCATTTGCTCAGTATTTTGTGAATACGATTGCCATTGTTACTTCGATATTGGCAGCTCAACTGGTGCTTTGTACCTTGGCGGCATACGCCTTTGCGCGGTTTGATTTCAAGGGCAAATCAGTCGCCTTTAGTTTTGTTCTCTTACAGCTCATGATCATGCCCGAAGTCCTTATCGTTGAGAATTATGTGACGATGAGCAAGCTGGGCTTTGTAGATACAATTACCGGTGTTGGCTTACCCTATATGGCCAGTGCCTTTGGTATTTTCCTGCTTCGCCAGACCTTTAAGACAATTCCAAAAGAGCTGGAAGACGCCGCACGGGTTGAAGGCTGCTCGATTATGCAGATTTTGTGGAAGGTTTATGTACCACTGGCGCGGCCGACCTATGTTGCTTATGGGCTAGTTTCGGTAAGTTATCACTGGAATAATTTTTTATGGCCACTGGTGATTACCAATTCGGTAGGCACCCGCCCGCTAACGGTTGGTCTTGCTATCTTTGGGGCACCTGAGTCGGGTGTGGATTGGTCAATCATCACCGCGGGAACATTATTGGCGGTTGCCCCGCTGTTGGTTGCGTTCCTTTTGTTCCAGCGTCAATTCGTTCAGTCTTTCATGCATGCGGGAATTAAGTGATTTTACAGGCAACCGAAACGTTTTGATCTCCTTATCAAAGCCTGATGCCAGTGAATAAGTCTAAAATTTAGGAGAATTTATGAAAAAGTTGTCGGATTTGCCACTTGCTAAACTCAAGACAATACGTGGTGTATTTACCGATATTGATGATACGCTGACGAGTGATGGCCGTTTAACCTCGGCCGCCTATACTGCGATGGAAACTCTGCAAGATAAGGGGCTGTTGGTGGTTCCCATTACGGGGCGCCCAGCCGGATGGTGTGATCAAATCGCCCGCTTATGGCCAGTAGATGGTGTGGTTGGCGAGAATGGTGCCTTTTATTTCCATTACGACCGCCAAGCCAAACGCATGAAGCGTTATTTCGCTGACAATGCTGAAACACGGCAGGCCAATCGAGCGCGCCTGTTATCGCTAGGAGATATCGTTGTCTCCAAGGTAAAGGGCGCCGCTATTTCAGCAGATCAGGCATATCGCGAAACTGACCTTGCGATTGATTTTTCCGAGGACGTGCCCCCATTGCCGCGCGCAAGCGTCGATCAGATTGTAGACTTGCTGGTCACTGAAGGTGTGACAGTTAAGGTAAGCTCAATCCACGTAAATGGTTGGTTTGGAAACTACGATAAACTGACCATGACCAAACTCTATGTCGAGCATTGCCATGGTCTTGATCTGGAAAGCTGCGAAACTGACTTTATTTTTTCAGGTGACTCTCCGAACGACGCGCCGATGTTCAAATATTTTTCACATTCTATAGGTGTGGCAAATGTTCTTGATTTCGAAGGTCAGCTTGATAGTCCTCCGGCCTATATTACAGAAGGACGAGGCGGTGCCGGCTTTACCGAAATAGCTGATTTGTTGACCTCGGTTCGAAATTAGGAACTTTGTAAGCAATGCAGGTCATTTCGTGGAATATTCAGTGTGGGCTTGGCGTTGATGGAAAGGTTGATCTTGCCCGCATAGCTAATATCATACGCGAAATGGGTGACGCAGATATAATATGCCTTCAGGAAGTGTCGCGTTTTAACCCTGATCTTGATATGGGCATGGGATACGATCAGGTAGCGGAATTTTCTGCCCTCTTTCCCGAACATGATCCAGTTTTTGGCGCCGCCATTGATCGCTTGCATCCAACGACTGGCCAGCGATGGCAATTTGGTAATTTAATTTTATCGCGATTACCGGTGATACAAATTTTCAACCACCTTCTGCCGCAACCAGTATCGGAAATGCCGGTCAAACATATGCCGCGCCAAGCTACGGAAATTGTCGTGCAAACAGCAAATGATCCATTGCGTGTCATCACAACACATCTGGAATTTCACAGTGCGCATCAGCGCATCGCGCAAATGATACGGTTGCGAGATAATTTAGGTGACGTGCTGGCGAACCTTCCATATGACCCGGGGATTTTATCAACAGACCCCTATGCGGCGATACCGCGCCCCGCCAACGCTATTCTATGCGGTGATTTCAATTCAACGCCGAATGACGAGGATTACCGCACGTTAACCGAACCGTTTCGTGCGTTGGGTGACGGCTATGATGATGCATGGTGCATAGTACATAAGGACAAGGAACATGCCCCGACCTGTGGTTTATATGACCACGTACAATGGCCGCAAGGCGCGCATTGTCGGGACTTTTTCTTCGTTTCTGGCGCATTGAAACAATCGATCACAAGTCTAGATGTGCAGTTACAAACAGATGCATCGGATCATCAGCCTTTGTCGCTTGTTATCGCTGACCAGGGTTTATGACATGCTAAAAAGCTCTGCTGTCAAAATATGCTATAAGAGTTTTTGTTGAGTATTTTATTCTAATGGAGATGTTGAAATTACCTCAACGCAAATATTGATCAATTTACTTGGAGCGGCTGCATTGTTGCTATGGGGCATGCGGATGGTGCGTATTGGCATGTCCCGCGCGCTTGGCAAGCGCCTGCAAAAAACGGTTGGTAAAGGCATGTCCAATCGCTATGTCGGCTTTGCTTCGGGTGTGCTGGTGACGATGGTCTTGCAAAGCAGTATGGCAACTGGCCTGATCATAAGTTCATTTGCGTCACGAGGTATCGTCACAACTGCGGCTGGCTTGGCTATTATTTTAGGGGCTGACGTTGGCACAACGATCGTTGCACAGATCCTGACATTCGATATCAGCTGGCTGATACCTTTGCTGACGCTGGGTGGTGTCATTTTGCATTTCACCTCAAAGAATGATGCGCGTCGGCAATGGGGACGGGCGGCCATAGGCCTTGCCTTGATGTTGATGGCACTTGGCATGATTTCGGAATTTTCAACGCCGATGCGCGATGCGCCGATCCTGCAAGATATATTCAGGTCACTGGAACATGACTTTATGCTGGCGATCATTTTAATGGCGCTTATCACATGGCTGGCACATTCAAGCCTGGCAATGGTTTTGCTGATTATATCACTGCAGGCAGGTGGGGTTATTTCGATTTATATGGCTCTTATTCTGGTCATCGGTGCAAATATCGGGGGTACGATTCCAGCCATTATGGCGAACTGGGCAAAAGGAAATAAGGCGCGCCGGATACCTGTTACAAATGCGGCGTTCAAGCTAATTGGTTGCTTGGTCATTCTGCCATTCATTGATCACATCACATCGTTCTTAGCGCTATTGAGTGACGATAGTGCTAGATATGTTGTGAATTTCCATACCTTGTTCAACGTCATAATTGCGGCTGGATTTCTGTTTTTTATTAATCCGATTGCCCGCTTTGTTGAAAAGCTCTTGCCTGAAGAACGCATGAAAAAGACCAAAATTGCGCCTCAGCATCTGGATTATGACAATATTGACGACCCATCGATGGCGATCGCCAGCGCGACATTGGAAACGGTGCGTATGGGGCATATGATTGATGCCATGCTGCTGAAAAGTCTTGCCGCCATCGAAAAAAGTGACCGCAAAGCTGTGCGCGCGGTCATGAAAATGGATAATGATGTCGACCGTCTGCATGAGGCGATCAAGCTATACGTTACGAAAGTTAGCCGCGCACCTCTGGGTGAGAATGACAGCCGCCGCATAACCAATATTCTTACCTTTACAACCGACCTTGAGCATATTGGTGACATTACCGAGAATCTGATGGAGCTTCACGGGAAGAAAATTTCTGCAAAACTGGAATTTTCACCTGAAGGCTTTGCTGAGATCAAAGCCATGCATGAGCGCGTTGTGAATGGCTTGTCGATGGCTATTGGCGTTTTCATTTCGGATGATGTGAAACTTGCGAACCAGCTGTTAACGGAAAAGCGCATTGTTCGTCGTATGCTGCAGGCTGGCGCTAAATCACATATGGAGCGTTTGCGCGAGGAACGTCCGGAAAGCATCAGTACCAGTAGCTTGCATATGGATATTTTACGCGATCTAAAGCGCATCCATTCGCATATTGTCGCCATAGCCTATCCAATTCTGGAACATGCGGGCAAAAAACCTTCCTGATGATATATCAAGTGGCGGTTTGTCAGGCGTGGGTTTCTTTTGATCCAAATGCTTTATAAGACATAATCATGGCCGTGGCGGCGAAACAGGCAGCGCCAGCGATCAGAAACGCCGGCGCGTAGGAAAATAGCGTATCGCGGCTATAGCCAGCCCCATAAGCGGCCACGGCCGAGCCAAATTGATGCGCGGCAAAAACCCAGCCAAACACCACTGGCGCGTTGACAGTGCCAAACAGCTTGCCAATCAGGCGAACAGTTGGCGGCACCGTTGCAATAAAATCGAGGCCAAAGAAAATGGCCCATAACGTCATCGCCACGACACCAAAATCGCTGAAGGGCAGATATACCAGAGACACGCCACGCAATGCGTAATAGACCCCCAGAAGTTTGTAATTATCAAACCGGTCAGACAGCCAGCCAGACCCCATTGTGCCAATGAAGTTGAAAACACCCATCAATGCCAGATAGGACGAAGCCAGCACAATGCCGACATTATTATCGCCACAGAAGGGGATAAAATGCTGGCCGACAATGCCGGTTGATGTCAGGCCGCAAATAAAGAATGTACCTGCCAGAACCCAGAAAGCAGGCTGTTTGCAAGCGGTCATCAAGCAGGTTAGGCTGATCAGCACCACATTGTCGGAACTTTGCGCTGGCGGCACATAGATATCCTTGTCGCCATAGGCTGGCACATTCAGCTCTGCTGGCCAGTCTTTGCCAAACAGCAGATATAGAACCCCGCACAGGCTGAGGCCAATCATGGCGGGCAGAACGGCAAAACGCCAATCAAAGACGGTTGTGATCCATGCCATGAACGGCACAAAAACCAGCTGCCCTGCGGCAAAGGCCGAGGTCAATATGCCAATGACAAGCCCTCTTTTGAGATTGAACCAGCGAATGGCAATCGTTGAGGCAAGCCCCAATCCGATGATGCCCGCCGCAATGCCAAGGCAGACGCCGACGCTGACCAGTAGATGCCATTTCTCATAGGCAAGAACGGTCAAGGTCAAACCCACGACATTCAGCATGATCGACAGAAGCACAACCTTGACGACGCCAATCCTCAGCATCAAGGCTGCGCCAAAAGGGCAAAGCGACGCCAAAATGACATACATCAAGGCCGTGGCACGGGACACATCAGAGATGTTCCAGCCAAATTCCTTTATCATTGGCAAAATCAGTATCTGCGGCAGGCTGCCCACGGCAGAGGAAAATACCGTTGTCAGAAACGCTATGGCAACCATCACCCAACCGTAATGAATACCAGCGCGCGACAGTCTTTCTTTCAGGGCATCTGCAATCACAATGTCACCAAACTTTCGTTAAGCCCGAAAAATATCCTGTGCCGACAGTATGGTAGGCATGTGAAGATGGCAACCTAAATAGCCCGTCATGAAGGCAGGATCATTTTGACAGCATGTCAGCGCATTTTCGTTTGTGCTATCAAGGTGCCGTTGATATGACAAATGCACATAAGCGAGCGATGGTTGAGACATGCACTATCCTGATTTTGAGTCGGCTGATTTTCTTAAAGGTCATGTAAAATCGATTCTGGATTTTTATGCCCCGCATGCCTTTGATGCGAATGGCGGTTTCTTTCATCATTTTCTGGATGACGGATCGGTTTATGACACCGCCACGCGCCATCTGGTCAGTTCTGCTCGGTTCGTGTTCAATTATGCGCAGGCCTATTTTCAAACTGGTGACCAGACCCATCACGACTGGGCGGCGCATGGCTTGCGCTATCTCGAGACGCATCACCGCGGCGCCGATGGCCAGTATATCTGGCAGCTAAAAAACGGCGTGGCTGATGATGGGCGCGCCATGGCTTATGGCCACGCCTTTGTGATGCTGGCCGCCGCCTATGCTTTGCGCCTTGGCATTTCTGGAGCCAGAGACACGCTATATGATGTATTTGCCTTTATGGATCACTATTTCTGGGAAGCTAGACATTCTGCCTATGCTGACGAGCGCGATGCAAGCCTGGGTACCCTGTCTGACTATCGCGGCCAGAATGCCAATATGCATGGCGTTGAAGCGCTGATCGCCAGCTTTGAAGCCACCAATGACTGGCAATTTCTGGAACGTGCTGGAACCATAGCGCATCAGTTCTGCACGGTGCTGGCGGCGCGATGTGATGGCCAGATCTGGGAGCATTACGACACTGACTGGCAACCCGACTGGCAGTATAATATCGACAAGCCGGATGATCTGTTCAAACCGTGGGGTTTTCAGCCCGGGCATCAGGTCGAATGGGCAAAATTGCTGTTACAGCTGGATCATCTGTCGCCTGCGGATTGGTATCTGCCGACGGCGACAGGCCTGTTTGACCGGGCGATGCAAAGCGGCTGGGATGCCGAACATGGCGGGCTTGTTTATGGCTATTCACCCGATGGCGGTTTTGCCGATGCGCATAAATATTTCTGGGTTCAGGCAGAGGCGATTGCAACCGCCTGGCGGCTTTATCAGCGCACAGGCACGCCGCGCTATCAGCAGGATTACCACCGGCTATGGCAATGGTCGTGGGATCATCTGGTCGATCATGATAATGGCGGCTGGTACAGGATCGTGGCGCAGGATGGCAGCTGGATAGAGCCGTATAAATCACCCGCAGGCAAGGTTGATTACCATACGATGGGGGCGTGCTGGGATGTGCTGTCTGTGATGGGCGCACATGGCGGAGGGCTGAGGTGATGAGGGGGTGGATTGGTATGGGGATTGGCGCACCCGAGAGGATTCGAACCTCTGACCTCTGCCTTCGGAGGGCAGCGCTCTATCCAGCTGAGCTACGGGTGCATTCTTCATATCCGCAAAATTCAAATCGGTGGATAGATAGCCACAAGACATACACTGTGCGCCGCCCGAAGCCAAGCCCGAACTATAAACCCCAACGACCAGCCCGTATGACCAGCCCGCGCACGACAAGCCCAAAGCCAGAACCGCCGCCCACATACGCCGCTAACATGCCTCATGTCTGAAAGCTGGCCTGTGGCCTAGCGTTCGGCGGTCAAAGCCAGAAACACATCTTCAAGGTCGGTTTCCTGCGTGCTGACATCGCCAATTTCAAGCCCCAGCGCGGTGACCTTGCCGATGATCGCGCCGGCGCTGATCTCGCGCGGGTTAAACCGGATTTGCAAAGTGCCATCCTGCCATGTCGCGCCAAGCGCAATCAGCGCATCGGGCAATGGCGCGGGCGGCGGCGAAGTCAGGCTCAGATGCAGTTCCTTGACATTGGCTTCCTGCATCAATTCATGCTTTGGCTTTGACGTGATAACATTGCCTTTATCGATAATGGCAACATGGTCGCATAGCGCTTCGGCTTCCTCGAGATAATGCGTCGTCAGCACCACGGTCACGCCGCTATCGCGCAAGGTCAGGATATTGTCCCACAGGCGCTGGCGCAATGACACATCAACACCGGCCGTCGGCTCGTCAAGCACCAGAATCGGCGGGCTATGCACCATGGCTTTGGCCACAAGCAGGCGGCGACGCATACCGCCGGACAGGTGGCGGGCATAAGAGTCGGCCTGTTCTGTCAGGCTGACCATGTCCAGAATTTCGTCAATGCGCCATTCGGATTTGGGCACACCAAACAGGCCGGACATAAGCTCTAATGTTTCGCGGGGGCTGAAAAAGGCATCAATATTCAGCTCTTGCGGAACGATGCCGATATTGGCGCGCGACTGGCGGGGGTTTTCGTCAATATCGGTGCCCCATATGCTGACCTGGCCAGCCGATTTGATAACCGTGCCGCCCATAATATTGATAAAGGTCGATTTGCCCGCGCCATTCGCGCCAAGCAGGCCGAACACGCATCCCACTGGAATGTCCAGATCAATGCCTCTCAGCGCGTCTTTCGGGACGCTACCTTTTTGCCCATAGGTCTTTGCCAGCCCGCGTGCCGTGATCGCCATGCCATTCTGCGGGGCGGCGGTAAAGCGGGTATGTATCGGTGATGAAATGGCTGACGTCATATCAAATCTCAAAACGAAAATCCTGGCAGGCACGCTTGCAAATAACAGACAGGATTCGCTGAATCCGCTAGCTTAATATATATAGACCGATCAGGCATCATGTGCCACTGCGAATAATATCTGCACATCTATTCGATAAATAGGACTGATCTGGCGATTAACCCGCC